>QBYI01000001.1 GCA_003282895.1 Pelagibacteraceae bacterium AG-325-F15
TCTCAAATTAAGTGATAAACTTTCAGGATAAAATAATCTAATATTACTCATTAAAATAAGTTTAATTATGAAAAATATTAAAGCAATAATTTTTGATGCATATGGAACCTTATTTGATGTAAATTCTGCAGCAGAGAAATGTAAAGATAAAATTGGTGATAAGTGGGAGGGATTTGCAAACTACTGGCGAACTACTCAACTAGAATATACTTGGCTTAGAAGTTTAATGAAAAGACATAAAGACTTTTGGCAAATAACTGAAGATAGTTTGGACAAATCTATGAAGGCTTATGAAATAGATTCTTCAATGAGAAATGAATTATTAGATCTTTATAAAACTTTGTCACCATTTAAAGAAGTGCCTGAAGTTTTAAAATCACTTAAAGAAAAAAATTATAAACTAGCTATCCTTTCAAATGGTACACCTGGCCTTCTTAATCAATTAGTTATAAGTAATAATCTAGATAATTTATTTGATGATCTTTTTTCAATAGAACAAGTTGGTGTTTATAAACCATACTCTAAAGTTTACGATATACCAATTAAAAAATATAATATTCAAAAAAATGAAGTTACTTTTTTAAGCGCTAACACTTGGGATGTATCAGGTGGTGGAAATTATGGCTATAATTCAATATGGGTAAACAGAAATAACAATATTTTTGATAACTTAGATTACAATCCTAAACATGAAATTAAAGATTTGTCTGAGTTAGCGCCCTTAATTTAAAGCGATCATTTGACTTATATATCACAAATTTATTTAAAATATATCTTTCACTTGAAAGGAAAAAATATGAGTGAAAAAAAGGAAATATCTTTTGAAATATATTCTGACTCAGAGGAAATGTTAGAACAAATTGTAGATAAATACGATCTCCCTGATAAATCAAAAGCATTAAGATGTCTAATGGATTACGTAGAAGAAAAAGAAAATGAATGGGATGAAATGTTTGCAACAATTCGTTGCAATAGATGTGGATAAAAGTGCAAAATATTAATAAAAAAATTGATAATTTTTTTTCAAACATTGATGCATTAGCATCTTTAGTTTTTCGATTTGGAATTGGTGTTGCTTTTATAATTCATGGTTTAAACAAATTCCCTTTACCTCCTCAAGGATTAATAGAGTATTTTGACCTATCTCCAATTATAGCGTCTACGGTAGCTATTTCTGAATTACTTTCAGGATTAATTTTAATCATAAGTGGGTTTATAAAAAATCCTATAGGCAACTTATTAACAAGAATTTCAGGACTTAATATAAGTGTTTTAATGGTAAGTATACTTATATTTGCACACCAAGACTGGTTAATCACAACAAAGCTTTTTACAAGTGAACAAATATTTCTTTTAATTGGTGGAATATACTTTTTAATCAAAGGTAATAGAACATAAATATGAAACAAATTGAGGTACAAAAAATAATTGAACCAATTGCAGCATCCGATGGTGCTGGAGTAAAATTAAAAAGAAGTATTGGCGTTGAGCCAAATTACTTTGATCCATTTTTAATGTTAGATGAATTTGGGTCTGAAAATAGTGAAGATTATATTGCAGGTTTTCCACCCCACCCTCATAGAGGAATTGAAACGGTGACTTACATGTTAGCTGGAGATTTTGAACATAAAGATAGTACTGGTGGTGAAGGTAGAATGACTGCAGGAGATGTTCAATGGATGAAAACAGGAAGCGGGATAATTCATTCTGAAATGCCAGCCATGAAAGAAGGTAAACTTCATGGTTTTCAATTATGGATTAATATGCCTGCTAAATTAAAGATGAGTAAGCCTGAATATATATATATTGATGCAGACAAAATGAGTATTCATAAAGATGATCATAAACTAGTAAAAGTTATAGCTGGCAAATTTGAAAATGCTGAAGGCCCTGTAAAAAGTCATAACGTTGAGCCAATTTATTTTGATGTTGAGCTAAAAAAAGATAAGGACCTTAATTTTAAATTACCATCTTCTCATAATACTTTTGTTTATTTGATTAATGGTGAAATAGAAATTGGCAAAAATAAACATGACAAAGTTAAAGATAGTACTTTAATACTATTAACAAGAGGTGAAGATTTAACTGTAAAAGCAAAATCAGATGCTAAATTTTTACTTATTTCAGGAAAACCAATTAATGAAGAAATTGCAAGAGGTGGGCCTTTTGTGATGAATACTAAAGCTGAAATCTTGCAAGCAGTTCAAGATTATCATAATGATAAATTTGTAAAATAAATTATGAAAATTGTATCAATTAAAAAATTCGGTGGGCCTGAAGTTTTAAAGATTGAGAATATAGAAATTAGTAAACCAGGATCAAAAGAAGTTTTAGTTAAAAACTTATCTATAGGCCTCAATTTTATAGATACCTATCATCGATCAGGACTTTACCCTATTCCACTACCAAGTGGTATTGGTCTTGAAGCTTGTGGTGAAATTGAAGAAGTTGGTTCTGATGTTAATCTTTTTAAAGTTGGTGATCGTGTAACACACGCATCAATGCCAATTGGCGCTTATGCAGAAAAGCAAATAATGCCTGAAGATAAATTAGTGCTAGTACCTGATGGAGTTTCAAGTGAAGTCGCGTCTTGTATTACTTTAAAAGGAATTACTGCTGAATATTTATTGCATAGAGCTTACCCACTAAAAAAAGGTGATAAAGTTTTATATCATGCAGCAGCTGGAGGACTTGGACAGATTTTATGTCCTTGGGCAAATGCAATTGGTGCTGAGGTAATTGGAACAGTAGGATCGAAAGAAAAAGAGGAAATAGCGAAAAAAAATGGTTGTCATCATGTAATTAATTATACTGATACAAATTTTGTAGAAGAGGTTGAAAAAATTGTAGGAAAAAACTGTATTGATGTTGTTTATGATGGTGTTGGTGCAAAAACATTTGAGGGATCTATAGAAGTTTTAAAAATAAGAGGAATGATGGTCGCTTTTGGTAATGCGTCCGGTTATGTCGATACTATTGATGTAAAAAAACACATAAATGCAAAAGGATTATTTTTTACAAGACCCTCTATAGCTCACTACACTGTAAAAAGAGAAGAGTTAGAAGAGTCGGCTAAAAAAGTTTTTGAGGCTTTATTAGCTGGAAAGTTTAAAATTGAAATTGCTAAAAAATATGCTTTAAATGATGCTAAAAAGGCTCATGAAGATTTAGAAGGAAGAAAATTAACTGGACCTGCAGTTTTACTTCCTTAGTCAACACTTACATCCATATCAGACATATGAAGTTTTAATGCATTTGTTGATATATGAATTTCTCTAATAAAGAAAAGAATAGAAATAATCATTGATAAACAGCAAGATCCAAAAATTAATCGAGCAATAAAAACTTCATTCAAATAAAGACCCAATACCGTCAGCATATTAAATAAAAATCCAAATGCAGCAAACATGATGGTCCATCGCAGAAGAGTAATTCTTCCACTTAAATTTATAAATTGTTTTCTCCACTCATTTGGAACATGATTTTCATAGACATGTTCATCATGAAGTTCTCGTATAAGCTTACTTAATGAATGAAATCTATTACTATAGATATTCATTAATAATGGTATTGCTGGAAACATTAGGGCTGTGACTGTGTAATCTATATTCATACGAATCAGTTTGATTATGAATCTAGCCTTTGTTATTTACAAGTAAATTATGAACCAAATTAACCTATTTATAGAACTAACAAGATTTAAAAAACCTATTGGCTTCATGCTATTATTTTGGCCTTGCCTTTGGGGATTAACATTAGTTTATGATTTCCAAACAAGTTTATTCAATTATTTTTTTTATTCTACTCTTTTCTTATCAGGATCTATTTTAATGCGATCTGCAGGATGCATTGTAAATGATATTGCTGATAGAAATTTTGATAAAAAAGTTGAAAGAACTAAAGGAAGACCAATTGCTTCTGGAAAAGTTTCTGTGAAACTTGCTTCAGTATATGCTATGATTTTATGTGGGATTGCTTTCTTAGTATTAATAAATTTCAACAAACTTACAATATTAATGGCTTTAATTTCAATGCCACTAGCATTTGCTTATCCATTGATGAAGAGAATAACTTATTGGCCTCAATTATTTCTTGGAATTACATTTAACTATGGATTAGTGCTTGCTTGGATTTCTATAACTAATGAATTCTCAATTATTCCAATAATTTTTTATATTGGGGCCATATTTTGGACACTAGGCTACGACACAATTTATGGATTTCAAGATATTAAAGATGATGAAATAATAGGTGTAAAATCAACTTCGATAAAATTTAAAGATGATCCAAAAAAGTTTCTATTTATTTCATATTGTATTTTTATCATATCACTACTTTTGATTGGGATATTAATGGGTTTTAAATATTATTATTTTTTATTTATGATTTTTCCTATTTTACATTTGTTAGTATTTCAAATAAAAAAATTAAATACTAATTTACCTTTTGATTGTCTTAATAAATTTAAAAGTAATAATTTTTTAGGAATAATAATATTTATTAATATTCTTGTTGGAAAACTAATATAAAAAAATGTCAAAAATTAAAATATTAAAAAGACTTTTTAAAAACTACACTGGAAAATTTCTTAATAAAATTTTGTTAGCTGGTTTTTTTTCAATAATAGTAGCTGCTAGTACTTCGGCAACAGCATGGCTTTTAGATCCCGCAATCGAAAAAATATTTCTTAATAAAGACCAAACTTTAATTTTCTTAATCCCAATAGCAATCATACTTGCTTTTAGTGCAAAAGGTACATCTCTTTATTTTGCAAAATTATTAATGATTAATGTATCTGAGGAAGTTAAAAAAATGATGCAGACTGACATGTTAAAATCTTTTATCAAAGCAGATACAGAGATTATTGAAAACAAACATTCAGGAAAATATATTTCAAATTTAAATTTTGATGTGAATCAGATAACAATATTATTAGCTGATGCACTTTTAAGTCTTTTTAAAGACAGCCTTACATTAATAGGTCTACTTATTGTAATGTTTTTTCAAAATTGGAAATTATCTTTAATTGCAATTTTTATGATACCACTTGCATCAATTACAGCAAAAATTCTTGCTAAGAGGATGGGTAAAGTCACAACCCAGGCACAAGAAAAATCAGGAGATTTAAATAGATATTTAATTGATTTGTTTAAAAATCATAAACTTATAAAAATTTTCCAAAGAGAGGATTACGAAGAAAAAAGATCAGAAAAATTTGTTAACGATTTGAAGGAAAAATCTGCGAAAATTGCAGCTATATACATTAGATCTGCTCCAATTATGGAAATATTAACAGGTATAATGATTGCAATATTAATATTTTACTCAGGTAAATTAATAATCAATGATGAAATAGGGATAAATAATTTTTTTTCATTTTTAGCAGCCATGATGTTGGCTTATCAACCTGTAAAGACACTAACAAAAGTAAATGTTGGGATTGGACAAGGTTTGGCAGCAGCTGAACGAATTCTACCAATAATAGATAAACAAAATGAAATTTCTTTAAATGAACAAGGGGCAAAACTAAATATCAGTGAAGGTAACATTGTGTTAGATAAAATTAATTTTGCTTATAAGTCTAATCCTGAGAACAAAGTTCTTCAAGATATGTCTCTTAAATTTACTGGTGGAAAAATGACTGCTTTAGTTGGCTATAGCGGATCTGGAAAATCAACATTATTAAATATGATACCTAGAATTTATCTACCAACTAGTGGAAATATATATTTTGATGATCAGGACATATCTTTAGTAAATTTAGAGTCTCTAAGAAATCAAATATCAATAGTAGATCAAAATACTACGTTATTTGATGATACTGTTTTTAATAACATTAAATATGCAAGACCAGATGCAGATAAAAAAGATATTTTAGAGGCGGCAAAATTATCCATGAGTGATGAGTTTATAAATAATTTAGAAAATGGCTATGAAACGATGATAGGAGAAAATGGAGTAAAACTTTCCGGAGGAGAAAAACAAAGATTATCAATTGCGAGAGCTTTTTTAAAGAATAGTAGAATAATATTACTTGATGAGGCTACTTCATCATTAGATTCTGAAACAGAAGAGAAAATTCAAAAAGCTCTAGATAAGCTAATCATTAATAAAACTACAATAGTTATTGCTCATAGACTCTCAACAATACTTAATTCAGATAATATTTATGTTGTTGATAAAGGTAAAATTGTTGATCATGGAAAACATGAAGAGCTTTTGAATAATTCAAAAATTTATAAAAATTTTTATCAAAGACAAATAAAACAAAATTGATGTATTTTTTTTACGCCATACTGACTAATTTGGCTTTTATAATATCACCTATTATTTTTATTTATAGAACATTAAAAGGAAAAGAAGACCCTAAAAGGTTTAAAGAAAAAATTTGTATATATTCTAAAAAAAGAACTAAAAATAAAGTTTGGATACATACTGCAAGTATTGGCGAACTAATGAGTATAATTCCAATAATTAAGAAATTGGAAAAAAATAAAAAAATTAAAAGCATTATTGTTACAACGACAACAACTAGTTCTGCAAAAATATTTGAAAAAATAAGATTTAAAAAAACTTTTCATGTTTATTTTCCCTTAGATAATAATTTTTTAACAAAAAGATTTATAGATTATTGGCAACCACAAACAGCAATTTTTGTTGAGTCTGAAATATGGCCAAACATGTATAAAAATTTAAAAATAAAAAAAATTCCAATTATTATTTTAAATGCAAGAATAGTTAAAAAAACTCTTGATAGGTGGAAAATTTTTCCTAGTTTTGCTAAAGAAGTATTTGATAAAATTACTTTAGCTCTACCTTCTAATCTAGAAACCTTAAAATATCTCAAACAACTTCAAGTTAAGAATATTAGGGTTGCGGGTAACCTTAAATATTATGGAGAAAAAAATATGGAGGGGATAAATGATAAACTTTTGAAAAATAAATTTAAAAACTCAAAAATTTGGTGTGCAGCAAGTACACATAAAAATGAAGAAATTTTTTTAGGAAAATTACATAAAAATCTGAAAAAAAATAATAAACAACTTGTTACTATTATTATACCAAGACATATAAATAGAGCTCCTCAAATAATTGATGATATGAATAAACTTGGTTTAAAAACTATAACTCACTCCTCAAATCTTAAGATTAAAAATGATACTGATATTTATTTAGTAGATAGCTATGGGGTTTCATCTAAATTTTATAATCTTACCAATATAACTTTTGTAGGTGGTTCCCTGATTACTCATGGAGGACAGAACCCTTTAGAGCCAGCTAGATTTGGTAATTTTATAATTAATGGCCCCAATGTGAATAATTTTAAGGAAATATATTCATTTTTAATGAAGCATAAAATGTCGTTAACTACTTCAAGTAGTTTAAAGATGAAAAAAATTATTTTAAAAAAGTTGAACCATAAAAAAAACAAACAAAATATTAAAAAAATTACTAAAATTGGTGAGCAAGTTCTAGACAAAAATCTGCTTTATATTAACAAGTATATAATATGAAGTTTGTAAAACCTTTATTTTGGAAATCTAAAAATATAATCTCTACGCTGCTTTATCCGCTCTCTCTAATTGTTTTGATAATAAATTTTTTAAAAGAATTTAATTCAAAAAAATATTTTTTGATTAAAACAATATGTGTTGGTAACACATACTTAGGTGGTACAGGAAAAACATCTTTAGCTATTGAAATTCAAAATTTATTAAAAAAAAAATTTAAGACTGTATTTATAAAAAAAAATTATCCTGATCAATTAGATGAAATAAATTTATTAAAAGCAAAAGGAGAGGTAATTTTTAAAAATAGTAGAGAGAAATCTTTACATTTAGCATCAAAAAAAAAATTTGAACTGGCAATTCTTGATGATGGATTACAACAAAAAAATATTGATTATAGTGTGAAAATTATTTGTTTTAATGCTGATGAAGGATTTGGAAATGAATATTTACTACCAGCAGGGCCATTAAGAGAAAGTGTTAATCAGATAAAAAATTATGATATTGCTTTTATTAATGGGGAGAAAAAAAATAAAGATCTTAATTTAAAACTCAAATCTATAAATAAAAATCTTCAAATTTTTGAAGGCAAATATAAACCATCAAATTTAAAAGATTTCGATTTAAAAAAAAAATATCTAATGTTTTGTGGGATTGGTAACCCTCATGAATTTGAAAAAACCCTTATTAAGAACAAATTTTTAATAAAAGAAAAAATAATTTACGCAGATCACTATAAAATACCTAATGAAATACTTAATCAATTAAAATTAAAAGCTAAAAAAAAAAATCTTTCTTTAGTCACTACTGAAAAAGATTTTTTTCGGTTAGATAAATCACAAAGAAAAAATATTAAATTTTTAAAAATTACTCTAGAAATTAAAGATATTAATAAATTTAAAAAACTCTTAATATCTAAGTTATGAAAAAAATAGTCTACTTTATTGAATATATTTTAATCAAAATTTTATTTTTTATCTTTAAGTTAATTGGTTATAAATTTTCTTCAAATTTAGGATTTATAATTGGTGTAATTTTCGGTCCTTTATTTAAATCTAAAAAATCAATTATTAATAATTTAGAAAAAGCAAATATTCAAAAGCAAGAAAATCTCAAAAAAATAGCATCTAATGTTTTGGGAAACTACGGAAGAATTTTTGCAGAATATGTTCATCTTAAAGATTTTAGGAACGACAAACTTAAAAAATATATTTCAATTGAAGGTCTTGAGCACTTAAATTATTTAAGACAATCTAAAAAAAAAGCTATTTTTATTTCAGGTCATTTTAATAATTTTGAACTTATGGCTATGCAAATTGAAAAAGTTGGAATTGAATTAGCTGCCATTTATAGACCACTTAATAATGTTTTTTTGAACAAAACAATGGAAAAAATTAGAACTGAAAATATTTGTAAAAATCAAATTAAAAAAGGGAGAGCTGGTAGTCGAGAAATAATTAAAAATGTGAAAAATGGAAAATCAATTGCAATAATGATTGATCAAAGAGTTAGAGAGGGGGAAAAAGTAAATTTTTTTAATCATCTGGCAACTACTACAACTATTCCTGCTCAACTTATTAAAAAATATGATTGTGAATTAGTACCTGTTTATATTGAAAGAATAAAAAATAATTATTTTAAAATGTTTGTTTCCAAACCAATTAAAATTAATAATAAAAAATCAATTAAACAAATAACTAAATTTCTTAACGATTTATTGGAAAGAATGATTTTAAGAAATGTAGACCAGTGGATTTGGACTCATAATAGATGGAAAAATTAAATCTTTAATTTTTTTCACGTTCAATTGCTGCCTCTACATATGAATAGTAAGCTTCCTGCTTTTCAACACTCCAGTAATTCAAATTTTCTAAAGGTATTTTTTTTTTTGATATCGCACAAATTACATAATCTCCATTTTCAATGATTTCAAAATTATTTGGTAGAAATTTTAATTTAGCTAATTTATTTATCATTTATAAGATATATAAATATTATTATGAAAATTGCAATTTTAGGAAGTGGAGGCAGAGAACATGCTATAGCTGCAACAATTTCTAAATCTTCAAAAATAAAAAATATTTACTGTATTCCAGGAAATGCAGGAACTTCGGAAATTGCCCTTAATATAGATTTAGATATTAATAACTTTGAAGTTATACATAAGTTTCTAGATGAGAATAAAATTGACTTAGTGGTGATAGGACCTGAACAACCATTGGTAAATGGTATAGTTGATTATTTAGAAAAATTTAATATTAAAGTTTTTGGTCCTAATAAAATTGCCTCTCAACTTGAAGGGTCAAAAATTTTTACAAAGAAACTTTGTGAAGACTATAATATTCCAACAGCAAAATTTGCTGTACTTGAAAACAAATTAGATGCAAAAAAATTTTTAAAAAACTCTAAATATCCCAACGTAATTAAAGCTGATAATTTAGCCTCAGGTAAAGGTGTTTATATTTGCAATAATGAAAATGAGTCCAATGTTGCAATTGACGAAATATTCAATGGAAAATTTGGAGTAGCTAAAAATATCCTAATTGAGGAATTCCTTGAAGGTGAAGAAATGAGTTATTTTATAGTTAGTGACGGAAAAACTATAAAAAATTTTGAAACAGCACAAGACCACAAAAGAGTACTTGAAAAAGATAAAGGAAAAAATACTGGAGGGATGGGGGCTTATTCTCCTTCAAGATTAATTACAAAAGAATTAGAAGAAAAAATATTAAATAAAATTATTCACCCTACTCTATTAGGCTTATCTAAAATGAACACAAATTATAAGGGTTTTTTATATGCAGGCCTTATGATTGTCAAAGATGAACCATATTTAATTGAGTATAACGTACGTATGGGAGACCCAGAGTGTCAAACAATTCTTCCTAAACTTGAAACAGATTTAGCAGATATTTTTTTAGCTTGTTGTGATGAGACACTTGATAAAATTGATCTCAATTGGTCAAATATGAAAAGTTTATGTATTGTGATGTGCTCCAAAGGTTATCCTGATGAATTTAAAAAAAATGTAGAAATAAAAAACTTAGACAATCTTAAATTAGGTGATGATGAATACTTATTTCATGCTGGCACATTAAAAAAGAATAAAAAATTATATGCTGTTGGAGGCAGAGTTTTAAATTTTGTAGTAACTTCTGATAATTTTAGAAATTCAAAAAATAGGATATTATTAAATTTGGAAAAATTAAATTGGCAAGGTGGGTTTTATAGAAAAGATATTGGCTATAGAGTAATTGATTAATGAGAATTATTTCAGGGTCCTTCAAAGGTAAAAAAATTTTAAAACCAAAAGATATTAAAACAAGACCGTTAAAAGATTTAACAAAAGAATCGATATTTAATATTATAATTCACTCAAAAAAATTCAAAATAAATTTAGAAAACTCGGTTATTTTAGATCTATTTTCTGGTGTTGGTTCTTTTGGTATTGAATGTTTGTCCAGAAATGTAAAAAAAGTAATTTTTGTAGAAAACTATAATGGTGTTTTACCAATATTAAAAAGAAATTTAGAAGATTTAAATTTAAATGAAAAATTTTCAATTTTAGAATATGACATATATGAATGTAATCTACTTTCAAAACTTGAAAATAAGTTTGATATTATTTTTTTAGACCCTCCTTACAAAGATAAAAATTTAGACAAATTATTAATAGAAATTAATAATCAAAAAATTTTGAATGAAGAAGGGATAGTAATAATTCATAGACATAAAAATGAACAAGATATAATACCAAAAGTATTTCAAATTATTGAACAAAAGAAATATGGTATTTCTAAGATTACTTTTTTATCAAATTTAAACTAAAATTTTTTTTGTTTCTTGCTTTATTAATTCTACAGCAGGTTGATCAAACGGATTTATGTTAAGAGATTTTGCAATTAAAATTGTCTCTAAAATAAAAAAACAAAATAATTCTCCTAAAGTTTTTTCATCTCTTTTTTTTATCTCAAAGCTTCTAAAAGGTATGTTTTTTCTATTAAAAACATTTTCTGTAGCTTTTTTTTGAGAAAAAATTATATCACCTAAGCTTTTATTTTTTAAATAATTTTTAGTAGATAAAATTTCTTTATTATTTAATATTTTAGTTTGTTCATCATGAACATAAAAAAAAGTAAAAAAATTATTTTTAAAACCATCTAGATAAAGTTGCATTACACTATGATTATCTTTGGGCATATTGGAAATTATAGGCAATATTCCACTTTTCTTCTTACCTAAACTTTCAGCAATTAATTGCTGATACCATTTAAATAGACTGTCTGATTTTTCATCGTAATTAAGTATTATCGAGTTAAATTTTTTATTCTGAATAAAATGTAATGTTGAGCTTACATTTGAAATTAAATTGTTAAAAAAAGATTTATTTTTGATTAAAAAGTTAAGCTGTTTAAAATTTTTTATGTTTAAACCCATTAGTTCTGCGGGCAACATACCAACTTCAGATAAAACAGAGTATCTACCGCCTATATAATCGTTATGGTGAATAATATCTGCTTTTAATTTCTCTGCTAAAAGATTTAAATAATTTTTTTTATTTTCAGTAATCAAAATATTTTGATCTTGTTTTTTTATTAATAAATTTACATTAACAATAGTTTCAATTGTATTGCCAGATTTAGAAATAATTAAATTATTATGATTTTTCTTTTTTTTTTCTGTGTTATTTATCTTTAAATTATCAATAAAAAAAAATCTTTTTTTTATTTTATGTCTCAAAAAATCATAGATTGCTTTTGCTCCAAGTGAAGATCCTCCCATTCCTATCACTCTACAATCAAAAGACTTTTTAAATTTTTTAAGGTTTTTATGATTAAAATTATTTTTATAATCTTTTGATAAAGATTTTAAAATTTCATTTTTTTCTTTGATTAAAGTAGTGAGTTTTTTTCTAACTAATAAAGATTTTACTTTTTTTGATTTAAAATTTTTAAAAGATATTCTTGGTGATATCATTAATTTTTCTTGATTTTATCTAATAGCAATTCTTCAAAATTTTTATTAATATCTTTTTCATTTGATTTTATTTCTTGATTATCTTGAGTTATCAAAGTTTTAAATTCATTCTCGTTAATATCTTTGTTATTTTCTATTTCTTTTGGAATTGGCAGTTCATCAAAATCTGGTGGCATTACCAATGGTGATTTTTTTTCAACTAAAAACTCATCCGTATTATTTTTTTTTTGATTTTCAAAAGCACTTTGCATTGTGCCGCATGATGCTAGCAATAGCGCAAAATTTAGTAGAATAAATTTTTTAAACTTGTTCATTATTCTTTTGATTATTTAAAATTAGCTCAAATAATATCATAATAATTACGCCTATAGTAATGAATATATCGGCCACATTAAAGACGAACCAGTGAAATTCTTCTACGTGTAAATCAATAAAATCTGGGACTGCTTTATAAAATAAACGGTCAAATAAATTTCCCAATGCACCACCAAAAATCATTAATAATCCTAACTTTTTAATACCTTTACTATCAATGATCATTTTTAAAATGACTAAAATTATTATTGAAATAATTACAGTTAATAAATTATATAATTTGTCTTGACTAAAAGAGAAAAGCCCAAAAGCAATTCCTTCGTTCCATATCAAATTTATGTTTAAAAATTTTGATGTATATAATTCTGTAGATAAATTTTTAATATTAAAATTAATTACATAAATTTTTGAAATTCTATCAATTATAAAAATTGAAAATATAATGGAGAGATTTACGTAAAAATTTTTTGTTAAGTTTTTAAATATCATTCGGAATGTCTTGGACAAGCTTCTTCAGTTATTTTCCAACATACTGGACATTTAGTTCCTTTTGCTTTGGTGGTTTCAGCACTTGTTTCAATATTTTCATTATAAATTACCTCTGAACTTGATGTGATACATAGTTCTGAAAAATCGACATTTTCAGTAATTTCAGATAATTTTTTATCTAAATTAATTTTCAATTTAGCTTCTAAACTTGATCCAATTTCTTTAGTTGCTCTTTTTTCCTCAATACTAATATTACATATATTTCTTATCTTAATAAGATCTAACCATTTTTGATTAAGCTGGTCATTTTTAAATTTTTCTGGATAATCTAGAAATAGTTCTAAATGTATACTATTATTATTGTTGTAAATTAATTTATAGATTTCTTCTGTTGTAAAAGAGAGAATTGGGGCAAACCATCTTAATAATGAATTTAAAATCACGTTTAACAAAATAATTGTTGATTGTCTTTTTTTTGAGTCTATTGGATCACAGTACAAAGTATCTTTTCTAATATCAAAATAAAAGGCTGATAAATCTATAGTACAAAAATTTAACAACTCTTTATATAAATTATGAAAATCATAGTTTTTAAAGTAGTTTTTAAAATTTGAGTTTAACACATAAATTTTATGAAGCATGAATTGTTCAAGTTCTGGTAATTCAGATAAATTTATTTTTTGTAGATCAATTTTTTCAAAATTATCATTTAGATTACCTAGTAAGTATCTAAATGTATTTCTAATTTTTCTATAAGACTCGGCGTGCTGATCTAAAATAGAGTGATCAATTCTTAAATCTTCAGCATAGTTAGAAGATGCCACCCAAATTCTTAAAATATCGGCTCCATATTTTTTTAAAATATCTTCTGGGGCAATCACATTTCCAAGTGATTTTGACATTTTTAAACCTTTTCCATCAACAACAAAACCATGGGATAAAATTGACTCAAATGGAGCTCTACCTCTAGTTCCACATGACTCTAGTAGTGATGAATGAAACCATCCTCTATGTTGATCTGAACCTTCTAAATACATTGATGCAGGCCATTTTAAATCTTTTCTTTTTTCAAGAACAAATGAATGAGTAGAACCACTATCGAACCATACTTCAACAATATCACTTAACTTTTCATAATCCTCCGACTTATACTTTTTGCCTAAAAATCTTTGTGGATCATCTGAAAACCAACAATCTGAACCTTCTTTTTCATAAATATTTGCTATCGTTTCATTTACTTCATCGTCAACCAGAATTTCTTTTGTTTTTTTATTTACAAAAATTGGAAGAGGAACACCCCAAACTCTTTGTCTAGAAACACACCAGTCGGGTCTGGTTTCGATCATCGATTTTAATCTTTCTTTTCCTTTGCTTGGATAAAAAGTAGTCATCTCAAGAGCTTTAAGTGCCGTCTCTCTTAACTTATGACTTTCCATAGATATAAACCACTGTGGTGTTGCTCTATGAACTAATGGTGCTTTAGATCTCCAAGAATGAGGGTAAGAATGAATTAGTTCTCCATTTGATAATAATTTTTTTTGTTCTTTAAGTTTTTCAATAACAATTGGATTCGCTTTAAAAATATGGTTACCTTCAAATAAATGTACATTGCTGGTATATTTTCCGTCACCATCAACTGTTTCAATAGCTTTAATTCCATTATTTAAACATAAATTAAAATCGTCCGGTCCATGACTCGGTGCACAATGAACTATACCTGTTCCTTGTTCTGTTGTTACAAATCTTGCTTCCAACATTGGTATATCGTATTGATAACCTAGATTATAAAAAGGATGATTACAGATTGTTTCTTTTAAATCTTTACCTTTAAATTTTTTAATCTCTTTGTAATTCTTTAATGAGCAGTCTTTAATAACTGACTCTAATAAGGCTTCCGCTATAACTATTTTCCGGTTTTTAAAATCACCCTCATCATTTAATTGTATTAATACATAATCAAGAGACTCGTTATAAGCTAAAGCTTTATTGGCTGGTATTGTCCATGGAGTTGTTGTCCATATAACCACTTCACATCCCTCTAACTCTTTAATATTAGAAGATTTAATTGGGAAAGATGTATAGATGGTATCAGATTTATGATTTTGATACTCAACTTCAGCATCTGCAAGTGCAGTCTTTTCAACTGTTGACCATAAGACTGGTTTAAACCCTCTATATAAACTTCCTTCTTTAAGAAATTTTCCTAATTCTCTTACAATTTGTGCCTCTGCATCAAAGCTCATTGTAGAGTAGTAATTTTCCCAGTCTCCTATAACACCTAAACGTTTAAATTGACCTTTATGAACTTCAATCCATTTTTCTGCAAATGATCTACATTCTTTTCTAAATTCAACTATTGGTACTTCATTTTTATTTTTTTTGTTTTTTTTATATTGTTCCTCTATTTTCCATTCAATTGGCAAACCATGACAATCCCACCCTGGAACATATATAGAGTCCTTACCATCCATTTGATGAAATTTTACTATTATATCTTTCAAAATTTTATTTAGAGCGGTACCCATATGAATATTACCATTTGCATATGGAGGACCATCGTGAAGAACAAATTTTTCTTTTCCTTTTCTAGAGCTTCTTAATTCTTCATACAAATTAATTTTATTCCAATATTCTAAAATTTCAGGTTCTCTAACTGGAAGATTCGCCTTCATGGAAAAAGCTGTTTTAGGTAAATTTATTTGTGATTTGGTCATTTTGTTTTTTTTGCAATTCTTAAATCAGTTTTGATTTGATTTTTTAACTGATTGACATTTTTAAATTTCTTTTCTTTTCTTATAAACTTTAAAAATTCAACTGATAAATACTTATTATATAGATTGCCAGAAAAATTAAATAAATGTACTTCTAATAATATTTTTTTTTGATTAAATGTAGGTCTATAACCTAAATTAGCTATTCCTTTTATATATTTAGTATCATTTTTTCTCAAAACTTTTACAGCATATACCCCAGGTTTAGCCAAAACATAATCCCCAATATCAATGTTGCATGTTGGAAAGCCAATCTTTTTTCCAATTTGTCTTCCCTTTTGAACAATTCCTTCTATAGACCAACTCCTGTTTAAAAGTTTATTAGCCTTTTTTAAAAAACCTTTTTCTAGATAACTTCTAATTAAAGATGACGAAACTATTTTTCTCTTTAATAAAAGAGGTGTTGGTTTGATAACTTTAAAATTAAATCTTTTCTCATTTTGAATTAAAAGATTTACATCTCCCTCTCTTTTATTTCCAAACCTAAAATTATTACTCACAAATATTAGTCTTGCATTTAATTTTTGTGATAAAATATTTTTTATAAAATTAATTGATTTTATTTTAGAAAAAACTTTATCAAATTTTTTTGTAATTACAAAATCAACACCTTGATTATTTAATAAATCTAATTTTTGATTTATGCTCGATAATCTAAAATTTGTTAGAGATCTATTAAAAAACATTTTTGGAATTGGGTTAAAATTAATAACACCAATTTTTAAATTATATTTCTTTTTATATGATTTCGCTAATTTGAATAATTTTTGATGTCCTAAGTGTACACCATCAAAGTTACCAATTAGAATTATTGATTGTTTGTGATTTTTATTAATATTAAAATTATTATATAACTTTACCATTTCAAATCTGACTGAATATAATTAACAACTGTCTCATATTCCTTTGCTATTTGTTCTATACCTTGATTTATTATCTCATTTTTATGAACACCATTAGATATTAATAATGAATCATAATTCAAAAGATTTGCACCTTTTATGTCTGTGTTCAAATTATCTCCAATTGATAGAATTTTTTTATTTTTATTATTAATTGATTGATTGTAGACCTCAGAATAAGGTTTGCCAAAATATACAACTTCTCCACCCATTTTTTCAAATACCATTGCAACAGATCCTGCACATAATTCTCTTCTGTTACCTTTATCAACAATTAAGTCTGGGTTAGTACATATCATTTTTTTATTTGTATATTTTTCAAGTAATTTTCTATAAAAATTTAAATCTTTATCATGTTCATCGAATAGACCTGTGCACAGAAAATATTGACTATTTGTGATTTTGTCTGATTTATATTTTTTAAAATTTTCAAATAAATCAAAATCTCTAGGAGGCCCTACATGAAAAAACTTTTCTGAGTTATGATATTTTTTTAGATAGCTTAATGATGCTTCTCCTGATGTGAAAACATGGTTTCTTAAATTTTCTTCCATTCCCATTTTTTTTAAAATAATTTTTACAGTATCATTTGGTCTTGGTGCATTAGTTAATAGAATAAATTCTTTGTTCAATTTTAATAATTCTTTTAAAACAAGGATTGCCTTTTCATGGAGTTTAATTCCGTTGTGAACCACTCCCCAAAGATCAATATAGAATAGGTCGTAATTCCCAGCAATTGCCTGTAAGCCTTCATTATCTAAATTTTTTGTCATATTTTAAGGTATAAACCATAAAATCTTTAATTTCCTAGGATTTTTAGTAACTTATTTTTCAAATTATCTTGAAATAGCTTGGTCAGTATCTATATGAAGCACATATTTAATAAGGAGAATTTATGAAGTTTAAACCGTTACATGACAGAGTATTAATTGAAGTTTTAGATAGCAGTGAAAAAACTGCTGGTGGAATAATTATCCCAGATACAGCACAAGAAAAACCACAAGAAGGCAAAGTAGTTGCTGTAGGTGGTGGAAGTAAAACAGAAGATGGCAAATTAATTCCAATGGATGTTAAAGTTGGTGACAAAGTTTTATTTGGCAAATGGTCAGGAACTGAAGTCAAAATTGATGGTAAAGAATACAGCATAATGAAAGAGTCAGACATTATGGGTATTTCAGGTAAATAACTTAATTTAAAGGAGAAAGTAAAATGGCAAAAATAATTAAATTTGATGCAGAAGCAAGAGCATCAATGATGAGAGGTGTCAATATTTTAGCTGATACCGTTAAAGTTACTTTGGGTCCAAAAGGCAGAAATGTTGTAATGGATAAATCTTATGGTGCACCAAGAATTACTAAAGATGGAGTTTCTGTTGCTAAAGAAATAGACCTCGAGGATAAATTTGAAAACATGGGTGCTCAAATGGTAAAAGAGGTTGCTAGCAAAACTAATGAAGAAGCTGGTGATGGTACAACCACTGCAACTATTTTAGCTCAAGCTATTGTTAAAGAGGGTGTTAAGTATGTAACGGCTGGCATGAATCCAATGGATGTGAAAAGAGGAATTGATGCAGCTGTTGAAAATGTTAAAGAAAATTTAATTTCCTCGGCAAAAAAAGTAAAAGATAGTGATGAGATTGCCCAAGTTGGAACAATTTCTGCGAATGGTGATAAAGAAATTGGTACAATGATTGCAAAAGCTATGCAAAAAGTTGGTAACGAGGGTGTTATTACTGTTGAAGAAGCAAAAGGAATTGATACTGAACTTGATGTTGTTGAAGGTATGCAGTTTGATAGAGGTTATTTATCTCCATACTTTATTACTAACAGTGATAAAATGACAACTGAATTAGATAATCCTTATATCTTATTACATGAAAGTAAATTAACTAACTTACAACCAATGGTTCCATTGTTAGAAGCTGTTGTGCAATCAGGTAGACCTTTAATGATTATCTCAGAAGATGTTGAGGGAGAAGCATTGGCTACTTTAGTTGTAAACAAACTAAGAGGTGGTTTAAAAGTTGTTGCTGTTAAAGCCCCAGGATTTGGTGATAGAAGAAAAGCTATGCTTGAAGATATAGCAATACTAACTGGCGGCCAAGTAATTTCACAAGATCTTGGAATTAAACTTGAAAATGTTAAACTTGAAGACCTTGGATCTTGTAAAAAGATTAAAGTTGATAAAGATAACAGTACAATTGTTAGCGGTAGTGGTAAAAAATCAGATATTGCAGCAAGATGTGATTCAATTAAAAAACAAGTTGAAGAAACTACATCTGATTATGATAGAGAAAAACTTCAAGAAAGACTCGCTAAATTAGCAGGTGGTGTAGCGGTAATCAAAGTTGGTGGAGCAACTGAAGTTGAAGTTAAGGAAAGAAAAGATAGAGTTGAAGATGCTTTAAATGCAACTAGAGCCGCTGTTGAAGAAGGTATTGTAACAGGTGGTGGTTGTGCACTTCTTTATGCTGCTCAAGATCTTGATAAAGTGAAAGCTAAAGGTGAAGATCAAAAAGCTGGTGTTGAATTAGTAAGAAGAGCACTAGAAGCTCCAATCAGACAAATTACTAAAAATGCTGGTGTGGATGGTTCAGTAGTCGTTGGAAAGTTGTTAGAACAAAAGAAAACTTCATATGGTTATGACGCTCAAAGTGAAGAATATTGCGATATGTTTGCAAAAGGTATCATTGACCCTGTTAAGGTTGTGAGAACTGCTCTTCAAGATGCTGCTTCGATCTCTGGATTATTAGTAACTACAGAAGCTATGATTGCTGACAAACCAGAGGAAAAAGATGCTGGTGGTGGAATGCCTGCTGGTATGCCTGGTGGAATGGGCGGTATGGGCGGTATGGGTGGAATGGGAATGTAAGTCATTTCTACTCAATTCAAAATTCAAAAAGGGCAGTTTACTGCCCTTTTTTTTTGTGTAATTTTTACAAAAATATATACGAAAAAAATGATAAAATATTCATATGTCAAAAAGATACAGTGGAAAATCATTTAAAGACTCAAGTGTTAGCAAAAAACCAAAATTGAGCCTTAAAGAAAAAAGAAAAATAAAAAAAGAAAAAGCTAAAAAATCTTAGAATTATCTTCTTTTTTTATTATGTTTTTTAAATGTAAAGTTTTTTGCTCTACTGTTTCTGCTTTTAAACTTTTTTTTACCTTTAAAATTGAATTTTTTTCTTTCTCCATCTAATGATGAATTTTTTGAGTATTGTTTTTCAAGATACTTTGGGTTATTTGTAAAACCAGCTGGTTTTATTTGCTTTTTTTTAAAAAATTTTTTCTTACCTTTAATACTATAATCTTTTTTCTCTGTTTCTCTAAATCGTTTTTCAGATTTCCTTTTTTCAAAAGGTTTTCTTTTATTTTTAAAATTTGATTTTTTTTTAAAACTAGATTTACTATTATCATTGTTTCTACTTGATTTATTACGTTTTCCTTCGCTAAAAGATCCTCTTTTTTCTTTAAAATTCAATTTCCTTTCTTCTCTTAATTTTCTTTTTTTATTATTAGATCCCTTCCCTCTTTTTTTGGTTTTCGAATTTCTTCTTAAATTAATAGGGACTGACTTAAAATTTGGATCAATAAATTTATTTATTGAGTTCCACATCGATCTGTCATCAGGTGTCAAAAAAGTTAGCGCAGATCCATCAGATCCAGCTCTAGCAGTCCTTCCGATTCTATGAACATAATCTTCTGGAACTTGTGGAAGATCGTAATTAATTACATGTTGAATTAAAGGAATATCAAGACCTCTAGCAGCTACATCCGTTGCAATTAAAATTCTTTTTAAACCTTTTCTAAAAGAATTTATAACACGATCTCTTTTACTTTGACGTAAATCACCATGTATTCCGTCTGCGGAATGACCCTCTTCCTTTAGACGTTTTACCATTTTATCCGCACTTCTCTTAGTTTTGACAAAAACTAAAATTGATCCTTTTCTTAATAGAAATTGATCTATCAATTCATTATATTTATTTTCTTTAAATACTTGAAGTGTTTCTTGCTTAATTTTCTCAATTGGAACTGAAGTTGCTCCAGTAGAAATTCTCTCAGGTTTATTTAAATACCTCTCTGAAATTCTTAAAATATTTTGAGGTAAGGTTGCAGAAAATAGTAATGTTTGATGATCTTTTGGTACAAATTTTAAAACCATTTCGATTTGTGGAGTAAAGCCCATATCCAACATTCTGTCTGTCTCATCTAAAACTAAATATTTTGTTGCTGATAAATTTAGACTTTTTCTTTTTAAATGGTCATTAATTCTTCCAGGTGTTCCAACTATTATTCTTGATCTATCACCTAGTTGTCTAAGTTGTTTTTGGATAGACTCGCCACCGATAAGTAAAGCTGTTTTAATATTTATTTTATCGCTAATAATACTTTTAATTGCCTCCATCACTTGAGTGGCTAACTCTCTAGTTGGACACATTACTAGTGCAAAAGCATTTTTGTCTAAAATTAATCTATTAATTAATGGAATGCTGAAAGCTAATGTTTTTCCTGTACCTGTTTGTGCTGTTCCAAGTATATCTTTTCCCTCTAACGCAGCTGGTATCGCCATACCTTGGATAGGAGTAGGCTTTGTAAAGTTCATTTTATTCAATGAATTTTTTAACGAGTCTTCAATTTTTAATAATTCAAAATTTTCCATTTAATGATTAAAAGTCGGGATATTGATTCTTTGTTTCGTCAAATTTTAATGGGATATCTATATGTTTTTAGAACAATCACAAGTAATGAATTTTTAGTTAGAGCTAATTTATCCAGTAAATACTGAATTTTTTTAAGTTTTCAAATCAAAGAATTAATGTATAAGAGCCAGGATTTATGAACAACAATATCAGAAACATCACGATTATTGCCCATGTTGATCATGGCAAAACCACTCTAATTGATAATTTAATGAAACAAAGTGGATCGTTTAGAGAAAACGAGGTTGTTGATGAAAGATTAATGGACTCTGGAGAGCTTGAAAAAGAGAGAGGAATCACAATTTTAGCAAAACCCGCTTCTATAAATTGGAAAGATTCTAGGATTAATATAATTGATACGCCTGGACACAGAGATTTTGCTGCGGAAGTTGAAAGGGTATTAAGTATGGCTGATGGTGCATTATTGCTTATAGATTCAGCTGAAGGTGTAATGCCTCAAACAAAATTTGTTCTATCAAAAGCGTTAAAACAAGGTTTAAAACCAATTGTAGTAATAAACAAATTGGATAAAGCAGATCAAAGAGCTAATGAAGTTTTAGATGAAACTTTTGATTTATTTGTGAGTTTAGATGCAAATGAAGAACAATTAGATTTTCCTGTATTATATGCAAGTGGTAGATCGGGATGGGCTGATACCGAGGTCGATGGTCCAAGAGCAAATTTAAATCCTCTTTTAGATTTAATTGTAGAACATGTTAAGCCAGCTCAGCTTGATAAGACTAAACCATTTGCAATGCTTTCAACACTTCTTTATGCAGATAGTTTTTTAGGAAGAAGCTTAGTTGGTAGAATCACGCAAGGAACTGCAAAAGCAAATCAATCAATTAAGGCAATTAATTTGAATGGTGAGAAAGTTGATGAAGGAAAATTAACTAAAATTTTTAGGTACGAGGGAACTAAAAAAGTTCCAATTGAAGTTGGTGAAGCTGGAGATATTGTGGTCGTGGCTGGATTGGAAAAAGCAAATGTGGCTGATACTATTTGTGATCCTGAAGTAATTGAACCAATACCTGCAACACCTATAGATCCACCAACAATGTCAATTACTATCACTGTAAATACTTCTCCTCTTGCAGGAACTGAAGGTAAGAAGTTAACTAGTACTCAAATAAGAGATAGATTGCTACAGGAAGCTCAAAACAACGTTGGTATTTCATTCTCAGAAAATCACGGTAACGACTCTTTTGTTGTTAGTGGACGTGGTGAACTTATGTTAGAAATCTTACTCACTCAAATGAGAAGAGAAGGATTTGAAATGACCGTGAGTCCTCCTAAAGTATTATATAAAACTGATGAAAATGGAAATAAACTTGAACCAATTGAAGAAATAACAATGGATTTAGATGAAGAACATTCTTCAAAAGTTATAGATTCAATGAATAGAAGAAAAGGTAAGCTTATAGATTTAAAAGATACTGGTAAAAATAAGAAAAGATTAATATTCCACGCACCAACTAGAGGATTAATGGGATACACAAGTAGATTTCTAACTCTTACAAAAGGAAACGGGGTAATTAATAGAATATTCCATAATTATGGTCCTTTTGAAGGAGATATGGAAGGAAGAAGAAATGGTGCTTTAATATCAATGGAAAAAGGTAAAGCAGTTGCTTTTGCTATTTTTAATTTACAGGCTAGAGGAGAAATGTTCGTAACTCACAATGATCCTGTATATCCTGGTATGATAGTTGGTTTATCTCCAAAACCTGGTGATATGATCATCAATGTTATGAAAGGTAAAAAATTAACCAACATGAGAACGCAAGGAACAGATGAAAATGTTGTGCTAACCCCAGTTAGAAAAATGTCTATAGCAGAACAATTGAGTATGCTGAATATTGATGAAGCTTTAGAGATTACACCAGATTCATGCCGATTAAGAAAAGCGATTTTAGATCCTCATGAAAGAAAAAAAAGTGAAAAAACTGGCGCTGCAGCCTAATTAAAAATTTTATTTACTAAATATAAACCTAGAGCAACACTGGGACCTATTCCAAAAGCAAACAATAAAGTTCCAACACCAACTGTACCGCCAAGATACCACCCCGCAATTACCGCCGAAATTTCTAAAAAGGCTCTTACTAACGCAATAGGTAAATTTGTTAATTTTGTTAAACCTGTCATTAACCCATCTCTAGGACCAGGACCTAAATTTGCAACTAGATAAATGCCACTGCCAAGTCCAACTAAAATAACAGAAAGAATAGCCAACAAATACTTTATAAGAATGGAGGAAGGAGCATCAAATATACTTAAAGTAATATCAATCATGCCAGCTATTATAATTATATTGAATATTGTTCCCATGCCGGGTTTCTGTTTGATAAAAATCCAAAGAAATAGCACTGAAATACTTATTAAGAAAGTTGCTATTCCAATTGATAAACCTGTGGTCTTGGAAATTCCCTCTGCTAATACGGACCATGGAGAGTTTCCTGTTGTGGATAAAATTAAAAGTCCTTCGCCTAATCCAAATATTGACAGACCAAGTATTAGAAAAAAAGATGTAGATAATTTAGGCTTAAAATTTAAAGGATTTTCTGAACTCCAGGATACTATTGGTATATTTTTGATTTTTAAAAACATTTTTTATAAATTACTTCTTTTAAAATTAAAGTCTATTAAAGTAATTTTTTAATGAAAAAATTTATATATCTAATAATTTTTTTAACCTATTCATTAAATAGTAGTGCGCATATGGCTCACTATTCTAAATTTAAAAAAATTGAGATGGAAATTTTAAGAGATGGTGAAGTTATTGGTTATAATTATTATTTTTTTAAAAAAGACTCTGAAAATATTACTGTAACAAATCAATTAAAATTTGCTGTTAAAATTTTAGGAGCAACAATTTTTGAGGTTGAGAGTTTTGGTGAAGAGAAATATATCAATGACAAATTAATTTCTTTTAACTCTAAAACGCGCCAAAATAAGAAAAAAAAATATGTTAAACTCATACTTAATGAAGAAAAAAATATATATGATATTAAAGGTTCATCTTATACAGGTAGCGCATCAACAGATAATATAATTGGAAACTGGTGGAGTCACAAAATACTTCAAAGTGAAAGCCAAATAAGTCCGATTTCTGGAAGTATTAAAGAACAATTGGTAACTTTTATTGGTAAAGAAACAATCGAATTATATGGAAAAAGTTTCAGTGTAGAACACTTTAAGTTAACTTCAAAAGATATGACTTTACCTAAAGATAAAAGATTAAATTTTGATATTTGGTACGATAAAAAAAATGCTTTAATTATGAAAGTTACTTATACGAGAATGGGTAATTGGGAGTATAGAGTTAAAAAATTTGAGTAAACTTATTTTATTATCTTTTTATAAAGATCGTTAGCACTTATCCAACCTGCCTCTAGTCTAGGTCCTACAAACCAGTCTGCGCAAACACCTAAATTTATTGAAGGATCCCAAAAACTCATTATTTTTAAAGGATTTGAATTTGAAGAATATTTCCATCCATGATTAAGTGAATGTAATATTTTAGTTTTTTTTATACCAGTAAGTTTAAAAAAATGATCAATCAAAACCTGTGAATTGAAATCCTTTTTTTCCTTATTTTTAATAATTTTTTTGTTTGCCCAATTGTATGTACTTTGCAATGTCCATAAATCAAAATTACTTTTAAATCTTTTTTTACTATTTTCTTTAGAAGCCCAACCTAAAATTTTATTATCAAAAAAATAACTACTAATATTATTTTTTGTCTTTTTAATTACAATCATCACGGTTATATTTGCATCCATTTTAACTCTTGATTTGATAAATGGATTTTTTATAAATTTTTTAGATAATTTATATAATTGTTCAAATGGACAAGTTAAAATAAGATTATTATAAATTTTTTTCTCGCCATTAGAAAAAGTTAAAAACCATTTTTTTTGTTTATAATCAATTTTTTTAAGTTCATGAAAATAATTGCATTTAATATTTTTTAAAAGATATTTACTGATATCGTTATTACCCTTACGACCAATTATTTTTTTATGATTCTTGATCTCTTTTTTATTTTTATTTAAAAATAAATGCTTACCTCTCCAATATTTTAATATCTTTTTTTTTATCAATTTTTCTAAGAATCTTTTAAATGCTAAAGTTTTAGGTGAGATATATTGAGTTCCATGATCAAATCCTTTTGTTTTATCAAGCCTTTTAAAAGATGCTCTACCACCAGGACCTCTAGCTTTATCAAAAAGATCGACTGAATGTTTTTTGCTTAAAAGATTTGCAATTGTAGCTCCTGAAATTCCTGAGCCAATTACACAAAAATTACTCATTTTCCAGCAACAGTCATGCCTTCTATCATTATAGTAGGTGAGTTAACTGAATATTTAAACTCTAAATCGTTCGCTAATTTTATATTTTTAAACATATCATTAAAATTTCCGGCAATTGTTATCTCGTTTACAGGATATTGAAATTCTCCATTTTCAATTAAAAAACCTGTAGCGCCTACAGAATAGTCTCCAGTTACTAAATTTGTTCCATGACCAATTGTTTCTGTAATATATAAATTTTTAGAATTAATTTTTAATAATTCTTCAAAACTCATTTGACCATTTTCTAAATAAAGGTTTGTACTACCACCACTTCTGCCATTTGATTTTAATTTCAGTTTTCTACCATTATAAGTATCGACAAGATATTCTCTAAGAAAACCATTTTCTACTAACTTAATAGTTTCTGATTTTACACCCTCTGCATCAAAATATTGTGAACCTAATCCTTTAACTAAGTCTGGTTTATCAAATATATTAATTTTGTCTGAAAAGATCTGTTGATTAATTTTATCTTTTAAAAAGGAAGTGCCTCTTGCAATAGCTGATGAAGATATAGCACTTGCAAAAGAGCTCAGCAATCCTTTTGCAATTCTTTTATCAAAAATTAAACTAATTTTATCACTTCCAATTTTTTTTGGACTAAGCTTTTTTATCGTTTGTTCAGCAGCAATATTTCCCAAGTTTTTTGGCTTTATAATATCATTTAAATGGCATCTGCTTGTAAATTCATAATCTCTTTCCATACTATTTTCATCTTTAGCAACTGTCACACACGATGCGGTAAATGATGAAGATTTATAACCATTACAAAAACCATCACTATTTGCTAAAATAAAGTTTCCTCTATTTTCCGAAAAACTAGATTCTGTATTTATAATTTTTTCATCTTTTGAGGCAGTGTCCTCTAATTCTCTTAAATAATCTATTTTCTTATCATTATCTAAATGTGTTTCATCATATAAATCTAATTCATTAATTTTTTTTGCTAGTAAATCTTGATCGGGTAAGGAATTAAATTTATCTTCAGGTGTAATTTTTGTTGTTTCAATGCATTTTTCTATTAAAGTTTTTAAATTTTCCTCTAATAAATTTGATGAAGATATTGAGGATTTTTTTTTACCCACAAATGTTTGGATGCTTATAGCTAAACTGTCAGATCTGTTAGACTCGTCTAGGGCCTTATTTCTAAAATTTACAGTCTCTGATATAGAATTTCCAACAGTTACGCTTGCATCAGTTGCGCCTAATTTTTTCGCTAAATCTAGGCAATACGATGCTTTAGACTTCAAATATTCTTGATCCTTAATCATTATTTAAAGTTTGGTTCCACCTACAGTCATTTTATCTATTAAAATTGAAGGCTGAGCTACTCCTACTGGAACGCCTTGACCAGCTTTTCCACAAGTTCCAATACCAGGATCCATCATCATATCATTTCCAACCATTGATACTTCTTTTAAAATTGATGGACCATCTCCTATCAAAGTTGCTCCTTTAATTGGTGAACCAATTTTACCATTATTAATCTCGTATGCCTCAGTGCAATTAAAAACAAATTTGCCAGAGGTGATGTCTACCTGACCTCCACCAAAACTTACTGCAAAAATTCCCCTATCAACTGATTTAATCATCTCATCTTGAGTATGTTGACCACTCATCATCATGGTATTTCTCATTCTTGGTAGAACAATATGTTTATAATTTTCTCTTCTTCCACTTCCAGTAGATTTAGTATTCATCAATCTTGCATTTAATCTGTCTTGCATGAAATTTTTTAAAATTCCATTTTCAATTAGTACTGTCTTTTCAGTAGGTGTTCCTTCATCATCAATTGTTAAACTTCCTCTTCTTTTTCCAATAGTTCCATCATCAACAATAGTAACACCCTCGCTTGCAACCTTTTGACCCATTAAATTATGAAAAGCAGAGGTTTTTTTTCGATTAAAGTCTCCCTCCAGGCCATGACCTATGGCTTCATGAATTAAAATTGCTGGCCATCCAGGACCTAACACTACTTTCATTTCGCCTGCTGGCGCTGGTTTGCTTTCCAAATTTACTGAGGCAATTCTTAATGCTTCTTCACAAACATTTTTCCAATTATCGTTTTTTAAATATTCATCATAAGATTGTCTTCCACCAATACCATAAACGCCAGTTTCTTTTCTTCCATTTTTTTCAAGCATCACAGAAACATTAAATCTTATTAATGGCCTAACATCTGTTAAAGCTTCGCCACCCGAACGTATAATTTCAATTGATTTTTGTTCTCCACTAAAACTTGCTGTAACCTGTTTAACTGAAGAGTCTTTTTTACGTAAATAATCATTAACTTTATTTAAAACCTCAAGTTTTGAATTTAGCGATTTTTGTTCTATTGGATTAATATCTTCATAAAATTTGTTATTAGTTTTTGGAATCTCATGATCATAAGTTCCTTTGCTTGACTTAAGAGTTGATTTAAGATTTTGTGAAGAATTTCTTAATGACTCTTTTGAAATTTCATTAGAATGAGAGTACGCGACCACCTCATTTGAAATAGCCCTAAATCCAAAACCTAAATCTGAACTATAATTTGAACTTTTAATTTTATTATCATCCAATAAAATCGACTCTGATTTTGTGTCTTCTAAATACAATTCGCCATCATCACAATTTCTAAGTGTATCAGAGACAATATCATCCACATCTTTTCTGTTTAAATCTGATTTATCTAGAAAATTACTCATAATAAATACATAGTTATTTAAATATTATTTTCAATGGATGATTTTACGCATGTACAAAATAATCTTTATAGTTACTTAAATTAATTATGAAAGTTTACTTCAATAACTCTTGTAAAATTTGTAGAGCAGAAATTAATTTATACAAGAAAGAAAATATTAAAGAAATTGATTGGGTTGACATCACTGATAATTTAACTGCAGAAAAAGAAACACTTAAAAATGATAGAGATCTTTTAAGAAGATTGCATGTTAAAGAAGGTGATAAAATAATCGAAGGTGCAGAAGCTTTTCTTTTTGTGTGGAAAAAAATTCCAAAATACAAATTTTTGTATAAATTTTTTAAACTTCCAATAATTTTTACTTTATTTAAATATGGTTACGAAATTATTGCTTTTTTTTTATATTTAAAAAATAAACATCAGCTTAAAAGCTAGTTAATAAAAAATAACATAAATTTACTTAGCAAAGACATAGATGCAATAAACATAATCATTACTATGGAATACATAAATGTAATTATTTTATTCTTTTTTCTTCTTAGCCTAATAAAAGATTTATCATCTAAGTCAGAAATATCTCTTTTGCCGACTACTTGGTAATCATAACTCCATCTCCAAGTTGAGTCTCCAAGTCTAGTATCTAAATTATTAAAATACCTTATCCATGCAATAGTGTATTGTAGCATTAAATACAAAATTACCATTACTAAAGTTCCAAAAAACATCTTAAAATAATACTTAATAAATTAAGAAATTTTAATTGGTATTTTTGGCTCTTTTTCTTGCAATTAATTGGGTTAAAGAGTCAACCATTGTGTCTGAGGCTTTAAAAATTTCGTTATTTTTAAATTCGTGAGAAATATTTTTTTCTGGATTTGTTTTATCCTCAATAACTATTCCTTCATCAGGTGAATTATTTTTTATATAAATTAACAATAGCCATTCGTCATCGACTGACTCATCCCACTTTATAAAGATCTCTCCTGTTTCAAATCTTCTATCAATGCACCTAAAAATAGACATATGTCTTGTAATGTGTCTTTTATTTAATTGGAAAACTAAACTACTTGCACTTCTAAAAAAACTTTCGAGAGCAAATTCAATTTTTTGTCTTGCTAAAGTATATTCTTTTTCTTTTTTTAATAATGTTTCTCTATCTTCATCACCTTGAATTTTAACGCCTAAAGCCTCTACTCTTTCTCTTATCTTTTGATCTCTTATTATTCGGTACTTTTCTTTTAATTGTTCTATTCTTTTTTGTAGACCGGCATAGTCATCTCTTTTTTCTTTTAGAGATATTTTCTCAAGTTTTTCTAATTCCTTAACTTCTCTTACTCTAAATTTATTAATCTGTTTTTCTAATCTTAATTGTTTTAAAAATTGTTTTTGTTTTTCTGCTTGTTCAATTCTTAATATAGCCTGCTCTTTTCTGAGAAATAGCTTTATGTCCTTAGATCTTTGCTTTTCTAATTTAATTTCATCCTTTAAAGCTTGTTCTTTTAATTTAACTTTTAATTCTTGTTCTTTTTGTTTCTCTTGTGCAATTTCAATTTTTTCCTGTCTTTCTCTTTCTAGTTTTTCTAATTTTATTCTTCTCTCTTCATCTTTTTTAATAATCTTATACTGATCAATCGTTGTTGCAATTTTATCAAAAAATGCCTGGATATATTTTTCAAAACTAAAATTAAGTCTTAAATTTATCCTAGGTTTTAGAGAATTTTGAAAATTAATTACATTTAAAATAAAATTTTGTTTGTTGGGAATTTTCAATTTTACTAATTTTTTTTTTGATTTTTTATTATTCCTTTTCAATCCCGATTTAACTTTTTTTACTTTCCTACTTTTAGATTTTATTTTTTTATCTGTTGTTCTTTTTGCTAGATTTTTTGATGTTTTAAATTTTTTTGATTTTTTTGATTTTTTTGATTTTTTTGATTTTTTTGATTTTTTTTTCATTTTCAAGAAAGCTAATTCTATCAATAAATTATTGATAAATATAGTCTCTTGTGACTGGTGTTGATGTATAATTTTTTGTTAGTTGAAATTGATATACAACTTGATCTCCCCATTTGAATGCCATTTCGCATCCTGCCAAATAAAATTCCCACATTCTAAAAAATTTCTCATCAAACATCTGAATAATCTTTTCTTTGTTATTAATACAATTTTCTTTCCAGTGTCTAAGTGTATGGGAATAATGTAGTTTTAATACTTCAATATCAGCTACTATTAAACCCGCTTTTTCAATAGGTGTCGTTACTTCACTCAAACTTGGAGTATAACCCCCAGGAAATATATATTTAGTTATCCATGGATGTGGGTCTCTTGGTGGATTAACAGATCCAATGGTATGGATTAAAGAAACTCCATCTGCATTAAGCAATTTATCAATTTGTCTAAAAAATTTTCTATAAAACTTTCTACCAACATGCTCAAACATTCCAACACTTACAATTCTATCAAATTTTTCATTAAGTTCTCTGTAGTCTATTAATTTAAAGTTTAACTGATTTTCTAAATTAAGTTCTTTCGCTTTTTTCTTGCAATAGTTTAATTGATTTTCAGATAGTGTAATTCCAGTAACTTCACAATTTGCACTTTTTGCAATATCAATTGCCAAAGACCCCCAGCCACAACCTATATCCAAAACTTTTTGATTAGTTTTAATATTCAGTTTTTTTATTATGTGTTGAATCTTATTATTCTGAGCTTCTTCAAGTGTATCAGTTTCTTTTTTAAAATATGCACAAGAATATTGTCTTTTAGGATCTAAAAATAAATCGTAAAGATCATCTGAAATATCATAATGATGTGAAACATTCATTTTAGATTTCTTAATGAAATTAAAATTGGTTAAATATCTATAAGAGCCTCTTAATCTATTTATCAGATAACTAAAAAAGTTAAGTTCATTTCTTCCAAAATTCATCAACACCAAATCTAAGAATTCACTTAAATCTCCATTTTCAATTATAATATCTCCATTTGTATAGGCTTCTCCAAAATAAAGATCTGGATGTAATAATAGTTTGTAATGAAGATTTTTATTTAAAATTTTAACTTTGATTGGCTTATCAGTTTTTGGTGATCCTATAATATAATTTTTTGAATTCGCGTCCACTAAAATGAAACCGTCGTTCTTAAAAACACCATTTAAGAATCTTGCCAGTTGCATTTTACGCTGCCATTAATGATTTTATTGAAAAGTTTAATTTCTCTAAATTCTTTATCAATTCATTTTTATCTTGGGAGTTCAAAGTATTTAGCGGCGGCAAAACGTTTAAATAAGATTGATTATATTTACCAAAATAAGTATGAAGTCCTGAAATTAAATTATATTTTTCAAATAAACTTCTTACGTCACATAATTTTTGGTTAACAGTTTGCTCATTTTGAGCAATAAAATCATCATAAACTTTTCTTGCTAATTCAGCGGTAACGTTACAAGTTGCAGTGATAATTCCAGAACATCCTAATTCTAGACCTTTTAATAATTTTGACTCAGAGCCAGGCAAAATTGAAAAATTTTCTAATTTTAAATCTTCAAAAAGATTATAAGAGCTATCTTTTACTCCAACAATTTGATCTGGAAATCTTTTAACTAATTTTACAACACATTCTACACTAAATTTATAACCACATAATTTTTCAAAATTATATAGAATTATCTCGCTTTCAGGAATTGACTCAATTATTTTTGAATAAAAATTTATAACATCATCATCACCATATTTATAATATGCTGGTGGCATAATTAAAAATCTTTTAAAATTTAGAGATTTAGCAACATTCATTAAACTTATTGTTTCACCTAACGAATTTAAGCCAGTACCAATTATATATTTTTCTCTATACTTACTTGTGGATAAATTATTTAATAAATTAATCTTTTCTGCAACAGTTATTAATTGTGCTTGTCCAGTGCTACCAAAAACTGCTACGCCATGACACCCTTGATCAATAACCATTTCAGCATGTTGAATAGTCTTTTTAACATTAAGTGTTAGATTGTCATTTAAGATAGACATTGAGGCCGCATAAACACCTTTTATTTTGCTCATATTCAAAATTTATATAAAAATATTGATTAGTAAAGTTTATAAATTAGTTATGAAAATATTAGCAATACAAAATAGAATGGGAATTGGTGATACAGTAATTTTTCTACCATTTATTAAAGCTATTTCGGAAAAATTTAATTCACCTATTAGTTTATTAGTTAAAGAAAACACTAAGGCAAATGAATTTTTAAATCATACCAATTATATAGATGAAATTATACAACTGAAAAGGAGTAATAAAAATAAGGATATTCATGATGGATTTTTTGGATTCTTACGATTATCGAGTGATATAAAAAAATATAATTTTGAAAAAGTATTTATATTTAATTCTTCTTTAAGATATAATCTTGTTTCAAGACTAGCAGGTATTAAGGATATATATCAATATCCTCTATTTAAAAAAAAAAACCAACATATTATAAATCCAGCAAAAAAATTAGTTAAAAAAATTTTAAATGTTGAAATTGATAGTTGTCCTGAAATTCAGATTGATAAAAAATTAGTATTAGATAGTTTTAAAAAATTTAATATAAATAATGCTGAGCTTAATATTTTACTTGGTATAGGTTGTTCAAGTCCAACAAGAAGAATACCCTCAAAAACATTTATTAAAGTCATGGAAAAAATTTTGGAAAAAAAAAATTGCAAATTTTTTTTAGCTACAGGTAAAAATATAGGTGAACAACAAATTTTAAAAGAAATTCTTAATTCAAAGTTTCAAGATAAATGTGTGCCTTTAGATAATCTCAAAATTTCTGAAACTCTACCAATCATAAAAAATTGTGATATTTCAATATGTAATGACACAAGTTTTTCACATTTATCATCTGCCCTTGGATTAAAAACAATAACTTTAATGGCAGACACACCTTTAATTTATGGATCATATAGTTCAAACATGTACCCAATTCTACCCGACGGTGAAACTACGGTTACTCATAACACTCTTGGGAAGGATAAAATAAATCCAGAAAAAATATTTAATAAGTTAATCTCACTAATTAATTAAGAAATATCTTTTAACACTATTTCTTTAGCCTCGTTAACAATCGCTGACAATCTTGAAGTCTCTGGTGATACATCAGGATGTATTTTTTTTTGGATTTTTTGATATGTTTTATTTACTAATTCTTTAGATGGTTTTTTATTTATATCTAAATTCAGTATTTTGTATGCCTCATTAATAGATAATGTTGATGAATTATTATCAAAAGATTGATTAAATGAAAATCTTCCAGAATTTCTTAAAGTTTGTATTAATCTATATAATGAAATTAATTGAAATAAAGAAAGACCCTTAAGTTTTAATAATGCTAAACTTGCAATTGTTAGTGGTAGTGTTAATAAAAATTTACCTGCAATAGCAAATAAAACTGCAAAGATAATTAAGCCTAAAAATAGTAATATTCTGAGACTTTTAGATATTTTTTTTGAGTTAATACTGGCAAAAAATCTTAGGAAAAAATATAAAATAGTCAAAATTAACACTGTATAAATAATGATATTCATATAATTCCTTATTTCATGAAAATACCATATCTAAGAAAAAAACCAGAATTAAAATCTTGTCATAATGTTACATGGGAAGACAATTATAGCTGGATACATCAAGAAAATATCTTAGAGGTTTTAAGAGATAAAGATAAACTTTTACCAGAAGTAAGAGAATATTTAGAAAAAGAGAATAAATACACCGATCATCATTTAAACAATACAAAAACTTTACAAAAAGATCTGTTTAATGAAATTAAAGGTAGGATTAAACTAGATGATGAGTCTCTTCCATATAAAGATCACACTTATGAATATTGGACAAAAACTACTGAAACTGGAAATTACTCAATTAAACTGCGTAAAAAAATTGGAAGTGATTTGGTTGAAGAAATTTGGAATGGAGATAATGAAAAAGAAAAACTTGGTGTTGAATATTTTGGTGTTGGAGATTTAGAGGTTAGTAATAATGACAAATATCTGGGGTATTCTTTAGATACAAAAGGCTCAGAATATTACACAATTTTTATAAGAGAAATTAAAACTAATAATATTATTACAAAAGAAATTTCTGAAACATCAGGAGGTATTACTTTTAGTTTAGATGATAAATACATTTTTTATTCTAAGCTTGATGAAAATCATCGAGCAAGAAAAATCTTTAGACATGAAATTGGAAAATTTAATGATGAAGATGAATTAATTTTTGAGGAAAAAAGTGAGGCATTTACAGTTAGTATTGGTTTAAGTTCTGATGAAAAATATTATTTTATAAATACTTCAGATCATAATACCTCGGAACAATATTATTTTGGGGTTGATGAAGAAAAACCTTCGCCCAAACTGATAATGCAAAGAGAAAAAGGTGTAATTTATTCAGTAAGCTCGTGGGATAATAAGTTTTACAATCATACTAATAAAAATGCAGAAGATTTTAAAATCGATGTAACTGATAGTTTGTTAGATCAAAAATGGGAAACATTCATTCCAGCTAGAAACGAAGTTTTAATAGGAGGATGTACTTTTTTAAAAAATTGGATTATTCGATCTGAAACTTCTAATGCATTAGATAAACTGTTTGTAAGAAATATCTCATCTGGCATCGAAGAGGAGCTAAAATTTTCAGATGAAAATATTTATGTGCCTGGTATTTCTTTAACTCAAAAAGATAGAGATACAGACGAAGTACATCTAGGATATTCGTCTCCAAAAACTCCTTCGAGAGTTTATAAATATAATTTATCTGACAAGTCAAAAACACTTGTAAAAGAGCAAGAAATTCCATCAGGTCATAATCCTAAAGATTATATAGTTGAAAGAGTAGAGTTTGAATCTCACGATGGTAGATTGGTTCCGCTCACGATAACCCGGCATAAAGATACCAAAACTGATGGCTCAGCAAATTTATTACTTTATGGATATGGCTCATATGGAAATTCAATGAGCCCAGGTTTTTCTTCAACCAGACTAAGTTTAATCAATAGAAATATTATATGGGCTACAGCACATATCAGAGGTGGTATGGAAAAAGGAATGAAATGGTGGAAAGAAGGAAAACTTACAAATAAAAAAAATACTTTTGAAGATTACATCTACGCAGCAAAATATTTGATAAAAAATAATTACTCATCTAAAGGAAAAATAATCGGTATGGGTGGATCAGCTGGTGGATTATTAATGGGTGCAGTTGTAAATCAAGCACCAGAGTTATTTTTAGGAATTATTATGGCTGTACCATTTGTAGATTCTTTAACAACTAATCTTGATCATTCTTTGCCTCTAACAGTTGGCGAATTTGATGAGTTTGGCAATGCAAAAGATAACAAAGAGCACTTTGACTACATATTCTCTTATGCTCCATACAACAATATAAAAAAAATGGATTATCCACATATACTAATTACTACAAGCTTAAGTGATAATAGGGTTTTGTTTGATGAACCTGCAAAATTTACAGCTAAATTGAGAGAATATAAAACTGACAATAATTTACTTCTATTAAAAACTGAAATGAATGCTGGTCATGGAGGAAAATCTGGAAGAGATGGGGCCATAGAAGAAATTGCTATTGATTATGCTTTTGCATTAAAAATTGCTGAAAAAATTTAATTTTTTCAATCTTGAAATTTTTAAAATAATTACCATATAATTTTAGTAAGTCGCCTAATGGGGCTTACATAAAATAAACTTGCTTAACAAAGGAGAATATTATGACAAGTAAGGATCTATCTATCTTTAACTCACTAAGACCTTTTTCAATTGGTTTTGACGACATGTTTGACCAATTTGAAAATATGTTAGGAAATGGGAATTTGACAATGCAGTCAAATTATCCTCCTTATAACATAAGAAAAACTGGTAAAGATAATTATGCTATTGAGGTGGCTTTAGCTGGCTTTAACAAAAATGATGTTGAGGTTGAGTTTGAAGATAATTTATTAACTGTAAGAACTAAACAAGTTAATAAATCAGAAGAAAGTAATGTTGATGGAGAAATTATACATAAGGGTATCTCTCAAAGACAATTTGCAAGATCATTTACAATCGCTGATGATGTAAAAGTAAATGGCGCTGCATTAAAAGATGGTCTTTTAACAATATCTTGTGAAAGAATAATTCCAGAACATAAAAAGAAAAAACTTATTGAAATTAAATAAGTTAAACCTTGCTTGCGGGGATATTTCCTCGCAAGTAATATTTCTAAAAACAACCGTTAGAAACGAAACCTATAACAATATTATCTGAATTTATTTCAAATCTTCTCTCACAAGGGATTCCATATTTTTTAGTATTATAAATTAGTTCAAAATTACCTTTTGAATTTTTAAAATCCTCATCAGGTTTTCCTAATTCCATTTGTAAAACACTTGCAGGCTTACTAATATATTTACTAAGTTTTTCATTTTCCTTTTCAACAATTGCATCTGTTTTATCTTTGATTGTTTGACAACCAGTAATCATCAATAGCATTAGAAATGAAAATAAAATAAATTTTAAGTTTTGCATAAATAGATAATAACAACTCAATTATGGCATAATTATAAACTTCTCAGTTGTAATTTGTGAATAAACAATAGTTTTAATGGGTATTTATTAACAGAATCGCATACTTAACTCATATTAGGAGGAAAAATGCTTGATAATTATTTCAATTATAAAAAACACAAAACAGATTTCAAAACAGAAGTAATAGCTGGAACAACTACGTTCTTGACCATGGCTTATATAATGTTTTTAAATCCATTTATCTTATCGGGAGAATTTGCCGGACCCGAAAAAGGTTTCTTTGATTTCGGCGCAGTGTATACAGCCACAATATTAGCAACAGCTTTAGCATGTTTTATAATGGCCTTTTATGGAAAAACTTGGCCAATTGGACTTGCACCAGGTATGGGAATTAACGCCTTTGTTGCTTTTGGAGTTTGTGCAGGAATGGGCTACACGCCCCAGGAAGCTTTAGGCGCAGTATTAGTTGCTGGTGTATTATTTTTAATTATATCTCTTACACCTATTAGGGCTTGGCTAATTAACTCTATTCCTAAAAGTCTTAAATTAGGAATTGGAGCTGGAATAGGATTGTTCTTAGCAATAATTGGTCTTCAAATAATGGAAGTTGTTGTGGATAATCCAGTAACATTAGTTCAACTAGGTGACTTAAGTAACCCTCTAGTATTATTAGGTTGTGCAACTTTTATAGCAATTATTGTATTAGAAAAAATGAATGTAAAAGGGAATATTATTATAGGCATTTTAGTATTTAGTATCATCGCGTGGGCAACTGGTCTTGCTAAATTTAATGGTATAGCAAGCTCTCCACCACCAATGACATATTTATTTGAGTTTGACTTATCAGCTGCAATGACTGCTGGAATGTCTACTGTAATATTTACTTTGTTGTTCATTGACTTTTTTGATACAGCTGGAACGTTAACTTCAGTTGCAAACGTTGCAGGTAAAGTTGACAAACATGGAAAAGTTCAAGACATTAATAAAGCTATGTTGTCTGATAGTGTTGGTACAGTTGCGGGTGCAATGATGGGAACTACAACTGTTACAAGTTATGTTGAATCTGGAGCTGGTGTTAAAGCTGGTGGAAAAACTGGTATGACATCTCTTGTAATTGGTTTGCTATTTTTAGCATGTATATTTTTTGCTCCTTTAGCAACAAGTTTACCAAAACAAATTGATGGTGCTGCTTTACTTTTTGTTTCAGTTCTATTTATTAGAAATATTACTGACATTGAATGGAACGATATATCTGAATCTGCCCCTGCTATACTTGCAATGATTGCAATGCCTTTAACTTATAGTATTAGTAATGGTATTGCTTTAGCTTTTGTATCTTATGCTTTAATTAAATTGTTTACTGGAAAGTTTTCAAGCACTTCGCCAGCAATTTGGGTTATAGCGATACTTAGTGTTGTAAGTTTTGCGGTTGCTTAAAAAATAATCAAATAGGGCTAGGTCTTTCTAGCCCTATTAAAGTTAGTTTTTTTTAATAATTTCATCAATAGATATTTCCTCATAATGTTCAGTTGGTTGAACAATCCATGGGTCTCCATCTAATCTTACAGGACAAAAATCTGGCTCAAACGTAGATGATTTTTTTTTCCACAAACAAGCTGTTTTAACTTCTTTAATATAATCTTTTGTCGGGGCATAATTTTTTAACCACTCTATACTTTTGTTAAGCGTTAAACCTGTATCTGAAAGATCATCAATCAAAAGAACTTTGTTGTAATCTTTATTCTCAGCCAAAGAACTGATTTCCCTAGCAAACATTAATTCACCTTGTTTATCTTCCATTCCTTCTCCAGAATAACTTTGAATAACAATATAAGCGATAGGTAATTTTAATATCCTTGATAAGATATCAAGTATTGGCGCTGCACCTCTCATAATGCCAACAAGAACTGTTGGCTTATATTCTTTATGTATTTGTATTGCTAATTTCTCAACAATTTTAGTATATTCTTCAAAGCTAATAATTAATTTATCTGCCATGAAATTTATTAACATAATTAAAATATTTTAAAAAGGAGTTATCATGAAAGGATATTGGGTATGTATATATGAAAAAATTCATAATGAGGAAAAACTGAAGGACTACGCATTGAAAGCTAAGCCTGCAGTAGAAAGATTTTCTGGAAAATTTTTAATTAGGGGTGGAAAAAATAGAACTAATGACGGAATTAACTCCCCAAGAACTGTCGTTGTTGAATTTCCAGATTATAATGCTGCTATAGAATGTTATGATTCTAAAGATTATAAAGAAGCACACAATATTCTGTCAGGTCAAGTTGAGAGACACCATCAGATTGTTGAGGGTAGTTAATATTAATACTATTATAAGGATATATTATGAAAGCCTATTGGATCAGTTTATATACAAAAGTTGAAAATCAGGACAATTTAAAAAAATACTCAGAAGTCGCAATACCAATTATTAAAAGCTTTGGTGGAGTTCCTATCATTAGAGGTGGAAAACACGAAACATTTGAAGGAGATGATTTTTCAAGAACAGTTGTGTGGGAATTTCCAAGTTATGAAAAAGCAATCGAATGCCATAATTCTAAAGAGTATTTGGCAGGTTGGGATCTAGCAAAAAATACAACTGTTAGACATATGCAAGTAGTTGAAGGATTTAGTACTGAATAGGTTCAGGATCTATACTTCGCCATAAATACCAAGTTGCAACAGAACAATATGGAGAAAATCGTTTGTTTAATAAATTCACATATTTCTCTGGTGGTAAATATTCTTTTTTATAATTTTTAGAAATTGCTCTCAATAAACCAATATCTTGTATAGGCCAAATATTTGATCGATTGTAGGTAAATAATAGAATCATTTCTGCAGACCATCTTCCAATTTGTCTAAGTTTAGATAAGTATATTATTGCCTCTTCATCTGACATGCTTGGAATGAGTTTTGAGTCAAATGTTTTATTTAATGTTTGTTTGGCTAAACTTTTAATTCCTTTTACTTTTTGTCTACTTAATCCACAACTTTTTAGTTGGGTAACTGTTAACTTATAAACTGTTTTAGCATTAATTTTATTTTTACATTTTTTTTCAAATTTAGAAAATACAGAATTAGCAGCAGCCACACTGATCTGTTGACCAATAATACTTTTACATAATGAATAGAAAATATCTTTTCTTGAAGTAAGAGTAACTTCAGATGGTTCAGAATATTTTAGAATTAAATATTTCATAACTTTATCTTTTTTAGATAAATATTTTTTTGCTGAACTCCAATATTTTGGTACTTTACTCATGTCTAGTTGTTGATGGAATTTTTTCTTTATAATGAATTTCTCTTCTCAAAATAATTAATGAAGAAAAAACTACTAACATTGCTCCTAACAAGGTTTTTATAGTTGGAACTTCATCCCAAATGAAGTAACCAAAAATTATTCCAAAAACTAGTGCTAAGTATTTAAGTGGAGACACAAGCGAAACTTCTGATAACTTAAATGACTGTCCAAGCCATAAGTTTGCAAAACCTCCTAAAAAACCAATCATACAAAGTAATATTAGATCTATAATATTCGGCATTACCCAGCCAAATGGTATTGTAAAAAGGCTAGCTAAAGTAATTGCAGCTGAAAAATATAAGGAAATTAGCCAGACTGGCTCTGTTGTTGACAATTGCCTTATCGCAATAGCAACATAGGATAAACCTAAACAAAAAATTATTGGATATATGTAGTATATATTTAAAGAATCAAAACCTGGTTCTGTAATTACTATAATACCAATAAAACCAATTAACACAGCTAACCATCTATAAAAACCTACTTTTTCGCTTAAAAAAAAAATTGAAAAAATCGTTGTAAAAATTGGAGCTGCAAAAGAAATACTTACAACTGTAGCTAATGGTAAATTTCGTAAAGCAATAAATATGGCAATTAAAGCTATTAGTCCAAAAAGACATCTTAAAAAATGTAAACCAATTCTTTTAGTTTGATAAAAATTTTTTATTCTTTCTCTTGGCATTATGAAAAAATATATAATTACTCCAAAAAAACCTCGAAAAAACAAAACTTGCCCCAATGGATAATATTCAGACCATTTTACAATTAAATCCATGACTGAAAATGCACATACGGACATAAACATGTACAAAAAGCCTAATTGATTTTTAGAGAGCATAGAATAACTTATAAATTAATTTACAGAATAATAAATGGAAATAGCAGTTTTAGGATTGGGATGTTTTTGGGGTCCAGAAATAAAGTTTAGTAAACTTGATGGAGTGATTAAAACTGAAGTAGGATATTGTGGTGGTAACAGCACAAAAACAAGTTACAAAGAAGTTTGCACGGGTGAAACAAATCATGCTGAAGTAGTAAAGTTAGATTTTGATCCTAAAATAATATCATATGAAAAAATTATAAAATATTTTTTTGAATTTCACGATCCAACAACTTTAAACTCTCAAGGTCCAGATTTTGGTACACAATATAGAAGTGAAATTTTTTACTTAAACGATAAACAGAAGATAATGGCAGAAAAAATATTAAATGATGAAAATAAAAAATTATCTGGAAAAGTTGTAACTAGAGTTTCTGTAGTCAAAAACTATTGTCCAGCTGAAGAATATCACCAAAAATATTTAGAAAAAAGATAAGATGTCCTTAGTCAGTTCGGATTGGTTAGAGAAGAATATTGATAATGTAAAAATAATAGATTGCTCCTGGCACATGCCACAAGCTCAAAGAAATGGTTTTGAGGAATATAAGAAAGACCACATACCCAATGCAATTTTTTTTGATTTAGATAAAAATTCAAAGGTAGATACAGATTTGCCACATATGTTGACTGATATTAACTCCTGGGAATTAATTATGAATAGTATGGGTATTTCAAATGAAGATGAAATAGTAATTTATGATAACTCAGATGTAATAAGTTCTTGTCGATGTTGGTATAATTTAATTTATTTTGGTCATGATCCCAAACTTGTTCATGTTCTTGACGGGGGACTTAAGAAATGGAAAAAAGAAAATAAAATTACAAATAATAAAGAGGCGATCATCAAAACCTCTGTATATACATGTAAAGAAAATAAAGAATTTGTTAAAAATAAAAAACAGATAGATGAAAACATTGATACAAAAGAATTTAATGTTATTGATGCAAGAAGCAAAGAAAGATTTGAGGGTAAAGTTGAAGAGCCTAGAAAAGGTTTAAGAAGTGGATCAATAAAAAATTCTTTTTGTTTACCTTTTTCCGAATTAATAAATGATGATCATACTTTTATAAGTAAAGATAAAATTAAAACCCAGTTTGAGTTATTAAAATTAAATCAAGATAAAAATTTAGTATTTTCCTGTGGTTCAGGAGTGACTGCAAGTGTATTGGCACTAGCTTATTCCTTAATAAATGATAAATATATGCCGACAATTTACGACGGTTCATGGTCTGAGTATGGGAAAAACTAAAATATGAAAAGATCAACAAAAATTATTTCAATAGTATTATTATTCTTTTTTGTCATTGCAGCAGTAATCATTGCTAGAACAATGATTGGTAATCATTTTAAAAAAAAATTTAGTAAAATACCTCCTCCAGGAATAATTGTAAAAGTTGTTGAACAAAAAATGTTTCAAAACACAATTGAAACATTTGGAACTGCAGTTCCAGCACAAATTAAATCGTTCAATATTGAAAAATATGAAATTTTAAAGCCTATAAAATATAACACAAAAGTTAAGGCTGGAGACTTGATTGCTAAACTCAAGAATAGAAATATAACTACTCCTTTTGATGGCATTATTGGTAAGAGAGATTTTTCTAACGATATTGATGTATCAGAAAGTTCTATTATAGTAAATCTAGAGGATACATCTATTCTTTTTGTTGATGTAGATATACCTGAAACATTCGCACCGTATGTAAAAAAAGGTCAAAACGTAGATATAAAATTTTCTGGAAATACTCTTAAAAATTATCCTGGAATTGTAGATTCAACTGCAAGCAGAATTGATACAAACAAAAGATCGCTTCCAGTAAGAATTAAACTTGAAAACCCTAACAACGAACTTTTATCAGGGTCACTATTAGAAGTATCTATTAATTATAATGAGAGAAATTCATTAAGTATTCTTGATACCAGTCTGATTATGGAAGGTGATAATGTTTATGTATACAAAGTAGATAAAGAAAATACCGTAAAAAAAGTACCAGTAGAAATTGGACTAAGAAAAAAAGGAATTGTAGAAATTAAAACTGGCCTAGAAGATGGTGATACAGTAGTTGCCGAAGGCCTTAAAAAAACAAGGCCTAATGGAAAAATTAAACCAATTAAGTATGGTGCAAAACAAAAAGCCTCAAGTTGGAAAAAAAAAGGTAAGCCAGCTAAAACTGAAACAAAAAAAAATAAATTTGATTGGTTAAAAAATTTAAACCCTTTTAAAAAATCTGAGACTGAGAAAAAATAAATAGATGTACATCACTGAAGTAAGCATAAAACGACCTGTTGTAGCATGGGTTATGTCTTTAATTCTTATTGTATTTGGTTTATTTGTTTACTCAGAACTACCAGTTAGAGAGTTACCAGATGGTTTGCAACCACCTGTAGTCCAAGTCAAAGTTGATTATAAGTCTGCATCAGCTCCAATTATCGATCAAGAAATAACTCAAGTAATAGAGGATGTTATAGGAGGTGCTGAAGGTATTAAGAATATCGATTCTAAATCTGAAAATGGAAGAAGTAGTATTAACATAGAGTTTGATACAGATATTGAACTTGATGATGCTGCAAATGATATAAGAGAAAGAGTAGCAAGAATAGTAGATGCCCTTCCCTCAGAAGCAGATGCCCCACAAATATTAAAACAAGCGGCTGGTTTCACTACAACAATGTGGCTTTCAGTTTCTTCATTAACATGGTCTGATTTAGAACTTGGTGATTATGCAGACAGATATTTAGTGGATGCTTTTTCAAGTGTAAAAGGTGTTGGAAGAATTCTACTCGGAGGACTTAGAGAACTAAGTGTAAGAGTTTGGATTGATCCTATCAAATTAGCTGCAAATGATATGACTATTCAAGAAGTCGAAAATGCACTAAGAAATGAGAATATAAGCTTGCCTGCAGGGACTTTAGAAGCAGATAATATAGATTTAACAATTAACTTAGATAAATCTTATACAAATATTGATGAATTAAAATTTTTACCAATTAAAAAAACAAAAGATAAAATTGTAAGATTATCAGATGTTGCAAATGTAGAATTGGGTCCTGTTTCTGAAAAAACATTATTTAAATCTCAAAGTAAAAATAATTTGAATCAAAAAACAGTTGGTATAGGGATATACGCAAAAAGTGGTGCCTCAACAGTTGAACTATCAAATGAAATTCAAAAAAAAATTAAAGAAGTTAGAAAAACTTTACCTGATAGCTTAAAACTAGATGTTTCATTTAATAGAGCGACATATGTTAAAACAGCTATAAATGAAGTTTATAAAACTTTAGCGATTGCGTTTGTTTTAGTTGTAATAATAATTTATTTATTTTTGGGAAATATAAAAGCAGTGATTGTTCCTGCTGTAGCGCTACCGGTGAGCTTAATAGCATCATTTTTAGGTATTTATCTATTTGATTTATCGATAAATATTTTTGTACTTCTTAGTTTTATACTTGCAATTGGAATTATCACTGATGACTCTGTTATTATGACTGATGCAATATATAGAAGAATAGAAAATGGAGAAAGTCCATTGATTGCTGCATATAATGGATCTAAACAAATTACTTTTGCGATAATTGCAACAACTTTAATTTTACTTGCTGTTTTCATTCCATTAATTTTTATTAAAGGAATATCTGGAACTTTATTTAGAGAAACTGCTATAGCTTTATCTTTTTCTATAGTTGTCTCATCATTTGTTGCATTAACGCTTTCACCAATGCTAGGAAGCAAATTTCTAAATAAAAAAACAAGCTCTGGTTTTTTTGTTAGAAAATTTAATGTTTTTTTTCAAGGTTTTTCTAATTTTTATAGAGAAACATTAGATTATTGGTTAAATAAAAAGAAAACGATAATAACCTTCATTATTTTAATTATTGCAGGATCTGTTGCTTTATTCATGTACACAACCAAAGAACTTCTTCCAAAAGAAGACAGGGGTGTTTATTTGGTTATTGGATTTACTGATGAAGGAAGTTCTTTTGATTACACACAAGAAAAAGCTCAGGTAGTAGAAAAGAGATTGCTACCATTGCTTCAAACTGAGAATAGTCCTTATGAAAAATTTATAATGAGAGTTCCAGGATTTGGAAGCTCTGCAAATTCATTTAATAGTTTTATTATTATTGCTTTACTTGAAGACTGGAAAAAACGGGAAAAGGATGCAATGACAATAATGCGAGAGGCTATAGGTAAAATTGTAACTGTGCCTCAAACTTTAGCATTTCCAATTTCACCCCAATCCATAAGGGTATCTAATTATAATAAACCAGTTCAAATGGTAATTTTGGGAAGTACATATGAAGAACTAGAAAGTATTCAAAATGAAGTGATTAGTAAACTTAGAAGAAATAGAGGACTATCTAGAATTGAGTCTGACTATAATAGAAACAAACCAGAAGTAAAATTAGTTATCAATAAAAATAAAGCTAAAGATTTAGGAATATCAACTAAATCTATTGGCGAAACATTAGAGACACTATATGGTGGTAAAAAAGTTACCACGTTTAATAAATTGGGTAAAGAATATCCAATTATTCTTCAACAATATTTATTTGATAGAAAAGATAAAGATAGTTTAAGTAAACTTTTTGTAAGATCTAACATAACTGGAGAATTAATCTCATTATCAAACTTAGTTAACCTAAGAGAAGAAGGCTCAGCAAAAGTATTAGCAAGATATGACCGACAAAGAGCTGTAACTATTTCTGCAAATATAAATGAAAATTATTCTTTATTTGAGGCTATTGAATATATGGAAAATATAATGGCAGAGGTAGCACCTACTAATCAAATTACTTGGAAAGGTGAGTCTGAGGAAGTTAAAGAAACAACAAATGAACTTTATATAATTTTTGCCCTTGGTTTACTAACTGCTTATTTAGTAATGGCTGCTACGTTTAACTCATTTATTCATCCATTTATAATTATGCTAACTGTACCATTAGCGGTTTTTGGAGGACTGGTATTTATTTTATTCTTAAATAGTTCAATAAATATATTTTCTCAAATTGCTTTGGTAATTCTGATAGGTATCTCAACAAAAAACAGTATTTTAATAGTTGATTATGCAAATCAAATAAGAACCACTGGAAAAAAAATAGAAGACTCAGTTAAAGAGGCTTGTGAATTAAGATTTAGACCCATTATGATGACATCTATAAGTACCATGATAGCAATGTTACCTTTGGTAATAGGAAATATTGGACCAGGTGCTGGTGAAGCTTCAAGATTGGCTGTAGGAGCAACAATACTCGGGGGGATGATAATTTCTACTTTCTTTACACTTTATGTAACTCCAACAATGTATTTAACACTCGCTAAAAATACAAAAAGAATAGACTCGGTTGATTTAGAGTTAAAAAAAGAATTATCTAAAAAATAATATATTTATTTGTATTTAACGAGCTACTACATTCTTTTAGTTGATTTTTATAAACATTAGATTGTTTCTCAACTCTTTTTGCTAGATTGATAATCTTTTTATTTTTTTTGTAATATTTAAAATTTCCCCATCCTTCATGATAAGCAACATACTGTTTAAAAGCATCAGTTTTAGAAATTTTTAAAATAGAGCTTGATTTATTAGTATACCATCCAATGAAATCAACACTATCTTTAAACCTAGTTCTTACTGCAAGCTTATTTCCTGTTTCTTTTTTATATTGTTCCCAGGTGCCATTAACTGCTTGAGAATAACCAAATGAACTTGAGGGTCTTTTATAAGGAATTACTTTAAAAAGTTTTTGTCTAGGAGGTTTAGCAAGCCAATCAAAATTAGACTCCATTTTAATAATAGCGAGCTGTAAATAAACAGGGGTTCCCCATTTTTTTTCTGATTTATTGGCATGTTTAAACCATAAATATCTTTCATTAAATATTGAACAACTATTTGATGTGTTTGATGGTACCGAAGAACAAGCTGAAATGAAAAACAATATTATAAAAAATAAGTTAATTTTAAAAATTTTCATATAATCTTATTAGTAGTTATAATTTATAAATTAAATTAAAAGATTAACAAATGAGTTATTTAATTTTAGTAAGACACGGCCAAAGTATATGGAATCTTGAAAAAAAATTCACAGGCTGGGTTGATGTAGACTTGACCGAAAATGGAAAATCTGAAGCTATAAAAGCTGGTGAACTGATAAAAACGAAAAATATAAATATTGATATTTATTATTCATCTTTTCAATTAAGGGCAAAAAACACCTTAAAACTAATAAAACAAACATTACAAGATACTAAAGTTTCAAAAGAAGCCTGGCAATTAAATGAACGACACTATGGATCTCTGACAGGTTTAAATAAAGATGAAATGAAATTAAAACTTGGTGAAGAAAAAGTTCATCAATTTAGACGTTCGTGGGATTTACGACCAGACCCATTAGATAAAAAAAATCCTTACCATCCTATTAATATTAATACTTATAAAGAAGTACCAATTGATAAAATTCCAGACACAGAGTCTCTTAAAGATACTTATGAAAGAGTATTAGAGTATTATAAAAAAGAAATTGAAAAAGAAATTTCAAAAAATAATATTTTAATATCTGCACACGGAAATTCTATTAGAGCATTATGTAAATACTTATTTAAATTAGATGAAAATCAAATATCTAAATTGGAGATTCCAACTGGCAATCCACTATTAATAAATTTAGATAACGAGAATAAAATTACAGATTGTAAATACTTAGATAAAAAAAGAGCTAAAGACCTTGTAGTTTTCTAAAAGTTTCAAGATCAGTTAAGTGATAAAAATTATTATTAGTTTCAAAGCCAAATAATTCTTTTTTTTCAATTAGATCATTCCACACATTTGTTATGGAAAATTTTTTATCTGAATATTTAGAAAGAAGAGTTTTATTCATAATTTGGCATCCTGTATAAATAAATTTACTCTCATTATTTTTTATAATCAAATTTTCTTTTAGATCAAAATCTCCATTTAAATTTTTATCGAAACTTAATTCTTTTTTTACCAGTAAAAGTATATTTTTAAGTTTTTTTGAAAAATATATATTTTCCATTTTAATAATTTCATTGGAATAATTTTTTTCCCATATTGTGTCTGGATTAAATATTAAAACATTTTCTTCATTTGTATGTTTCATCATATTGCTAATGCCACCTCCTGTATCAAGAATATTCTCTCCATCTTCAACAATCGTAATTTTAGAATTAAATTTTTTATGATTTAAAAAGTCATGAATTTGATCTTTTAAATAAAAAGTATTAAGAATAATTTGTTGTATACCTAAATTTTCAATTAGATTAATACAAGTTTCAAGAACTGTAATATTGTTTAATTTGATTAAAGGTTTAGGGGTTTCTAGTGTTAACGGATTTAATCTTTTTCCAAACCCTGCACATAAAATAAAAGCTGTATTAATTCTCATTTTACCTGGTGATAAATTTAGGAAAATTTGATGCTAATAACAACTTCAAATTATTTAAGTCTTTATTTTTACTTAACCTGTTATCAATCATCTTCCAGGCATATGGAATAAGCTTTAAATATTTTCTTTTTTTATCTCTTTCTGCCAATCTCATGAATATTCCAATAATCTTTAGATTTCTAAGAACTGATAAAATATCAAAATCGTTCTTGAACTTATCTGCATTAATTTGTTTATTAGTGTTTAAATAATATTTGTACAATTTATCTTTTAATGAATTAGGCGTTTTGTATCTAACATCATCAATTAAAGAGGCTAAATCGTAAGCTTTGTTGCCAAAAAGAGCATCTTGAGTATCAATTAATCCAATTTGATTTTTAAAATTTATGATTAGGTTAGAAACATGAAAATCTCTATGAACAAAAGTATCATTTTTAAAATTTAAATTTGATAATAATGCCTTTATTTCTTTATTAAATTTGTTGTTAAAAGTCTTGATTTTTTTTTTATTTAATCTTTTTGGAACATACCAATAGCTAAATAACTTTGTCTCATCAAATAAAATCTTACTTTTATAATCTTTGATTAGATAAAATTTATTTCTGAAATTTTTAATCTTTTTATCTTTAATTAATTGAATTTTATTTAAAGAATTAATTGCTTTTTTAAATATTATATATTGATTTTTTTTATTTTTTGAAAATATTTGATAAACAGTTTTTTTTCCTAAATCCTGTATTTCAATATAATTTTTTTTATAATTTTGACTTATTAGTTTAGGAGCTATTATATTATTTTTGATTAAAATTTTATTTATTGAGTCATAAATTAATAAATTTTTAATTTTTTCTTTGTTTGCAAATACTATAATTGAATTTTTTTTGGTGTTTCTATAAAATTTTCTAAAAGAAGCATCTCCTTTAATTTCCTTAAAATCTTTTGAAAGTTTCATATTAAAAAATCAGTCTAAACCATCGATTTTTACAGATCTATTATTTAATTCATTTTCATAGTTAAATATTAAATGTATAGTCTTCTTAAAATCTCCTTTGCTAATTAACTCAGGCCATTCAATAAGTGTTATTATATTTTGATTTATATCAAACAGATCTAAATTTTTTAATTCAGACTCATCTTTCAATCTAAATAAATCATAATGTTTAATAATTAAATCATCTGCCTCATACTCATTAAGTAAGTTAAAAGTTGGACTTGATACTTCTGTAGTTTTTAGTCTTTTTTTCTTTTGAAATTGATTAATTAAATATTTTACAAAAGTAGTTTTGCCCACCCCCATTTCTCCATATAAAAAAATTACTTCTCCACCTTTAAGATAATTAGAAAAATTTTTCGCTAATTCTTTTGTCGTCTCTTCTGAGGATATATCTATTAAGCTATTTTTAATAGCGATAGGCATCTGGTTTGAAAGGACCTTCTGTCCCAACACTTATATAGTCCGCTTGTTCTTTCGATAATTTAGTAAGTTTAGCCCCAACTTTTTTTAAATGAAGCATTGCAACTTTTTCATCCAAATGTTTTGGAAGAACATAAACTTTGTTTTCATAGTTTTTATGATTATTCCAAAGCTCTATTTGTGCAATTACTTGATTTGTAAATGAAGCACTCATTACAAAACTTGGGTGACCAGTAGCACAACCCAAATTTACTAATCTTCCCTCTGCTAATAGAATAATTCTTTTTTTACTTGGCAATTCTATTTCGTGAACTTGTGGTTTAACCTCTGTCCATTTATAATTTTTCAATGCCTCAACTTGTATTTCGTTATCGAAATGACCAATGTTACATAAAATTGCTCTATCTTTCATATCTCTCATATGATCAGCTGTAACTATGTCTTTATTGCCAGTTGCAGTTACAACAATATCTGCTCGACTAATAGCTTCTTCCATTAAAACAACTTCATAACCTTCCATTGCAGCTTGAAGAGCACAAATTGGATCAGCCTCTGTTACTAAAACTCTTGCTCCACTTTGTCTTAATGATGCAGCACTTCCCTTACCTACGTCTCCAAAACCTGCAACAACAGCAATTTTTCCTGACATCATAACATCCGTAGCTCTTCTAATTCCATCAACTAAACTTTCTCTACAACCATACAAATTATCAAATTTTGATTTCGTTACAGAGTCATTTACATTGATTGCTGGCACTAAAAGTGAGTTATCTTTTTCCATTTTATTTAAAGCTTTGATTCCAGTTGTGGTTTCTTCAGAAACACCTTTAATATCTTTCATCAGATCTTGATACTCATTATGCATGATTGCAGTTAAATCACCACCGTCATCTAAGAGCATATTTGGTTTCCAATCTGGTTTTCCAATTATAGTTTGCTTAATACACCATAAATATTCTTCTTCAGTTTCACCTTTCCAAGCAAAAACTGGTATACCTGCTTTAGCAATTGCTGCAGCTGCATGGTCTTGTGTTGAAAATATATTACAAGAAGACCATCTAACGTCAGCTCCTAAAGCAACTAGTGTTTCTATTAGTACCGCAGTTTGGATTGTCATGTGCAAGCATCCGATAATTCTTGCTCCATTTAAAGGTTTAGAATCTGAATATTCCTCTCGTAATGCCATTAAACCTGGCATTTCACTTTCTGCAATTGAAATTTCTTTTCTACCAAATTCAGCAGACGATATATCTTTTACTTTAAAATCTTCCATGAGAGAACTTATATAACTAAGTATTAATTAATCAATAAGAGATTACGAGGTTGGAAAACTAATTTCCATAATTGCGCCTTCACCATCAAGACGGTTTGATGCTACAATTTTACCATCATGCAGATCAACTAAATTTTTCACAATATTTAAACCAAGGCCTGAGTGCTCTCCAAATTTATCTGGTCTATTACTGTAAAATCTATTAAATATTTTTGATGTATCCTTCTCTTTAAAGCCCTGGCCATCATCAATAATTTTTACTTTAATTTTATTATCTGTCGATATAGAGACATCTACTAAAATCTCTCCTCCTTTTTTAGTAAAAGAAATTGAATTATCTAATAAATTTGCAATTATTTGTTCTATTCTGTTTTCTATGCCATTAATTAAATACTCTTCTTTTCCATCAGTTTTATATTTTATATTAATATCTTTTTTTACTTTATAAATACTATTGAAATCATCCACGACAGACTCAATTATTGGCTCAATATTTATTTTTTTAATCTTTTCATTACTTAAAGCTACTTCGTCTTTTAACATTTGAGAATAATCTGTAATTAATCTTTCAATTCTAAGAACGTCATGGCTAAGAATATTTAATAATTCTAATCTTTGATCAGAACTATTAGTATCTTTTAAAATTTCAGAGGCACTTTTTAATGATGCTAAAGGATTTCTAATTTCATGTACAAGATCTGTTGAAAAATTTTCTGCGTGAGCTACTCTTTTTTGAAGTTCAACTGTCATATCATCTAAAGAATTTGATAAAAGTCCCAATTCATCATTTCTGTTTTTCAAATTATCAATACTTAATTTTTCATTACTTTTTTCTTTAATATTTTTTGTATAACTTACTAAATTTTGTATCGGTTTAATAAAATATCTACTTAAAACAAAAGAAAAAATTAAGATTACAAAACCCACTGAAATCGCTGTCCTAATAACAAATGCTTTTCGTTCATCTATTGCAACTTTAATATCATTTGCATTTTCAGTGATTAAAATATAACCAATATTTAAATCTTCCTTTGTTACATTTTTTATAGTTGTTAATTTAAACTGATTAAAATTTTCTTTTGCAAAAGTAAAAGGGTTTCCATATTTATCTGAATTTACATATTCTTTTAAAATTTTTTCAAAAGAAAAAAAATTTTTATTATCTTTATCTTGATCTTTATTTTTATTTTTGTTTTCCTTATCAATATTTTTTTCATTCAAGCTTTCAAATTCAATATCATTTAATCTTGTTGAAAAAGCCCTTGGATCAAGATCTAATGTATCTGTGTCTCCAATAAGATTAAGGTCATTATCAAAAAAAATTACTCTATCTAAATTTTGAAAAATAAATCTTGTAGAAAATAAAAATCTTCTAATATCTTCGGTGACAAACTTTACCTCTAATCTTATTAAATTATCGATAGTGTTATTAATAATATTTGTGTGATTAATTGATTTATTTTTAATTAAATTTGGCTGAATATTTTTTAAATATATAATTGTAAATAATCCAATAATTGTAAAAATGATAAAATTTATGAATAAAAATTTTTTTAAAATTGATAAACTTTTTAAGTATTTACTAAACATTAGCTAACATTCCATCTATATCCACTACCATATCTAGTTTCAATAGCTGAAAAATCAGGATCAACTTTTTTAAATTTTTTTCTTATTCTTTTAACGTGACTATCTATAGTTCTATCCTCAATGTCAGTGTCCTCTCTATAAGCAATATCCATTAACTGAGCTCTTTCTTTAATTATACCAGGTCTTTTAGCTAATTCTTTGACAATTAAAAATTCAGTAGTAGTTAATTTATCTGGTAATTGTTTATCATTCCATTCACATTCTAGTTGGGAAGGATCTAATTTTAATCGACCATGTGCAATCAAACTTTTATTTTCTTCTAATGTATTATTGGTATCATTTTTTCTTAACTGAACTCTAATTCTTTCAATTAAAACTTTAATTGAAAATCCTCCAGATTTTTTCACAAAATCGTCAGCTCCTAATTTTAAACCTAGTAGTTCATCAATTTCATCATCTTTTGACGTTAAAAAAATTACCGGTAATGAAGTTTTTTTTCTAAGTTTCTTTAGCAGTTCCTCTCCATCCATTTTAGGCATCTTAATATCAACTACAGCTAAATCTGGTGGAGTTCTAGTAAGACCAATTAAAGCACTTTCGCCATCTATGTACGTTTGAACTTTGAAGCCCTCTTTTTCAAGAGCAATACTTAAACTTGTTAAAATATTTCTGTCGTCATCAATTAAAGCTATGGTCTGTTTCATTATTTCTTAATATAAAAATACTAAATTGTTCTAATTTGGGCAAACTTATTAAATTAATGAAGCATACCCCAATTATCACCAACATTTATATCAACAGTTAATGGTATTGAAAAAGAATGATGATCGCTTTTGACAACACTAGCCATTTCATCTTTAATTAATTTAACCATAGTTTTCTCATTATTTTTTGGAACCTCAAATATTAATTCATCATGTATCTGTAATAACATTTTAGATTGAATATTTTTCTTATCAGATAATTTTTTATTCAATCTAATCATCGCTAGTCGCATAATTTCTGAAGCAGAACCTTGTATTGGAGCATTAATTGCTGCTCGTTCCTGAAAATTTCGGACATTAAAATTTTTATCATTAATTCCGTTAAAGTGAGATCTACGACCAAAAATGTTATTTACATATCCACTTTTTCTACAAAATTTTATTGTATCATCCATATAAATTTTAATCTCAGGAAATTTCGCAAAATAAGCATGTAAAAATTCTTCAGCTTCATAATTAGAAACATTAATTTGTTTTGCTAAACCATATTGTGAAATCCCATAAATAATTCCAAAATTTATAGCTTTGGCTTTTCTCCTTTGGTCCTGATCTACTTTTTTAATATCAACATTAAAAATCTGACTAGCCGTCAAAGAATGAATATCTTCATCATTCTTAAAAGCTTTTTTTAATTCTTTAACATCAGCTAAATCAGCTAAAATTCTCATCTCTATTTGATTGTAATCTGCTGAAATTAACAAATGATTTTTTCGTGACGTGAAAGCTTTTCGAATATCTCTACCATCTTCTGATTTAATCGGAATATTTTGTAAATTAGGATCACTGGATGCAAGCCTACCCGTTGTTGTTGCTGCCAATAAAAATGAAGTATGAACTCTTTTAGTATTTGGATTTATATGTTCTGGAAGCGAGTCTGAATACGTATTTTTTAGTTTTGAAACTTGTCTCCAATCTAATACTAATTTAGGAAATTTATGACCTTTAAATGCCAAATCTTCTAGAACACTTGCACTTGTTGCAAAACTTCCTTTTTTAGTTTTTTTTAACCCTGCGATTTTAAGATCATTATAGATTATTTCACCCAATTGTTTTGGTGATGCGATATTAAAATCCTTTTTTGATATTTTAAAAATTTCTTTCTCTAAATTTTTAATTTTTTTTTCAAATTTAGAAGAAAGTGTTTTTAAAAATTTATTATCAACTTCAACTCCTTCCATCTCCATAAAAGCAAGAATTCTTATTAATGGCTTTTCAAAAATTTCATAAATATTAATCATTTTTTCTAATTTCAAATTTTTTGAAAATTTTTTATACAACCGAAAAGTGATATCAGCATCCTCTGCTGCATAATCTTTAGCTTTATCAATTTCTACCTCACTGAAATTTATTTCTTTTTTTCCAGTGCCTACTATTTCTTTAAAAGAAATTGTTTTATGACCCAAATGAATTTCAGATAGCGTATCCATATTATGTCGGTTTTTGCCAGCATCTAAGACATAGGACATCAACATAGTATCTTCCATTGATGTCATCTCTATGCCTTGTTTAAATAAAACAATGAAATCAAATTTTATATTTTGACCAATCTTTTTTACACTTGGATCTTCTAATAAAGGTTTTAATTTTTTAATTACATCATTTTTATTAATACATTTTGAAGACTTATGGCCAATAGGAATATAGCAAGCCTTACCAACTTTTGCTGACAAAGAAATTCCTACTAAATCTGCTTGATGAGGATCTAGTGAGTTTGTTTCTGTATCCACTGCTAACTCACCTGTTTCCTCTGCTTCTTTAATCCATTCATCTATTTGTTTTATATCAGTGATTAAAAAATAATTTTTGTTACTAATTGGTTTTTGCTTTTCTATTAACTTGTCTTCAACAGTTTCACTTGATAATTTTGGCTCACCATAAGCTGATATCGCAGAGCTCAATAATCTATTAAACTCCATTTCTCTTAAAAATTTATACAGTTTATCCTTATCTATTTCTTTTAATTTAAATTCACTTAGGTCTCTATTGACGGGAGAGTCTTGTTTTAATGTTACAAGTTGTTTACTGATTATAGCCTTGTCTTTATTTTCAATTAGAGTTTCTCTTCTTTTATTTTGCTTTATCTCGTTAGCAGACTTTAAAAGTTTTTCTAAAGTTCCATATTTATTAATTAGCTCTGCGGCGGTTTTTACTCCTATACCAGGAACGCCTGGGACGTTATCACTACTATCGCCTGCAAGAGACTGAACATCTATTACTTTTGATGCGTCAACTCCAAATTTATTAATTATATCTTCCTCAGAAATAAATTTATTTTTCATCGGATCAAATATACGAACGCCTTTTTTATACAATTGCATCAAATCTTTGTCAGATGAAACAATAGTAACTTTAGCTCCTTTTTTTAATATTTTTTCCACATAAGTGGCTATTAAATCATCTGCTTCATAATTAGGAAGATCAACTGAAGGTAAATTAAAAGCTAATACTGATTTTCTAATATACTCAAATTGAGGAGCAAGATCATCTGGTGCTTCAGATCTATTTGCCTTATAATCACTATAAATTTCATTTCTAAATGTTTTTCTAGCTGAGTCAAAAATTACTGCAAAATGTGTTGGTTTTTGTAAATTTTGATTTGATTTGGAATCTTCTAGAAGTTTGAACAACATGCTACAAAAACCACTTACTGCACCAGTTGGAAGTCCATCGCTCTTTCTAGTTAGAGGTGGTAATGCATAATATGCTCTAAAAATATATCCTGAACCATCTATTAAATAAAAATGATCAGTTTTTTGAATTTTATTCATTAATTTAATTAAATATTACAGTGGTAAAAAAATCTGTATATAAAAAAATTGATTTTAATTTAGAGTATTTTTATTGCTAGATTATTATTAATATTAAGAGTATTATTTGACATGCAATTAACTAAAAATATCTCACAAACATCAATAATAAAATCTTTATTAGCTATAATACTTGGCTCAATTGCTTTGACTATATCAGCAAAAATTAAAATACCTTTTTATCCAGTACCAATGACCATGCAAACATTTGTTGTATTGTTTTTAGGAATAAGTTTAGGATACAAAATTGGGTTAGCTAGTATTGGATTATATTTGTTTGAGGGAATAATGGGAATTCCAGTTTTTTCAAATTCTCCAGAAAAAGGAGTGGGATTAGTTTACTTTACTGGACCTACAATGGGATATTTGATCGGTTTTCTAAGTGCTGGCTTTTTAGCCTCAAAAATAAATAATAAAGATAGTTTTTTGTTAGTTTTAGGTAAGCTTGTAGTTGCAACTTCTACTATTTATCTTTTTGGATTGTTATGGCTTGGAGTGCTTATTGGGTGGGATAAACCAATCTTTGAATTGGGAGCTAAACCTTTTTTGTTAGCTGAAGTATTTAAAATTGTACTTTTGACACTTATAACAAAACAAATTGTAAAAATTAGAAATTTTATTATCTAGGTGACCTTTTAGATAAAATTCTTTGAAGAGTTCTTCTGTGCATTTTTAGTCTTCTTGCTGTTTCAGAAACATTCCTGTTACATAATTCAAAAACTCTATGAATATGTTCCCACTTTACTCTATCTGCAGACATTGGATTCTCTGGTGGAGCAGCTTTCTTATCAGGATCTGCTAATAAAGCTCTTTCAACATCCTCGGCATCAGCTGGTTTAGCAAGATAGTCTATTGCGCCTTCTTTAATTGCTGCAACTGCTGTTGGAATATTGCCATATCCAGTTAACATAATTATTCTGCTGTCATTATTTGTCATCTGGATTTGTTTCACTACCTCTAATCCATTACCATCGCCTAATCTTAGATCTACAACTGCAAAACCTGGTTTTTTTGCTTTCACTGAATCGATACCTTTTTGTACACTCTCAGCTTGAAAAACTTCAAATCCCTTTTTTTCCATAGCTCTAGCTAATCTTTCCCTAAAAGGATTATCATCATCAACTATAAGTAGAGATTTATTATCAAAATCACTTAGATTTTTAAGGGCAATTTGTTCTTTCATACCACCTATATGGCTACTAACTTTTAAAATACAATACCTATTATTTGCTTTACTTTGTTAACCTATAGGCTTATTAGGGGGAAATTTTAAAGTTTTTTAAGTAAAAGACTTTTTTTTGTTAAATTTTTTTTGGAGGCATTAATAATGCAAAAATTTAAATCAGTTGAAGATTTGATAAATCAACTGAAACCTGAAAAACCCGTATACTGTATCAGAAAGAAATCTATTCAATCTGCAACTAAATATTTCAAAGACAATTTCCCAGGTAAAATATTATATGCGGTAAAAACTAATCCTCATCCAGTAGTTATTAAGCAGATAATTGAAAGTGGAGTAGATCAATTTGACGTTGCTTCTATTGAAGAAATCAAAGCTATCAGAAATTTTAGTCAATCTGTCAAATGCTCCTACATGCATACTGTTAAAAGTAGAGAAAGCATTAAAGAAGCTTATTTTAAATATGGAGTTAAAACTTTTTCACTAGATACAAAAGATGAATTAATTAAAATTATTGAAAGCACAAATAATGCAAAGGACTTAGAATTATTTGTAAGAGTAGCAGTTTCTAATGAACATGCTGAAATAGATTTGTCAAAAAAATTTGGTGCCTTGAGTTCTGAGGCTACAGGACTATTAAGACTTGTTAAACAATATTCTAAGAAGATTGGTTTAAGTTTTCATGTTGGGTCTCAATGCATGCATCCAATTTCTTATGCTAAAGGAATTAGTGATATAGGAAATATAATAAAAAAAACAAAAATTATTCCAGATTATATTAATGTTGGTGGTGGGTTCCCAACTATTTATCCAGACTTAATTCCCCAATCTATGGAAAATTATTTTAATGAAATTAAAAAAAGTTTAGATGATTTAAAACTTGAAAATTTACCAGAAATTATTTGTGAGCCAGGAAGAGCTTTGGTTGCTGAAAGTGGTTCTACTATTGTAAAAGTAAATTTACGAAAAAAACAAAAATTATATATAAATGATGGAACTTATGGAACATTGTTTGACGCTGGTACTCCGAATATTGTATTTCCATCTAAGATGATTAGAGAAAATACAAACAAAATAATTTCTAAAAAGTTTACAGCTTTTGATTTCTTTGGACCAACATGTGATAGCATGGATTATATGAAGGGTCCTTTTTTGTTACCTAACAATATAAAAGAAAATGATTATATCGAACTTGGTCAACTTGGTGCTTATGGATTAACATTTAGAACTCAGTTCAATGGTTATTATTCTGATGAAATATATGAAGTGGAAGATCAACCTATTTTAACAATGTACGATAAAGACAGTAACAAAGCTACTTTGGTTGCTTAATGTCTGATAATAAAAATCTAGGTCATAATAGTAAAAAAGACTTTTTAAAAAATCCAGTTGAACATATCGATATTACTTCTTTCGATGCTAGAAAGATAATTTCCTCAATGGAAAAAATGTCTTTTGTTTCAAGAGAAACGGCCAATGCTGCAAATATTTATAACGAAATGCTAAAAGATAAAGATTGCACTATATTTTTAACATTAGCAGGATCTACATCTGCTGCGGGTTGTATGAATATTTATAAAGATTTAGTTAAATACAACATGGTAGATGCAATAGTTGCAACTGGAGCTTCTATTGTTGATATGGATTTTTTTGAGGCACTTGGATTTAAACATTATCAAGGTTCTCAATTTCAGGATGATACCGAATTAAGAAATAATTATATTGATAGGATTTATGACACTTATATTGATGAAGAAGAGTTACAAATGTGTGATAAAATTATTTGTGAGATTGCAGATACATTAGAACCAAAAAGTTACACATCTAGAGAATTTATATTTGAAATGGGAAAATATTTAAAAAAAAATTCTAAGAAAAAAGACTCTTTAATTGAAACAGCTTACGATAATAATGTTCCAATTTTTTGTCCTGCTTTTACAGACTCTAGTGCTGGATTTGGTTTAGTAATACATCAAGAAAAAAACCCTAAAAAACATATGACAATCGATTCTATTAGAGAGTTTAGAGAGCTTACAGAAATCAAAATTCAATCTAAAGGCTCAGGATTATTTATGATTGGAGGAGGTGTTCCAAAAAATTTTATTCAAGACACTGTAATATGTGCAGAACTTTTAGGTAAAGAAGTTGATATGCATAAATATGCCGTTCAAATTACAGTTGCTGATAGTAGAGATGGTGCGTGTAGCAGTTCAACTTTAAAAGAAGCAAGTTCTTGGGGTAAAGTAGATATTACTAAAGAACAAATGGTATTTGCTGAAGCAACAAGTGTTTTACCATTAATAGCTAGTGATGCTTACCACAAAGGTGAATGGAAAAGCAGAGATAGAAAAAACTTTACAAAAATATTTAGATAAAATTGAAATATCTTTCTAATAAAAATGGATTTCTAGGAATTGATAACAAGGTCAATTTTAAAGAGAAAGTAGTTGTTGTTCCATTTGGCCTTGAAAAAACTGTCAGTTATGGTGGTGGAACTAAAAATGGACCAAAGGAAATTATTAAAGCATCACATCAAGTTGAGCTTTATGATGAAGAGTTAAACTGTGAACCTTACAAAAAAATTGGAATTAAAACTTTAAAACCATTTAAAATTGATAAAAATATCAAAAAAGCTCTAAATAAAATGTCCAAAATTAATCAAGAAATATTGGGTAAAAACCTTTTTCCAATTACTTTTGGCGGTGAACACTCAATTACCCCTGGATGCATTGATCCTTTTACTAAAAAATTTAAAGATATTTGTCTTTTACACTTTGATGCTCATGCAGATTTGCGTGAAAGTTATAATGGGGAAAAATTTTCGCACGCTTCAGCTATTAGAAGGTGTTTGGATTATTCAAATGTTTCAGTAATTTCATTTGGAATAAGAAATATTTCACAAAGTGAAATTCCTTTTTTAAAAAAAAATTCCTCTAGAATAGATATATTTTGGGCAAAGGATAAAAGTAAATGGAATTTAAATAAATTTAAAAAATTAATTAAAAATAAAACAGTTTATCTTACTTTTGATGTTGATGGATTAGACTCGAGTATTATGCCAGCAACTGGTACCCCTGAACCAGGTGGATTACTATGGGATGAAACTTTAAATATTATTAAAATAGCTGCTAAAAATTCAAAAATTGTTGGAGCAGACATAAATGAACTAGCTCCTATAAAAGGATTCAATTCATATAATTTTCTTGTAGCTAAGTTAGCTTATAAAATTTTATCGTATAAATTTTTATACTAGGCTTTAGCAGTTTTAAAAGTGCCTAATAGTAATCTGAAAGGTATCAGCATTACTAGAGCTACAAATATTTTAACCATTAAATCACCTAGAGATAATGTGATCCATGGAATTCCTGTTCCATAAAAAGATATAGAAAAAAATAAAAAAGTATCAACTGTTGATCCAATAAATGATGAAGTGAGTGGTGCAACAAACCAACTTTTTTTTCTTAATTTATCAAAGATTTGTACATCTATTAATTGTGCAACTAAAAAGGCTGTTCCAGATCCAATTGCAATTCTTACAGAAATTAAATCTGTAAAATTAGTTGAAAATAAAAGAGTAAAACTAACACCTATCGCAAAACCTATATAAACAATTTTTCTAGCAATAAATTTTCCATAAGATCTATTTGCTAGATCAGTAATTAAAAATGCAATTGGATAAGTGAAAGCACCATAGGTTAATATTTCTTCAAGACCATAATATTTAATTGGAAACTGAACTAAATAATTAGAAGATAAAACGACTACTCCCATAAAAAATGAGAGCAATAAAAACAGTTTGTTCATTATGCAGTTTTAGCTATTGGCTTTTTCTTATATGGTGATTTAATTAAAATCCCTTTTTTTAATTTTTTAAGTCTTGGGGATAAGTTTTTATTTTTAACTACTTTAAGATACTCATCAAAACTACCTTTTTTATCAACTGATCTTACACCTGCATTGCTGACTGTTAGCTTTAAGCTTCTTTTCATTAGCTCACTTGTAAATTTTACTTTTTTTAGATTAGGCAAAAATCTTCTTTTAGTCTTATTGTTAGCATGACTAACATTATGACCCTTCATTGGGATTTTTCCTGTTAATTCGCATTTTTTTGACATAATAACAATGCCTATATAAGGTGAGATCTTGAATGCGTCAAGTTTAATAGATTTAAGATAAGGTTTTATTTCCTATAATTTCTGTGAAATTCTTAACCCCATCTCTCAATAACAAATCTTTTAGATCTTTTTTTATAATACCAGCAATATTTGGACCTTTAAAAACCATTCCGGTGTACAGCTGAATAAGATCTGCACCAGCAATAAATTTATTATATGCTGCTTGTCCAGAGTCAACACCACCTACTCCTATAATTTTTATTTTACCTTTCAATAATTTGAAAAATTTATTAATTAAAATATTTGATTTAGTCTCAATGGGTTTTCCAGATAATCCTCCCTTTTGATGCCTTTGAATATCACTTAGTATATCTCTTGAAGCTTCCGATGTATTAGAAATAATAATAGCATCTATTTTATTTTCCAAAAGAATTTCTGAAATTAAGTTAATTTGGCTTTCATCTATATCTGGTGAAATTTTTACTGCTACCGGAATGTCTGAATTTAAATCATTTTTTTCTTTTAGAATTGATTTTAGTAATTCCTGTAATTTATTTTCTTGGTGAAAATTTCTTAAATTTTCTGTATTTGGAGACGAAATATTAACTGTTACATAATCTGCAACTTCATGAAAGGTTTTTAAACCAATTAGATAGTCATTCAATCTATCATTTGAGTCTTTGTTGGGTCCTATATTAACACCAAGTAATCCCGATTTATCTTTTGATTTTATACGATCATAAATAATTTTTGCTCCATGATTATTAAATCCTAATCTATTAATTAAAGCTTCATCTTCTACAAGTCTAAAAACTCTCGGTTTAGGATTTCCATACTGTTTTAAGGGAGTGATAGTGCCGACTTCTACAAAACCAAAACCCAATCTAAATAAAGCATTATAAACTTCAGCATTTTTATCAAAACCAGCTGCCATTCCTATCGGATTATCTAACTCTTTATTAAATATTTTAGTATTAAAAAGTGGATCATTTTTATTCTCATCAAAAATATTTGAAACTAAATTTAATTTTAATGATTTAATTGCTAAAGTGTGTGCTTTTTCAGGATCTATTTTAAATATTAAAGATCTAATCTTTGAGAACATTATTTAAGTTTATTTATTAACAGCTCTTTAGTTTCTTTAACACCAAAAAAACTAATAAAAAATCCCATTCGAGGTCCATTTTCATCTCCAAAAACTACCTCATAAATCAATTTAAACCAATCTCTTAAATTTTCAGCATAACCATTTTCTTTACCAGTTGAATAAATCAGAGTTTGTATATCTTCTGGAGACATTTCATCTGTACATTTTTCTAAAGTTTTTACTAAGGCCTGCAAAGCTAATTTTTCATTTTCACTTGGTGATTTGTATTTTTTTTGAGCTTTAATCACGTCATTAAAATACTTGATTGCATATCCAACAAGTCCGTCAAAAATTGGAAATTTTTTTTCATCGATATCTGGTTTATATTTTTTAACAAATTTCCATAATAATTCTTTGCTATCAGCATTACTGGTTTCAACTAAGTTGAGTAGCATTGAAAATGTCATAATTATATCTTCATTTGGAATATTTCCATTATGCACGTGCCATACGGGATTCATTAATAACTGCAGTTCATTTTGTTTTTTTGATTTTTCAATACAATCTAAATAATCATCAACAGCCTTGGGTACTATTTCATTATATAGTTTTTTAGCTCTCTTTGGATTTTGATACATATATAAAGACAAACTCTCTGGAGAGGCATAATTTAACCATTGATCAATAGTAATACCATTACCTTTTGATTTAGAAATTTTCTCGCCCTTTTCATCTAAAAATAACTCATAAGCAAATCCAGATGGATTTTTTTTACCAATTAAATTGATAATTTTTGTCGATAAAATTGCACTCTCAATTAAATCTTTACCATACATTTCAAAATCTATATCGAGTGCATACCATCTCATTGCCCAATCGACTTTCCATTGTAGTTTACAATTTCCATCTAAAATACTAGCTTCTAATTTTTTTCCTTTATTATCAAAAATAATTCTGGATTTTTCTTTATCGATTTCTAATAGAGGTATTTCTAAAACATGCCTTGTATCAGGACATATTGGTAGAAATGGGCAATAAGTTTTCTGACGTTCTTTGCCTAACGTAGGAATTATAATATTCATAATTCCCTCATAATTATCTAAAATAATCTTTAATGTTGGATTAAAAAAACCACCATTATAGAGAGCTGTAGAACTTTGAAAATTATATTTAAATTTAAAACTATCTAAAAAATTTTTTAACATTTCATTATTATGCTCTCCAAAACTATTAAATTTTTCAAAAGGATCTGGGACCTGGGTTAATGGTTTATGAAGATTATCATTTAGTAGTTTTTGATTAGGAACATTTTCTGGAACTTTTCTTAATCCATCCATATCATCTGAAAATGTTATTATTTCTGTTGGTAAATCTGTTAATTGATTTAAGGCATTAACCATCATTGATGTACGCGCAACCTCTCCAAATGTCCCTATGTGAGGAAGTCCACTTGGTCCATAACCTGTTTGGAGTGTGATTTTACCTTTTTTTTCAATAAAAGACTTCCTTTCACGAAGCATTTTTTTTGCTTCTACAAAAGGCCATGCACTTGTTTTATCTAAATTTTCTTTTTTAATCATGAATAATTCTTATAAAAAATCTTAAATTAGCGATTTTATTAATTCTTATAGAGTTGAAATTTATTTACCATAAAATAATGTTCTTTCAAAATGTCTAATTACAAAACTGTTTTTTTTACACTTGGAATTTTGCAAATAATTCTGGGTGTATCAATGTTCATACCTATAATAGCTCAGTTTGTTTATTCTGAAGTGGACTCCTCTTTCTTTGGTGCCTCAATAATAACAATTGTATTTGGGACTTTATTTTTTTTATCAAATCTAGATCATGATAGAAAATTAAGTTTACAACAGGCCTTTTTATTGACAGCCCTATCATGGCTAAACATAGCAATTTTTGGATCTCTTCCTTTTATATTTTCAACTATTGAACTTACAATTACTGATGCTTTTTTTGAGAGTATGTCTGGTATTACTACCACTGGTTCTACAATTATTTCTAATTTAGAAAATACACCTAAAGGAATTTTATTATGGAGAGCTATCCTTCAATGGCTAGGTGGTATTGGTATAATTGTTATGGCAATTACGCTTATGCCAATAATGAATGTTGGTGGAATGCAATTATTTAAAATATCAAGCAACGACTCTTCAGAAAAAATACTTCCAAAGTCTAAAGAAATAGCATTAAGATTAATTTATATCTATTCTGGATTAACTGTACTTTGTGCATTTACCTATTGGATATTTGGAATGGGAAAATTTGATAGTTTAACCCACTCTATGACTACAATAGCAACTGGCGGTTTTTCTAATTACAATCAATCTATAGGTTATTTTAATAGTATTCCAATAGAGATATCATCAATGATATTTATCATTTTAGGAAGTTTACCTTTTATTGCCTATATTAAATTTATGAGTGGAGATAAAAAAATTTTTTTAAGAGATATTCAAATAAAAACTTTTATTAAAATTATCATTGCAACTATTATTATACTTTCAATTTACCTATTAATAACCAATGACAACGAATTTAGTTTAAGATCAATTTCTTTTAATACAATTTCAATTTTAACTGGAACAGGTTATGTAAGTGCTGAATTTGATGGATGGGGAAGTTTTCCTTTGACATTATTTTTTGCTTTAATGTTTATAGGTGGGTGTGCAGGATCAACTACCTGCGGAGTTAAAATTTTTAGAGTTCAAATTTTATATTTGTTCATAACTAATCAACTGAAAAAAATTATTTATCCCAAAGGAGTTTTTGTGATTAAGTATGATCAAAATTCTGTTGATGATAAATTCATTGCGTCCATAATTTCATTTATATATTTTTATTTTGTTATTTTCTTTATACTTGCTGCTGTATTATCATTAACAGGGCTTGATTTTATTACAGCAATTTCTGGAGCAGCTACTTCAATTTCAAATGTTGGTCCTGGTTTAGGACCTATAATTGGTCCTAATGGAGATTTTTCATCATTACCAGATATCTCTAAATGGGTTTTAACGGTAGGAATGATTTTAGGTAGACTTGAGTTGTTTGCAATATTAGTGTTATTTTTACCTTCATTTTGGAGAAATTAAATATGTCTAAAACATCATCATGGTTTGACTCTCTTTCTGTTTATAAAGACATTCGAATGCTTAGAATTTTACTTCTAGGCTCTATTAGTGGCTTTCCTTGGGTTCTAATTGCAAGTAGCTTGAGTCTTTGGTTAAAAGAAGAGGGGCTAAGTAGATCTACAATAGGATGGGCAGGTTTAATATTTGGTGTTTATGCTTTTAATTATTTATGGGCTCCGATTATAGATAGAATTCAAATACCATTACTAACAAAGAAACTAGGTCATAGAAGAGGATGGATAGTTTTAATGCAAATCATTATTTTACTAAGCTTGATAGTTTGGAGTGTAATTAATCCTACGGAAAATTTAGCGTTATTAATAAGTGTTGGATTAATCATTGCAATTGCCTCAGCAACTCAGGATATAACAGTTGATGCATTAAGAATTGAACAAATTAATGAAAATGAAGGAAAATCTATGGCGGCAGGAGCTGCAATGGCAGTTGTCGGTTGGTGGACAGGTTATAAGTTAGGTGGAGTTGTTGCATTATTCACAGCTGAGTATTTTGAAAATTTAGGTATCATAGATTATTGGCAGGCTACTTTTTTAATTTTAGGTGTTTTAATTATTTTAATGAATATTGGTTTAATGTTTGTACATGAGCCAATTAAAACAGATAGACAGGCAAAGCAAAAAGAAACTGATGAGTTAATTAGTGGTAAACTTGGTTCAAGTAATGTCATTACTAACTTTATTGCTTATATTACTGGAACTATTGGTGGTCCGATTATAAGTTTCTTTAGAAAAAATGGTTTTGCTATAGCTGCAGCAATCCTAGGTTTTGTTTTTTTATTTAAAATTGGTGAGGCATTTATGGGAAGAATGTCAATTGTATTTTATAAGGAAATTGGTTTTTCAAAAGGGCAAATTGCAATTTATTCTAAAGGACTTGGTTGGATTACAACAGTAGTTTTTACATTATTGGGAGGTTTGATGGCTATGAGAGCTGGAACGATAAAAACTATGTTCTTTGCTGGAGGATTAATGGCAATAACAAATATTTTATTTGCAGTTTTAGCTTGGACAGGAAAATCAGAAATTTTATTTGCAATTGCAGTAATTGCTGATGATATAACAGCTGCATTTGCAACAGTAGCTTTTGTTGCATTTATTTCATTGCTAGTAGATAGGACTTATACAGCAACGCAATATGCACTTCTTGCTTCAATAGGTACTGCTGGAAGAACTACTTTAGCATCTTCATCGGGCGCATTGGTCGATTGGTTAAATGGAGATTGGGGTACATTCTTTATTTTAACAACGATAATGGTCATTCCATCTCTGGTATGTTTATGGCTTATTAAAGATAAAATTAAAATTGGTGAAAAGTAATTTTTATTTCATAGGTAATTATTCTAATATCTATAAAAAACCCTCAAATTTATCTGAAGTTACGTCTCAAATAATATGTGGTGAAAAATTTAAAATTTTATCAAAAAATAAGGGTTGGATTAAAATTAAATTATTATTTGATAATTACATTGGATATATTCAGAATAAACAATTTACTCAAAAAACAAATTTCAATTATAAAGTAAGTAACCTCAAAGCAAAAATTTTTAAAAGACCTAATTTAGAAACAAAAAGTTTTCTTACATTTGGATCAAAAGTATCAGCTATAGATGAAAATAAAAATTATATCAAAATTCAAAAAAATAAATGGATAAAAAAAACAGATATTAAAAAAATAAATCATAAAGAAAAAAATTTTATAAAAATTTTTAAAAAGTTTTTGCAGGTTAAATATGTTTGGGGAGGTAAATCATATAAAGGTATTGATTGTTCAGCTTTATTGCAAATATTTTTTTATTATAATAACTTATTTTATCCAAGAGACACTAAAGACCAAATAAAGTATTCGAGAGGAAAATTAAAAAAAAGAACATTTAAAAAAGGTGATATTATATTTTGGAAAGGACATGTTGCGATATGTTTAAATTCAAAAAAACTTATTCATGCTTATGGACCTGAGAAAAAAGTTCTCATGATGCCGATAATAAAGACAATAAATAGAATTAGAGAAACAGCAAATTTAGAAGTAAAAAAAATAGCTAGAATTAA
>QBYI01000002.1 GCA_003282895.1 Pelagibacteraceae bacterium AG-325-F15
TGGGTATAGAAACTAATTTTGGTACTTATGTTGGAAAAATGGACATACTTTCATCATTAGCAACTCTAAGTTTTGATAAAAGGAGATCGGAATTTTTTACTAATGAGTTGTTAATATTACTAAATTTAATAGAAAAAAAACAAATTAATTATAAAACATTATATGGATCTTGGGCTGGTGCATTTGGATTTTTTCAATTTATGCCATCAACTATGAAAAATTATGCAATAGATTACGATGAAAATAATTATATAGATCTTAAAAATAATGTTGATGCATATGCATCTGCTGCTAATTATCTAAAAAAAATAGGCTGGAAAATTAATCAACCATGTTTTTATAAAATAAATCTATCAAATGATATTCCAAAAAAATATCTTAACGTTTCAGCTAAAAAGCTTAAAAATAAAAAAAAATTAAGATACTTTAGAAATTATATAAATAATAGTTCTTTTTTAAATCAAAATTTAGATGATTTAAATGTAGCGATTATAACTCCAGACAAAGATATTATTCCAGATGCAGAAAATTTAAGCCCTGCATATGTAGTTTTTGATAATTATGAAATTATTCTTCAATGGAATAGATCTTTAAGATTTTCATTAGCCGTATGCACTTTAAAGGATAAATTTAAAAATGAATTTTAGATTTTTATTATTAATAATTACTTTTTTTATTTTGTCTGCATGTAACCAAGAACCTCTTAAAGATGAAAAAATAAATATTATTTCTGAACAAAAATATAAAAATACAGGATTTACTTTGGTTTATAGTAATAAACTTAAAAAAGAAAAAAAAATCTCAAAAAAAATTGATAATAGATCTTTATTTATATTCCATAAGAATTTAAAGAAAAATTCATTTGTTAAAATTACAAATCCGTCAAATCAGAAAACAATCATTGCAAAAGTTATATCAAATAATGTTAAATTTCCTGAATTTTATAACTCTGTGATTACCACTAGAATTGCCGAAGAGCTCACTCTTAACTTAGATGAACCCTATATTGATTTAGTTTTAATATCTCAAAATTCAACATTTATCGCCAAAAAAGCAAAAACATTTGAGACAGAGAAAAGAGTTGCTGAAAAGGTACCTGTAGATGGGATTAAAATTGATAATTTAGGTACAGAAATAGAGAAAAATAAACAAAAAAAAATAGTGAGATTTTCGTATTCTATCAAAATTGCTGACTTTTACTATAAGGACTCAGCAAACAATATGGTTAAAAGAATTAAGAATGAAACTAATTTAAAAAATTCCTTTATAGAGAAATTATCGAATACTAAATATAGGGTATTATTAGGTCCATTTAATGATATAAAAAAAATTGAAGAGTCATTTAATGAAATGAAATCATTAAATTTTGAAAATTTAGAAATTTTAAAAGATGTTTAAAAAAATATTTATTTATATAATTTTTAGCTTACCCCTTGTTAGTTTTGCGTATGCAAATTTTGATGTAAAAGCTAGAACAGCAATATTGTTAGACTATCATTCGGGTGAAATTTTGTATGAAAAAGACCCAGATAGAAAAATTTTTCCTGCATCAATGACAAAAATTATGACATCAATAATTGCTTTTGATTTAATTAAAAATGGCGAACTTAGTCTAAATGATAAGTTTATAGTTTCAGAAAATGCTTGGCGATTATCTGAGTCAGGATATTCATCAATGTTTATAATGGTTGGTGATCAAATTTCAGTTGAAAACCTATTAAAAGGAATAATAATTTCTTCAGGAAATGATGCTTGTGTTGCTTTGGCAGAGGGTATTGCAGGTACAGAAGATGAATTCGCAATTTTAATGACTGAAAAAGCAAAAGAAATTGGCATGGAAAACACTAATTTTTCAAATTCATCGGGTATAAATTCGCCAGATAATCTTTCAACAGTTAGAGATATAATGATTATGTCCAAATATTTGATAAAAAACTATCCTGATTATTATGAATATTTTAAAGAAAAAAAATTTACTTGGGATAGGACAGGTGGTGATCCAATTACTCAAGGAAATAGAAATCCATTACTTTATAAAAACTTAGATGCAGATGGAATAAAGACTGGATATTTATCTTATGAAAAATATTCATTGGCATCATCAATAAATAGAAATGGTAGAAGACTTATTGCTGTTGGAAGTGGATTTAATTCTAAAAATTCTCGTTCAAGAGAAAGTATTAAATTACTAACATATGGACTTACAAACTATGATCTGGTTCAAATAACAAAGGCCAATGAACCTGTTTACAAAATAGATGTTTGGCTTGGTAAGGAGAATTTTGTTCAATCTTATACAAAAGAAGATATTTATAAAACTATAAAAAAAGCTAAAAAGAAATTATTAAAAGTCTCTGTCAATTATGATGGTCCTATAGAAGCACCAATAAAAAAAGATGATAAAATCGCAACATTAAAAGTTGTTTATAATGATGAATTAATTGGTGAATATGATTTATTATCATCAAAAGAGGTTAAAAAAGTTAATTTTTTATCTAGATTATTTAAATCTATAAATTATCTAATTTGGGGTGATGTCTAAAAAACCTATTATCGTTTTTGAAGGCATAGAAGGTAGCGGCAAAAGTCACCATATATCTGTTGTTTCAAAATATTTAGATAAAAAAAAAATAGATTATATAAACATTCGAGAGCCGGGTGGAAATCCAAATTCTGAAAAAATTAGAAAACTTATACTCAATAATGAATCTGATTTTAATCAGAATACTGATTTACTTTTATATTTAGCTGCTAGAAGTGAAAACATAAAAACTATTAAAAAATATTATAATAAGAAAATTATATTAATAGATAGATTTACAGATTCAACGATAGCTTATCAACATTATGGAATGGGTATCGATATAAAAATAATTAATTTAATAAATAAATTTTTGTTAGAAAATATTTCTGTCAGCTTTACCTTTTTAAATCTTGTTAATAAAAAAAACTTATATTTAAGATTAAAAAAAAGAAAAAGATTAAATAGATATGATAAATTCAATATGAATTTTTACAATAAAGTTCAAAATGGTTTTTTGAAATTAGCTAATATGAAAAAAAAATCATATCATGTGATAAACTCTAACTTGGATATCAAATTGAATGAAAAATTAATCTTAAAAAAAATAGATGAATTAATTTTTTAGATAAATGAAATTAGAACCTTCAAATCAAATAAGATTATTTTCTCATAAAGAACAATTTGAGAATTTAATAAATTTATATTCCAAGAATAAATTGCCTAATAAAATACTTTTTTCTGGAGAAAAAGGTATTGGTAAATGTACTTTAGCTTATCACATAGTTAATTATATACTATCCCAATGTGAAGAAAATCCTTATGATACTGATAATCTTCAAATAAATTCGGAAAATAAATCATTCAAATTAGTTCAAAATAAATCGAGTCCAAATTTTGTATTAATTGATGTTTTGTTTGAAAAAAAAAATATTGATATAGACCAAATCAGAAATTTAATTTTATCACTTAATAAATCTTCTTTTAATGATAAGCCTAGAATTATATTAATAGATAATATTGAATTATTAAATATTAATTCTGTAAATGCTCTACTCAAAATTTTAGAAGAACCTAATGATAATATTAATTTTATCTTAATTAATAATAATAAAAAAATTTTGCCTACTTTAAAATCACGGTGTTTAAATTTTAAGATTCAATTAAACTTTGACCAATCTATTGATACTATTAATAAAATTCTAAATAATAATATTTTTGATTTATTAAATATAGATTTAATAAATTATTATAACACACCTGGGCAATTATTGAATTTAATAGACCTACAAAATCAATTTGTCTTAAACTTAAAAGAAATGAATTTAAAAGATTTAATATTTTTTATTATTAAAAATAAACATTATAAAAAAAATTTAAATATCAATGAACTAATCTACTCATTGATAGAATTTTATTTAAGATCAAATATTTCAGTTGATGATATTAATTTAATCAATATAAAAGATTATTTTTTAAAAAAAATTAATGATGTTAAAAAATTTAATTTAGATGAAGAAGCGCTTTTAATGGAATTTCAAGATAAAGTCTTAAATGGATAAAAATTACTACATAACAACACCTATCTATTATCCTTCAGCAAAACCTCATATGGGTCATGCTTATTCAAGTATTATTGCTGACTTTTTTGCAAGGTTTAAAAAAATGGACGGTTTTAATGTATTTTTTTTAACTGGAACCGATGAACATGGATTAAAAATACAAAGAGCTGCGGAAAAACAAAATATTGATACTTTAGAATTTTGTAATCAAATAAGTCAGACATTCAGGGATTTATCAAAAACCCTTAATTTAACTAACACAGATTTTATTCGAACTACTGAAGAGAGACATAAAAAAACAGTTCAATATTTATGGAAAGAGCTTGAGAAAAATGATGATATTTACTTGTCAAAATATTCTGGTTGGTATTCTGTATCTGATGAAGCTTTTTACAATGACGATGAAATCGAGACAATAGATGAAAATAAAATTGCAATTTCTTCAAAATCGAAAGTTGAATGGATAGAAGAGGAGTCTTATTTTTTTCGTTTATCAAAATGGGAAAAGCCACTTCTTGATTATTACCAATCACATCCCAATTTTATTGCACCTGAGTCGAGAAGAAATGAAGTAATAAGTTTTGTTAAAAGTGGCTTAAAAGATTTATCCGTTAGTAGAAAAAGTTTCTCATGGGGTATAAAAGTTCCAAATAACAATGATCATGTAATTTATGTTTGGTTGGATGCTTTAACTAACTATTTAAGTGCTTTAAATTTTCCTAATACAAAAGATAAGTTATTTAAAAATTTTTGGCCAGCATCAATTCATCTAATTGGTAAAGATATACTTAGATTTCATGCTGTGTATTGGCCAGCTTTTTTACTGGCTGCTAAAATTGAATTACCTTCAAAAGTATATGGTCATGGTTGGATACTCTCTGATGATGAAAAAATGTCTAAATCAAAAGGTAATATACTTGATCCATTAGAAATAATAAAAAAATATGGTTTAGATCCATTAAGATATTATTTAATTAAAGAAGTTTCATTTGGTAATGATGGAAATATTTCACAGAATAGATTAGAAGATTGTATAAATAGTGATTTAGCTAATAACTTTGGTAATCTATGTCAACGTGTAACTGCTTTTACAATAAAAAATTGCGAAAGTAAAATTCCTAAACATATAGATTTCCAAAAAGAAGATTTAGAAATACTTAGCAAATATATGAATAATTTGGAAAATATTAGAGAAAGAATTGATAATCAAGATATTAACTTTTATATTGATTATATTATCAATTCATTATTTGAAGCTAATAAATATTTTAATGATCAAGAGCCATGGAAAAAAAAAGATGATCAACTTAGATTAGACACTATAGTTTACACAACATTAGAAATTGTGAGAAAGATAAGTTTTTTATTATTCCCAATAATTCCAAATTCATCATTAAAGGCTTTAAAAATTTTTAATTTAACTGAAAAAGATATTAATTTTTCATCAATAAAAAATAACGATTTTTTAAAAAAAGGTAGTAATATTAATAATATAGATATTCTTTTTAAGAAAATAGAAAAAAATAATGATTGATTCACATTGTCACTTAGATCACGAGCCACTTATAAATGATTTGCCGAATGTAATACAGAGATCAAAAAATATTGGTATAGAAAAATTATTAACTATTTCCACTTCTTTTGAAAGTTTTAATAGAGTTAAAAATATCGTAAATCTTGATGATATAATTTATGGTACTATTGGTATACACCCTCATGAAGCAGACAGCGATATAATTACTTCAGATGAAATTGTTAAAAATTTAAATGAAAATCCTAAAATTATTGGTATTGGTGAAACTGGCCTAGATTTTTTCTATAATAATAGCGTTAAAGATAAACAAATAAAAAGTTTTTACAAACATATTGAAGCTGCAATAAAATCAAATGTTCCTTTAATAATTCACTCAAGAGATGCGGAAAAAGAAACATTTGAAATTTTGAATGAATATAAAAATAAAAATCTTAAAATATTAATGCATTGCTTTACGGGATCTTTAGAATTTGCAAATAAACTCCAAGCTCTAAATGTTTATTTTTCTGCAAGTGGAATAATCACATTTAAAAATTCTTTAGATTTACAAAACACTTTTAAATCTTTACCGTTAGATAAAATTTTGATTGAAACAGATAGTCCTTTTTTGGCACCTGTGCCTAATAGAGGTAAGAAAAATGAACCTTCTTTTATTCATCATACTGCAAATAAATTAGCTGAAATTAAAGAAATTACTAAAGAAAAACTTATTAAAATCACAACTTCTAATTTTAATAATCTTTTTCTAAATTAATTTTAAATGAAATTTATAATTTTAGGATGTGGGAGTTCAATGGGTGTTCCACGTCCAGATGGTTTTTTTGGAAACTGCGATCCTAATGAAAAAAAAAATTATAGAACTAGATGTTCAGCTCTTATTAAGACCGATAAAGAGAATGTTCTTATAGACACCTCTCCTGATTTACGACAACAATTACTAAGACATAAAATCAGAAAAATTAATAAAGTTTTTTATTCTCATATGCACGCTGATCAAACTCATGGTATTAATGATTTGCGCTCTTTTTATATTAATAATAAAAAACCAATCGAAGTTTTTGCTGATAAATCTACATCAGAATATTTAAAATATAATTTTTCTTATTGTTTTAAAAGTTATTCAAAGGAATATCCAGCAACATTAAACTTAAATATGATTAATAAAAAAAATGATTTATTCGTTACTAGTTCTCTAAAAAAAATTAATGTTAAACCAGTCTCAGTAACACATGGAAATGTTAACTCAATTTGCTATATAATAAATAGAGAATTAGCTTATATAAGTGACGTCAGTGATATTTTAAAAAAAGACTTAAAATATTTTAAAAATTTAAAATATCTTATCATAGATTGCCTTTGGTATAATTTTCACCCATCTCATTTAAATTTAGAAAAATCTTTAAATCTAATAAATTATCTTAAACCAAAAAAAGCTATCTTAACTAATCTTTCTCCGGAGCTTGATTATAAAGTATTAAAAAAATTAATACCTAAAAATGTTATTCCAGCTCATGATGGACTAACAATAAAATTATAAGATATTTTCAATGGCCCTTATTAATTTTTTTGACAAAGGTTTTGTAAAAGATGCAAATGTATCTTCAACCTTACCATCTTTATTAATTAAAATTTTATGAAAATTCCACTTAGGTTCGGCTGATTTACCATGATTTTCTTTAGCCCATTTAAAAAGTTCATGTGAATTTTTACCTTTAACCTCTGTTATTGTTGTTAGTGGAAAGTTAATATTAAAGTTCATCTCACAAAATTCTTTGACATCTTTATTGTTATTTTTTTCTTGATTAAACGAATTTGATGGAACACCAAGAACTATCAATCCTTTATCTTTATATAAATCCCACAATTCCTGTAATTCATCATATTGTTTTGTAAATCCGCAATAACTAGCTGTATTTACAACTAAAATAACGTTATTTTTATAATCTTTAAGATTAATTTTTTCACCAGTTATACTTTCTATACTGAAATCATAAAACTTTTTTTCATAATTTGCTGTTGCTGGTGTCTTAAAAAAAAACATAACTATAGATAATAAAAATATTACTTTTCTCATTGATTTGGTTTATTTGGAGTCAATAATATTAAGAAATAACCAAATAAAGTAGATAATAATGATCCAGTTAATACTCCAATTTTTACACCATCCATATATTGCATATTTTCAACAAAAGCTAAATTTCCAACAAATAAACTCATTGTAAAACCAATACCTGTAAGAACACCAACACCATAAAAATTGTACCAACTTGTGTTATTAGGCATTTGAGCTACTTTTAATTTTATAGATGCATAAGAAAATATAAATACTCCCAATTGTTTGCCTAAGAATAGTCCTAGTACTATACCCAGAGGAACTTTATCTAATAATGAAGCAAAAGTTAATCCTTCCAATGAAACACCAGCATTAGCAAAGGCAAATAAAGGCATTATACCAAAAGCAACATATGGACTAATTGCATGCTCTACTTTAATTAATAATGAAAAATCTTTTTCTTTTTTTCTATGAGGTATCGTCATAGCTAATAAAACTCCAGCTATTGTCGCATGTATACCTGAATTATGAGTAAAATCCCAAAGGAAAATTCCAACAATTAGATACGGTAAAAACTTTTTAATATTAAACTTATTAATTACTAACAAAATAACAAAAGCTAATAACATTAATGTTAAATATTTTACGCTTAAATCTCCTGAGTAGAAAAGAGCAATTATCACAATCGCTCCTAAATCATCAATTATTGCTAAAGCAGTTAAAAAAACTTTTAAAGATAATGGAACTCTTTTGCCAAGCAAAGATAAAACACCTAAAGAAAAAGCAATATCAGTGGCAGATGGTATTGCCCAACCATTTAAAGTTTCGCTATCACTTAAATTTATGAAAACATAAAATAATGCAGGTACTAGCATTCCACCTACAGCAGCTATTATTGGTAATAAAGCCTGCTTAATATTTGAAAGTTCACCCTGTAAAAACTCTCTTTTTATTTCTAAAGTAACAAAAAAAAAGAAAATAGCCATTAAGGCATCATTTATCCAATGTAATACAGATAATTTTAATCCAAAATTATTTATTCCTATAAATAGATATTTATTCAAAGTAGAAAAATATAATCCGGCTAAATTTGAATTACTAATAACCAAAGCAACTATCGCAGCAAAAAGCAATACCAGTCCACTTGCTGCTTCTAGTTTAAAAAACCACTTAAAAGGTTTAGATATGTAGTTAATCATATATAATTAAGTTAGGTCTATAATAAATAGTTTGATATCTTGCAATGTTTCAAAAAGGTTAAATAGAAAGATTTCTAATTCAGGAAAGACATTAATTAACGGTGTTTTTAATGTATCTATTAGAATAACAAAAACAGCAAATGAAATAATTAAAACGATTATATATGATAAAAATTTACCAAATGTAATATTTTTAGATCTTTTAGGTAAATCGCTATTTTTAATGATATCTTCATTCTTAATATCTGTATCTAATTCTTGATCTAATTTTGCTTTTAATGGTTTAGGGTTATTGGAAATTGATACATTGTTTTCATTGGATTCAATTTTTTCTTCAATATTTTCTTCTAACTTAAGTGGTTCAGCAATTTTATAAAACCAATTATAATTACATGAACCACATTGAAGATTACGGCCTTTCGATGGAATTAAAGCATTTTCAATTTTAAATTTTTTATTACAAGAAGGGCAAGTGATAATCATTTCTTCTTATATAACAGATTTTCATAAAAAAACTTGATTTTTACTAATCTTTACACTTTGAAATAATTAAAATGTACTGTAATAGTACATCGGATCGGAGTGTAGCGCAGCCTGGTAGCGCATCTGGTTTGGGACCAGAGGGTCGCAGGTTCGAATCCTGCCACTCCGACCATATATTATGAATAAAGCAATAATTTATATTCCAAATAAAAATCCCATGCAATCTGGAATAGCTAAGAATGATAAATGGATTTTAGAATTTAGAACTAAAAATCCCACAAAAAATCCATTAATGGGATGGGAAAGTTCATCAGATACATTAACAGAATTAAAATTAGAATTTTCTTCTAAAGAACTAGCTATAAATTATGCAAAAAAAAAGAAAATAGACTATGAATTAATTGAACCTAAAAAAAGAAAAACTGTAAAAAAATCATATGCAGATAATTTTTTAAAATAAAAAATGTTTAGATTTTTTAAATTAAAAAAATGGATTTTATGGTCTTGGTTGGGTTCGGCTATAATTTTATCATCATTATGGGTTCAAGTAAAAATAGATGTTAAAATTAATGAATGGTTTGGTCAGTTCTACGACATGATACAAAAAGCGTTAGGAGAGCCTAACGCAGTTACCATAGAGGAGTATTGGGCTAGCTTATTATCATTTATTACACTTGCCGCAATATATGTTGGGGTAGCTGTTATAGTAAGTTTTTTTACTTCTCACTACTTATTTAGATGGAGAACAGCTATGGTTGAATGGTACCATAGTGTATATGATAAAGCTCGTAAAATAGAAGGTGCTTCTCAAAGAGTACAAGAAGATACAATTAAATTTTCAAGAATAATGGAGTCCTTAGGAACAAGTTTAATTGAAGCATTGATGATATTAGTTGAATTTATGCCCATTCTATTTGGTCTAAGTGTAAGCATACCCATATTCTTTTTTGGTGATTGGGACTATGGTTTAATCGTTGGTGCACTAATTTGGTCAGTAGGTGGAACAATATTTTTGATATTTTTAGGCTTGATTTTGAGATTAGTTGGTGTCGAGTATGACCTACAAAAAAAAGAGGCAGCTTATCGAAAGATATTAGTAGTAGCAGAAGATGACGGATCTGTGAGACCAAAATCAATTGAGGAGCTTTTTGATGGAGTAAAAGAGATACATTTTCTTAGTTATATTAGATATTTATATTTTAATATTGGTAGAATTGCTTATTTACAAGCGAATGTATTATCCGCATACGTATTTTTAGCTCCAGCAATTGTGGCAGGTGCTGTAACTTTAGGAGTTATGCAACAAATAATAAGAGCCTTTGGAAGGGTAGAGGGCTCAATGCAATATATACTTAAAGCCTGGCCAACAATAATTGAATTAGCAAGTGTTTATAAACGATTAAGAGAATTTGAGTCAAAAATAAATCAGAATGATTTTGTCGATGAAAAAATTTAATGGCATTAAGTAAAAATTTTATTGATCAATTTGTTAATGTTACAGTAAAAGCTGCTACTGAAGCTTCATATTTAATTGGCAAAATGGATAAAAATGCTGCTGATCAGGCTGCTGTTGATTCAATGAGAACTGAACTAAACAAAATTGATATGGTTGGTAAAGTTGTTATTGGAGAAGGTTCGCTTGACCATGCACCAATGTTATATACGGGTGAAATACTTGGAAACAAGACAGGTCCTGTATTAGACATAGCCGTTGATCCAGTAGAGGGAACAAACTTTGTAGCAAATAACATGCCTGGTGGTATAGCTGTTTTAGCAATTGCAGAAAAAAATAATCTTTTCAATGCTCCTGAAACTTACATGAACAAAATTGCAACAGGTAAAATTGAAAAAGGTTTAATTGATTTAGATTTTACATTAGAAAAAAATATTAGAAATTTGTCTGATTTCAAAAATAAAAACATATCATCTATTACAGCTTGTATTTTGGACAGACCAAGACATAAGAAAATAATTGATCAGCTTAAAGATTTAAATGTAAAGATTAAATTAATCACTGATGGTGATGTACTTGGAGCTCTTTTTGTTTCTGATCCAAAATACGATGTTGACATATTTCTTGGTATTGGAGGAGGGCCTGAAGGAGTTTTGGCTGCTTCTGCTTTAGACGCTTATGATTGTCATTTTCAAGGAAGATTTATATTTGACAATGAGAATGATATAAAAGAAGCAAGAAAAATGGGAATTAGTGACCTTAATAAAAAATATGAATTAAAAGAAATAGTTAAAGGTGACTCAATTTTTTGTGCTACAGGAATTACTGATAATTTAATTTTAGATGGTATTAAATTTGATAACAATAAGATTGTATCTGAGACTTTAGTAACTCATAAAAGTTTAGATTTAAAAAAGATTATAAGAAAAGTTAATTTTATTAATGAATGATATCTGTTTCAGGAAAAAAATGGATTGAAAAAAAAATTGATAAAAATTCTATAGAAAAAATTAAACAAGATTTTAATTTTAGTGAGATACTTTCTAAACTAATAATTCTTAGAAATTTTGATCATAATGAAATTAGCAGTATTGAACATCCTTTTATTGTCGTAAATGAATTTAAAAAAAATAAAGATTTTATTGAAGCAAGCTTACTTTTAGAAAAAAGTATTAATAAAAAAGATCTTATATGTATTTTTGGTGATTATGATGTTGATGGATCAACAGCAACATCATTATTAGCTAAGTTTTTTGATTATATCAAACATCCTTATTTCTTCTATATTCCAGATAGAGAACGAGATGGCTATGGCCCTAGTATTTCTGTATTTAAAAGATTAATTCTAAAAAAACCAAAATTAATAATAATGGTTGATTGTGGATCTACATCCAATCAATCTATAGCATATTTAAATACTAAGAAAATTAAATCAATAATAATAGATCATCACGAAATAAATAAACCATTTCCAAAAACAAATGTTCTTATTAATCCTAAAAAGAATATTAATGATTTATCAAAAGATTATTATTGCGCAACTACTCTTACTTATTTTTTTTTAGAAATAATGATTAAAAAAATTAAATCATCTTTTCATCTTTCAAATTATTTAGTTTATGTTTTGTTAGCTTTAGTCTGTGATGTAATGCCATTAAGAAAAATTAATAGATACATAGCATTAAATATAATCAAAAATTTTAGGATAAAAGATAACATTGTATTTAAAACATTATATGAATTATGTGACAAAAAAAAGAATCTAACAGTTGAAGATTTAGGATTTTTAATTGGTCCAATAATTAATTCAGGTGGTAGACTATCTAGCTCACAAATTGCTGCTGATTTATTAATTTCTGAAAATTTACATATTGTAAAGAAAAAATCATTAGAATTAATTAAACTTAATAAGATTAGAAAAGAAATTGAAAATAAAATATTAAATGAAATTAATTTTGATAAATTAGAAAAAGCAAATAAAGATGTAATTGTATACTATAGTCCAAAAATTAAAGAGGGTCTTATTGGAATTATCGCTTCTAGACTTAAAGATTATTTTAATAAACCGTCAATAGTAATAACAACTTCACAAAATAAACTTAAAGGATCAGCTAGATCTACAATTAATTACAATATTGGTAATATTATCAGAAAACTAATTGATAAAAAATTAATTGAGAGCGGTGGAGGACATAATTTGGCTGCTGGTTTTTCAATGAAAAAAGATAAGCTTAAAGATTTAGAGAATTTTATTTTAGAAGATTTTGCAAAAAAAAATAGAAATCTAAATTTAGATTATACGTATGATGCGGAAGTATCACCAACCGCAATTAATAAAAATTTAATAGATGAAATTAATAGAATAGGGCCTTTTGGTTATGGAAATCCTACTCCAACTTTTTTAATAAAAAATTTAAAAGTTATTGAAGCAAAAACTATTAATGATAAACATATTAATGCAATGTTAAAACCTAGAGTAGGTAAATTTATTAAATCGATATGCTTTAATTCATTAAATACACAACTTGGTAAACATCTTTTATCATATAAAAAAAATATCCATGTCGTAGCTCAAATTCATGAAAATTATTGGAATAATAATAAGTATTTACAATTAAATATAAAAGATCTTTTTATTGAACTTAATTAGACTTGAAAAATATAAACTTTTAAAATAAAAGATCACCTCATGGTCCCTTCGTCTATCGGTTAGGACAGCTGGTTTTCATCCTGCAAAGGGGGGTTCGATTCCCCCAGGGACCGCCAAATAGGCCTCACTTAATATGGTTCATTACGTATATTTAATTAAAACTTTAAAAGGATACTTAGATAAATCATACGTTGGATATACAAACGATCTTAAAAAAAGGCTTAATAAACATAATTCTAATAAAGGTGCAAAATCTACCAAAGGTTATAAGTGGGAAATTGTTTATAAAAAAAGGTTTTTTTCAAAAAAAAAAGCTCTTTCATTTGAATACACTTTAAAAAAAGATAGAAATGAGAGATTAAAATTACTTAATGATTTCAAAAAAAAAATATAAGATAGCTACTATTTTACCTTATAAAGAAAGCTACACTTTAGAAAATGCATCAGCTGTATCACTTTGGGTTTCAGAATTTTTTAAAAAATCAAAGTTTAAAAATGATAACTACATATTTGGAAATGCAAATTCTAGAAATTATTTAACCAATAATTATATAAATGTACCTTTAAAGAATCTTAAATTAAAATTCAGAAGTACTTCAAATGAATATATTGAAAAATTATCTAAAAAACTTATCGAAAAAAAATTTGATATTATTGAAATACATAATAGGCCCCTAGTTTTATTTAAACTTTTAAATAAGATTAATTCTAAATTTATTATGTATTACCATAATGATCCATTAACTATGTCAGGATCAAAATTAATCTCTGAAAGAAAAGAAATATTAAAGAAAGTTGATAAATTAGTTTTTATAAGTAAGTGGGTTAAAAAAAGATTCTTTGAAGGTTTAGATGTCAAAGATAGCAAAACAGAAATAATTTATCATAGTGTATATAAACGTAAAAAAAAATTAAAAACTAATCAAATTGTTTTTGTTGGAAAACTAAATCATTCAAAAGGATATGATTTATATAAAGATTCAATAATAAAAATTCTTGATGAATTTCCAAAATGGAATGCTTTATCTATAGGTGATGAAAGTAGAAGAAGTATATATATAAAACACAAAAATCATAAGGAATGTGGTTTTTTAAATCACAAAAAAACTTTAGATATATTAGATAAATCTGAAATTGCAGTCGTTCCGTCAAGATGGGAAGAACCTTTTGGTCGTGTTTCATTAGAAGCTACAGCATCAGGATGTGTAACTATAACATCTAATAAAGGCGGACTATTAGAAACATCAAATCATACAATACCTATTAATAATATTGATGCTAATAAACTTTATAAAAATATTAAATCATTAATAAAAAATAAGATTAAAAGAAAAAAAATCCAAAATTTGGCTCGAAATGACATCAATCATTTAATTGATAAAAATACTAAAAAAATTGATTTGATGAGAGCTAATATTTTCCCAGAATTTCAATTAAATTATCTTAAGAATAAATTAAAAATTATAAATTTATTTAACCAAGGACAGAAATCAAATTATAGATTATTTAATATTTCATTAGGAAAAAAATTTACTAATGGTTTTATTAGAAATAATCATGATGTTGTAGAAATTAGTGATCGTGATTTTATCAAAAATAATCGTAATATATTAAATTTTAAATCTAATATAAACATGTTTCAAAATCATTTAGTAGAAGTTGTCAAAAATTATAATCCTGATTTATTTTTATTTGGACATACAAATAATATAAATTTAGAAACAATTGATAAAATAAGGTCAATTAATAAGCAATTAATTATATCACAGTGGAATGAGGATCCACTTATGCCAGGGCTTGAATTCTCTAACAAAAATATTAAGAATATTGAGCCTTATGTGCCTCTAGTTGATCATAATTTTATAACAACTCATCCGTCTATTTTAAAAGATAAATTTAAAGATCAAAAATTTAATTTTTTTTTTATACCGGTAGATAAAAATATTGAATGTTATAATGTTTACAACTTAAATCCCAAAAAAGATATATTCTATGCAATGAGCCATGGAGTAAATAGAGGTGTTTTAAAAAAAGGATTTGAAGATAATAGAATTAATTTTTTAAATAAACTGATTAAAAAAATTCCTAGTTTAAATTATGATTTTCATGGTTTTGACAATAAACAACCCATTTGGGGGAATGATTTCAATAATGCATTAATTAATTCAAAGATGGGTTTAAATTTAAGCAGGGGAAAGCCAACTAAATATTATTCCAGTAATAGAATAGCGTCATTATTAGGCAATGGACTGCTCACATTTATTGATAGAAAAACCAAATTAGATGATTTTTTTATAAATGAAAAAGATGTGATATTTTATAACGATATTAATGATCTAGCATCTAAGATTAAATTTTATAGCAAAAATGATAAATTAAGAAAAGAGATAGCCAAAAATGGTAAGTCAAAATATTTTAAACTTTTTGATGGAAATAAAATTTCAAAATATATTATCGATGTATCCTTAGGAAAAAAAACAGATTTATTTAGATGAAAATTTGTTTTATTGAGAATACAAAATTTAAATACTCTTTTTATGATAAAGATAAACCTTTTTTGAGAGGAGCAGAAACTACCTTAATTAATTTGAGCTATAATCTAAGTTTGCTTAATAATGAGGTCTACATTTTTAATAACTGTTCTAAAAAACTTAATCATAAAAATTATTTTTGGAATGATATCAATCAATTAGGTAACTCTGATATGTCATTTGATGTGGCTATATCAAATGGTGATATTAATCTACTCAATAAAGTAAAGGCTAAAAAATATTTTTCAATTTCGTATAGTGTTCAAACAATTGAAAAATTTATTAGAAAAAATCAATTATTTAGCTATTTAAGAAATAAGCCAAAAATAATTTTAATTGGTAAATATCATAAAGAAAAAAGAAATATACTCACAAGACTTTGGGGTCATGATTTTTTAAATTTAGCGATTGACAATAACTTTCTCAAAAGCAAAGTTAATATTGACATTAATGAATTAAGCAACCAAGCAATTTTTACTTCTAGACCAGATCGTAATGGTGAAAAATTGATTAAGATATGGAAAGAAAAGATAATTTCTCACAAAAATAATATTAAACTTTTGATTACACCGACAAGTGAAATGAAAGATTATAAAAAAATAAATATTTTTTATAGAGAAATGAAAGATCAATTAAAACTAATTGATGATATTAAAAATTCAAGAATGATGCTTGTACCAGGTCATAAAGCCGAATTATTTTGTCTTGCTGCTGAAGAGGCTAGAGAGTTATGTGTTCCTATTGTTACTTTGGGCATTGGTTCTTTAAAAGAAAGAGTTGTTCATAATGAAACAGGTTTTATTGCTAAAAATGAAGAAGAATTTGCAAAATATACATTGGATCTTTTTAATGATAATGATTTGTGCGTGCATTTAAAAAAAAAATTATATAAACTCAGAAATTCTAATAACTGGACCAAATCAACTGGTTATTTTTTAGAAGTATTAAAAAAATGAAAAGAAAAGCTTTAATTACAGGTATTATGGGACAAGATGGTGCATATCTTGCAAAATTTCTTTTATCTAAAAAATATAAAGTTTACGGATCTTATCGACGAAATTCTAATTATGAAAATAATAGACTAAGAAAATTAGGTATTGAAAATAAAATAGAACTAATAGATTTAGAGATTAATGAATTTGCTTCAGTAAACTATGTTATCAATAAAATTAAACCAGATGAAATCTATAATTTAGCTGCAATGTCTTTTGTAGCTTCTTCTTTTGAACAACCTTTATATACAATTCATACAAATTTTTTTGCTTTGCTAAATATCTTGGAAGTAATGAAAAATTCTAAAAAAAAAATATCTTTGTATCAAGCCTCAACATCTGAAATGTTTGGAAATGAAACTCAAAAATCTATAGATGAGAATACAAATTTTGATCCTGCCAGTCCATACGGTGTTAGCAAAGTTGGGTCTCATTATTTAGTTAAATTATATAGAAAAGCGTATAATTTACATTGTTGCTCAGGAATTTTATTTAATCACGAATCTCCTCTTAGGGGTGAAGAATTTGTTACAAAAAAAATAGTTAAACAATTAAGTGAAATTTTAAACAATAAAAGAAAAATAATGTACTTAGGTAATATCTATGCCAAAAGAGATTGGGGGTTTGCACCAGATTATGTTGAAGCGATGTGGAAAATGTTACAATTAAAGAAAAAAGATGATTTTGTTATAGGTACTGGAATTTGTTACACTATTAAAGATTTTGTCAATCTGACATGTAAATATCTGAAACTAAATACTAAATGGGTTGGAAAAGGAATAAACGAAAAATGTATAAATTTAAAAAATAACAAAACAATTATAAAAATTAGTAAAAAATTTTATAGACCTCTAGATGTTAACCATCTAAAATCTAATCCTGCTAAAGCAAAAAAACAACTTAATTGGAAAGCAAATACTAATTTAAAAACGTTAATCAAAAAAATGTGTGACGATCAAAATTTATTTATAAGTTTGAAATAAAGTCTTATAATGAATTTTTTTTTTAAAATTTTACAAAAATTTTCTAAATTTTTATTATTTTTGATCCCACTAGATTATAAAAAAAATCATAAGTTTTTAAACAGAAATCAAGTAACAAATACTGAAATTATCTTGTCTTTACTTGCAGATAAAATTAATCCAGAATATATTCTAGATATTGGCTGTGGACATGGTGAATGGTTTTTGAAATGTCTTAACTTTTTTCCAAATTCAAAATATTTACTTTTTGATGGTAACAATCATAACGAAAAAAATTTATCTTTTTTAAAAAAAAAATATCATAATATTTCTTATAAAATCTGCCTTCTTTCTGATGCGATTAAAGAATTAAAATTTTTCAATATGGGTTACGGGTCATCTGTGTATGAAGAAAAAACAAATTTTTCCAGAAAAGCTGAACTGATCACTTCATCTACATTAGAAATTGAATTATCTAAATTAAATTTTAATTCCTCTAACAATATAATTAAACTTGATGTCCAAGGATCTGAAATTGACATATTGAAAGGTATGGGAAAAAAAATATCTTTCTTTGAAATAATTATTTTAGAAACATCAGTGAAAGAATATAATAAAGGATCTCCATTATTTATTGATGTTATAAATTATATGAATAAATTAGATTATACTTTTTATGATATTTATGATCTTAAAAGATTAGGGAATTATAGTTCTTTTCTTGTTCAGTTTGATGCAATTTTTGTTAAAAATAATTCCTCTTTATTAAAATCTGAACTTATTTAAGGCGTTATTTTTAAATAAATTAGCATCTTTAATATATCTTCTAACCATTTCTGTAGACTTATGGCCTGTCATTGCCATTATACTTCTTTCCTCAGCTCCTGATTCAGCTGCAGATGTTGCAAAGCCTGATCTTAAGCTATGTCCGGAATAATTTTTACTTTCTATACCTGCTAATTTTAAATATGATTTTATAAGTAATGCAACTGTTTGATCGGTTAATCTTTTTTCTGATAATTTTGGTCCTTTGGTAAACCTTTTAAATAGTGCTCCAGAATTTATTTTTGAGATTTCAATCCATTTACGGATGGAAACAACCGGGCAATACTGTGAATTGACAAAGTAGGGAAGTCCTTTTATAGAGCCTTCTCCAAATTGGTCTGTTTTAGACCTCTTAAGATTGATTTTAACACCTTCTTCTACAAAATCTAAATCTTCATAGTCTAATGAAACTATCTCATTTCTTCTAAACCCTCCTGAAAAACCAATTAAGATAATTGATCTATCTCTAAATTTTTTGATCTCATCAATTTTTTGTTCATCAATTATATTAATAATTGATTTTAAACTATTGATTAATAATGGTTTTTTTCCTTTTTGAATGCTTCCTTTTCTTCTTTTAATACCCATTATATTTTCAATTATTGATGGGTGTTTTGTATCTAAGTAATGACCTTTAAGCTTATGTATAACTCCTATTGATACCAATCTTCGCTTTAAAGTGCTCATTTTAATCTCTTTAGTAGATAAATAAGTTAAGTATAGTGAAACTATTTTTGGTTCTGAGGGAAGAGATTTAAATCCATTTTGCGCACAGAATAGTCCAAAATCTCTAAAATCTGATTTATAAGCTCGTATAGTATTGTTTGCCTTAGAGCTTTGAAGATTTAATAATGTTTCTTCTTTTAACGCCTTTATACCTGTTATTACTTCATTCATATTTATTACTATTGATAATCATTAATTATCGTTAGTAATATATTAAGTGATTTTTAATGTCAATAGTATAAATATAAAAATTATGGCAGGTTTAGATGGTAATATTGAACCTATATATTTTTTAATTACATCGATAGCATTTATATTTTTGAGCATCATTCAATATAAAAAGTCAGGTAAATCAAAAGAAACAATTTACTTATCAATTTTATCAATATTTTTTTTATTTAGTTATTTTGCAATAATTTCAACTGGTTAGATTAATTATTTAATATTTATGATTCGATTTTTAGATCAAAAAGATAAGGAAAATTGGTCTAAATTATACAATGGTTATGCTGAATTTTACAAAGTTCCGATGAATAAAGAGATTTTAGAGACTTTATGGGGATGGATACACGATGATAGTCATATTATTAATGGTATTTGCTATGAATTAGAAGATAGAATTGTTGGAATAGCACATTACAGAACAATGCCTCGTCCAATTAAGGGCAAATATATAGGTTTTTTAGATGATTTATTTGTAGAACCACATTTTAGAGGTCAAAAAATAGCTCAAAAACTAATTAATCATTTAAAATCGTTATCTAAAGATAATAATTGGGATGGAATTCGTTGGATCACTCACTTTTCAAATGGAAATGCTAAGAAATTATATGATAAAATAGCCAATAATACAGGATTTGAACTATATGAACTTAAAAGGGACTAAATTTCAATTAAAAGTTTGGAATTATTTAAAGAAAATACCGAAAGGTAAAGTTAAAACATACCTTGATGTTGCTAAAGCTATTAGACAACCTAGAGCCTTCAGAGCTGTTGCTAATGCTGTTGGAAAAAACCCCTATCCCCCTAAAATACCCTGTCATAGAGTAATTAGATCAGATGGTACCCTTGGTGGATACTCAGGAAAAGGTGGAATATCAAAAAAAAGGCAGCTTTTAAAGTCTGAAAAAGTGTTTATTAAATAGCATTTTATACCACTAAAGTTATCTAAAACCTTTATAAATAAACACTTTTAGCCGTTTTCATTAATTTTTGCTATAAATAGTATCATGCACCCTTCAGTTGCACTAGATAACGATCTTTGCTTAAAATAAGGTACTCTATGGTCGTTTAAACTGTATATTCTCAGACTGCATTGCTCTAGTTATAAACAATACTAATTGTTTTTACAGCTCAAAAAATTCCCTATTTTTCATTAACTTCAGTCTATATTTTAATACGCGACATATATAAAATTTAGAATTTTATTTATGGAGGTTAAAAACATATTGATATTAAACACTTTTAAGCAATCAAATATTTTTTTAATAATTTTTCCTAAAATGAATTTAATTTTTCTTAATTACTAAATTTATTCATATTTAATTCAGCCGCTTATTTTGTTTTTAATTGACATAGTAAGTTTTTATTTACTTTTTCAATACTTTTTGAATATAATTAGATAATTAAAAAATTTAATGAAAACAATATTTTATATATCATTGCTAATGTATTACATTATATATTAGTAAACAATTAATTACTATAAAATAATTTTATTTTTAAGATATTCTCTTCTAGAAATATATAAGCCACTTAGGATTATTATGAATAAGCCAAGATAAGTCCAGTTATCTGGAAGTTCACTGAAGAAATAATAGCTTATAAGCACATTTGGTATTATCTCAGTGTAGCCCAAAGGAGCTAATTTAGAAGCATCAGCATATTTGAGAGATAATATTAAGAATAAATGTCCTATACACGCGAAAACGCCTATACCAGCCATTAAAGACCATTGATTAAGTGATGGTTTTATCCAATAAAAAGGAATAATTATAGAAATAAGTGTGACCCCTACCATTCCAGTCATTAAAAGCGTGAGTAGTGGATTATCTGAAGTGCTTAATTTTCGAGTTATTATTAAATAAAAGCCATAAAGAATACCTGTTCCTAAAGCTGCCAAACTAGCAAAATTTAACTCAACAAAACCAGGTCTAATTACTACTAATGAACCAATAAAACCAACAACAACAGCCGTCCATCTTCTAAAACCAACTTTTTCTCCAAGCATAACAGGTGAAAATGCAGTTACAATTAAAGGTGCCACAAAAGCTAAAGTTAATGCTTTTGCTAAAGAGATTATAGATATTGCATAAAAAAAACAAATATTAGCTGATAGCAATATTAGACCCCTTAATATTTGCAATTTAGGTTTTTTGGACCATACCAGTTGTTTTTTAAAAAAAAATATCATTATTGGAAGTGTAAAAACAACCGTAAAAAAATATCTTGCCCAAGTTATTTGTAAAATTGGAAGATCATCACTCAAAAATTTAGCAAAACCATCCATGACAGGTAAAAACATCCATCCAAGTAAACTAAAAATTATGGCTTTCATGAGCCAATTGATACAGTTTAATTGAAGTACTTTAAAGAAAAGAATACTACAATGGGTATTGTAATAAATGACATTAGTGTTGAAACTACAATTGTGCTAGCAACGTTATCAACAATTTTTTTTGGTGAGTAAACTGATGCTATAAGATAATTTAATACCGCTGATGGCATTGAGCATTGAATTAGAAGAACACCAGCTGCAAATCCTGTTAAATTAAAATATTTTATTAATAAAAAGCCAACTACTGGACCAAAAATTACCCTACCAATTGATGAGATTAAAGCTTTTTTAAAAGAAAAAACTTTAAATCGAGTAAGTGCAATTCCCAATGACATTAATATTAAAAATATAGTTGCATACATTAATAAAAAAGTTGTGTTTTCAATAAAAACTGGAGTTTTAATTTCAAAATAAAGTAAAGGTACTGAAATAATGATTGCGTAGAAAGGAGGACTTTTAACAATTACATCAAAATTAAATTTTCTAGCTGCAAGAAATATACCTAATGTGAAATGACTCAATATTATCAAGGCTGAGATTGCAGCTGCAACACCTAAACCTTGAGATCCATAAGCAAACAAGCATATAGGTAAACCCATATTGCCAGTGTTTGGCATTATAAATGGAGGCAATTCACGAATAATATCTTTAGTATTAAGTAAAAATAAAAAAATTATGCCGATTAAAGAAAAAATTAAAATTGCAATCAAGTAATACCAAAAATAATTTTTGAAAATTTCAAATGACGTTCCTGTAGCTGTTAATGCATAAATAATCATTGCAGGTGTACCTACATTTGCAGCAAAATTTGTTATGAATGTTGTATCTATCTTTGGATTTTTTTTTCCAAGATAGTAACCAATTCCAACAACAAAAAAAACAGGAAATAAAACTTCAAAAAGTTTAATATATAAATCCATTATTAATCTAGTAGTCTAATCAATATTGGATTTTTAAGTATATTCTTATTATTTTTAAAAATAGATAAGCAATTACTACAGTTTAGTTCTGAAGTTTTGTGTGAAATTATGACTATAGTAGCTTTATCATTTTTTTTATCTGGAGTTTGAATAATTCTTTTTATTGAAATTTTATACTTAGCTAAACGATTAGTAATTTGAGATAATACACCTGGTTTATCCTTAACTTCAAATCTCAAATATAAAGAATTAACATAATTAGTTGAATTATATGGTTTTAGATTTTTAAGCTTTGAAGCACTGACACCAAATGGTCTTTTAATATTACCTCTTAATATAGATAAAAGATCAGACAATAGCGCAGAAGATGTAGGACCAGGACCAGCACCCTCACCTTGTAAAATACTTTCACCAACTGGTTTTCCTTCAATTATAACCGCATTCATTACACCATTAACATTTCCTATATAAGATTTTTTACTGACAAGACATGGATGAACTGCCTCAAAAAGATGATTATTTTTTAACTCGGAAATGCCTAATAATTTAATTCTCAAATCTAATTGGTTTGCTATTTTAATATCTTTTAATTCAATTTTTTCTATTCCCTCCATTAGACATTTGTATGACGAGATTTTACTATGAAATGCCAAAGCAGATAAAATTCTAACTTTTGCAAAAGCATCAAATCCATTTAAATCTAATTTAGGATTACCAGGTTCTGCATAACCAAGTTTCTGTGCTTTTTTAAGAACGTCTGAAAAATTGAGATTTGAATTTTCCATTTCAGAAAGAATATAATTAGATGTACCGTTTAAAATTCCATATACTTTTGAAATTTTATTTGTCGCTAGTCCCTCTTTGATGGATCTCAATACAGGAATTCCACCTGCTACAGATGCCTCAAATTCAAGATTAACATTATTTTTTTCAGCAAGTTTCGCTAAGTTATTTCCATGTTTAGATATTAAAGCTTTGTTTGGTGTAATTACATGTGTTTTGTTTTTCAAAGCTTTTTCAACAATTTTTTTTGAAACACCATCAGATTGTCCAATTGCTTCAAACAATATGTCTACTTTTTTATTATTAAAAATTTCTAAAGGATTTTTAAAAAAAATTTTTTTATCAAATTTAAATTGTCTTTTTTTATTAATATTTTTTGCAGAAATAGCTACGACATTGATTTTTTTACCAGTTTTAATTTCAATATCTTTTTTTTTTAAATTTAATTCATTTAAAAGATAAATTCCAACTTGACCCAAACCTACTACAGCAATATTAATTTTATTTTTCATTGGCTTATATCTGGATATTTACTTTTTTTTGTATGGTCATCTATATAAATCTTATATTCCTCAAGTGTCATAGTTGTTATATCGTCTGCTTTTTTTAATATCTTTGATAATTTTTTTTGGTTTACTTTTCTTTTTTCTACATCTTCAGTCCAATATTTAGAATCTTTATTCAGTGAACAATTACTTAAAATAAATAACAAGGATAAAACAAAAATAAATTTCATTACAATGCAGTTTTTAATGGAAAATTAAATTTCATATTTAAATTTTGTATAGCTTGGCCTGCTCCACCCTTAATAAGGTTATCAATAGCTGAAAGTATTATAATTTTGTTTTTATGTTTAGTTTTACAAACAGATATATGGCAATTATTTGTATTAATCACATCGTTAGTACTGATTAAAGAATTTTTTTTTAAAATCTTAACGAAATTATCTTTTTGATAAAATGTTGAGAGTTCTTTAATAATATTTGCCTGTGTTACTCCATTTTCTAAATCTATATAAATAGTACTCAAGATTCCTCTAAACATAGGTGTTAGATGGGGTGTAAAAGTAAAATTAATTTCTTTTTTAGTATATTTTTTTAACATTTGATCTATTTCAGAATTATGACGATGAAACCCAACACCATAAGCACTTAAAGATTCATAAAGATTTTTATCTTTATATTTTTTATGAACTCCTCTACCAGCACCCGAATAACCTGATTTAGAATCCATAATTATATTCTTTGCTTTTACTAAATTATTTTCAAAAAGAGGTATTAAGGGTAACAATATTGATGTTGGATAACAACCTGGGCATGAAATAATTTGATACTTGCTTAATTCTTTACCGTTAATTTCTGGAAGAGAATATATACTTTTCTTTATTAAATTTTTTGCCTTATGTTTCTGCTTATACCATTTCAGATAATCGGATGTTTTTTCTAATCTAAAATCAGCAGCTAAATCAATTAAAGTAATATTTTTTGTTAAATATTTTGAAATATCTTGAGCTTCACCATTTGGAAGAGCTGTAAAAATAACATCTATATCTTTTAAAAGGTTTTTATTAAATTTATTAATTTTAGGTAATGATTTATTTGATAATGATTTATCATAATAAGTAATTTTTTTTCCAACAGAAGTATTTCCACATAAATATTTAATATTAATATATTTATGTTTAATTAATAATTTTATTAATTGAATACCAATATATCCAGTTGATCCAGCAACTAATGCATTAAGCTTAGGCATAATTTATTATAACAGTTAAAAATAAAAAAAAAATTATCTTTTAGAGAACTGGAAACTTCTTCTAGCTTTTCTTCTGCCTGGTTTCTTTCTCTCAACAGCCCTAGAATCTCGTGTGGTAAGCTTTTCAGTCTTTAATGTAGTTTTTAAATTCTCATCAAACATTACTAATGCTTTTGAAATTCCATGAACCATGGCTCCTGCTTGTCCAGTAGGGCCACCACCTCTAACACTACATCTTACATCGTATTCTGTAGATTGGTTTATGATATCAAACGGTCTTGTTATTTGAAGATGATGGAATTCACTTGAAAAATATTTATTAAAAGGTTTGCCATTGACATATATCTTTCCTGTACCTTTTTTTAACCAAACTTTAGCTATTGAAGTTTTTCTTCTTCCAGTGGCGTATTTACTATCCTTAAAGTCTAGTTTTAATTTAGGTGATTTTGATGTTGATTGAGTGTTTTCCATAATTAATTTCTTACTAGATTTTTGTTATTTAATTTTTCAATTTCAATCACTTTAGGATTTTGAGCTGAATGAGGATGATCATTACCAGAATAAATTTTAAGTTTAGTTAATTGTTTTCTTCCCAAGACTCCACCCGGTAACATTCTTTTTACAGCAAGTTTTAAAGTTTCACCTGGTTTTTTTTCATGTAATTTTTCAGGTGTTGCAACTTTAATTCCACCTGGATAACCAGTGTGTCTGTAATATTTTTTATCTTGAAATTTTTTGCCAGTAAACTTTGCTTGTTCTATATTTTTTACAACAACAAAATCTCCATGATCCATATGAGGCGTATAAGTAGTTTTGTTTTTTCCTCTTATAATCTTAGAAACAACAGTGGCTAGTCTTCCTACAACTGCATTAGTTGCATCTATTTCATACCATAAAGAGTTTACTTGGTCTTTTTTTACAAATTTCGTCATTGTGCCAGGATTAATACTATTATTAATTACAAAGTCAATTTGATATTTACCTTGTAAAATAAGTCTAATCTGATAATAGTTATTAGCCGATTTGATCCTATTGCGGGCATAAAACTGCTAAAAAGGAATTTCCAAAATATAATCGGTAGGCATTTGAACTGTATTGTGCGCCTAACATAAAGTTAAAGCACTAAAAAAGGAGTTAAAAATGACTACAAAACGAAACAATCCTGAGACAATTGCTATTCACGGTGGTGATTACAGAAGCGATCCAACAACTAATGCTGTTGCTGTACCAATATATAGAACAACATCCTATGAATTTACTAGTACAGATCATGCGGCTAATCTTTTTGCATTAAAAGAGTTTGGAAATATTTATACAAGAATAATGAATCCAACTAATGATGCATTAGAAAAAAGAGTTGCAGCATTAGAAGGTGGTTTGGCATGTCTTACTGTTTCTTCGGGTCAAACAGCTTCCACGTTTGCAATTTTAAATGTAGCTCAAACTGGAGATAATATTATTAGCTCGACTGATCTATACGGTGGAACAGTATCTTTGTTTACTCACACATTAAGCAAATTAGGTATTGAAATAAGATATGCAGACCCAAGTGATCCTAAAAATTTTGAAAAATTGGTTGATGATAAAACTAGAGCTTTTTATGGTGAAACATTACCAAATCCTTATTTGAGAGTTTTTCCAATCAAAGAAGTTTCTGATATAGGTAGAAAATATAATATTCCATTAATTATGGATAACACAGCTTCTCCTGTTATTTGTAAACCAATTGAACATGGTGCGGCTATAGTAATTCATTCTTTAACAAAATATATAGGCGGACATGGAACTGCTGTAGCAGGGAGTATTGTTGATAGTGGAAATTTTGATTGGACGGCTGATCCAAAAAGACAACCATTATTTAATGAACCAGATTCAAGTTATGGTGGAGCTATTTGGGGAAAAGTTGTGCCTGAGTTAACTGGGGCAAACATACCTTTTGCTGTAAGAGCAAGAGTTTGTTTATTAAGAGATTTAGGTTCAGCACTTGCTCCTGATAATGCTTTCACTATTATTCAAGGTTTAGAAACTGTTGCTCTTAGAATGAAACAACATTGTGAAAATGCTCAAAAAGTAGTTAATTTCTTAAAAACACATAATGAAGTTACAAAAGTTATTTATTCAACAGAACATGAAAAAATAATAGCTGATAGAGCTGCTAAATATCTTAAAGGTGGAAACGGACCAATGGTAGGTATAGAATTAAAAGGTGGTATTGAAGCTGGTAAAAAGTTCATCGAGTCTTTAAAAATGTTTTATCATGTAGCAAATATCGGTGATGCTAGAAGTTTAGCTATCCACCCTGCTAGTACTACACATAGTCAATTAAATGAAAAAGAATTAGCTGCTTCAGGTGTAACACAAAGTTATGTAAGACTTTGTATTGGTATTGAGCATATTGATGATATTATTGATGATTTAGATCAAGCTTTGAATAAATCTTCAAAAAATAATTTAAAAGCTGTTAGTTAATTTTTTATATTTAGAAATATAAAGAAAATATAGAGTTGTTAGTATAATAAAAATTGAATTTATCTGGTGTAAAGATGCATAAGTAATTTTTACTCCAGATAAAAGTGTCATCACACCTAGAATAACTTGTAAGAATAGACTTATTCCAATCAATAAAATTGGCTTTATAAAAAATTTATTTTTTTCTTTAACAACCAGAAACAATAAATAGAAATAAATTATAACTATTAAATATGCCAAGTTTCTATGAATAAATTGAACTATGGATGGGTTATCAAAAAAAGAAATATTTAAAAATTCTAATATTTTACTATCGTCGGGAAAATATGAAGATCCCATTAAAGGCCATGTATTATAAACAGTGCCAGCATCCATACCTGATACAAATGCACCTATTATTAATTGTAAGAATAATAATAAAAGAAAAAACTTAATAAGATATAATCTAATTGAAATTTCAATTTTTTGTATATTTTTAATTTGAAGAATTTTCCAAAATATTACTGATAATATTATAAAAGCTGTAACTAAATGTAATGACAATCTATAATGGCTAACATCAACTCTATCTATTAAGCCACTTGAAACCATATACCATCCTATAAACCCTTGAAAACAAACTAGTATAAAAATTATTCCATAGCTTTTTACAATCCATAAACCATGTTTAATTGTAAAATAAATTAATGGCAGTAATACGGTTAATCCAATTAGTCTTCCCAATTGTCTATGAATCCATTCCCACCAGAAAATTACTTTGAATTCATTTAATGTCATATTAAAATTTTGTTCACTAAATTCTGGTATTGTTTTATATAGATCAAAATAATTAATCCATTTGTCATTAGATAGTGGAGGAACAAGACCTACAAATAGTTCCCATGTTGTAATTGATAAACCTGAATCTGTTAATCTTGTTAATCCACCAACAAGAATTATCAAAATAACTAATCCTAATAATAAAAATAACCAAATCTTAAGTTGATAATTTAAATGACTATTCTGACTGTACATATATAAATAAATATAATAATTATTAATTAATCCAATAAATTAAATGTCGCCAAAAAATAAAAAAAAATTAAATTCAATAAGAGTTAAGCTTGATAAATTAGACAATAAACTACTTGATCTGATAAAATATAGAACTTCTCTTGTAAAAGAAGTGTTAAAACTAAAAGAATTTAAGAAAGAAATTGTAGATAAAAAAAGAATAAATTTTATATTAAACAAGATTAAGGGCAAATCAAAAAAGCTTAATATTGATCCAAAAATAACAAATCGAATATGGAAAAATATGATTTGGTCTTATATTGACTACGAAAGACGAAACTTTAAAAAAAAGTAATTATTTACTATGAGGTGGGAGTTTTTTTTCCACAAACATCTCATGTTTTCGAGTATCAGGGTTATATTTTTTTGCTGAAAGTTTCACTTTAGCTTTTTCACCACCAGCTGGTTTTTTTACATAATAAAAAAATGAACTATCGGGTTTTGCTTCTGGAACCAGTCTTACTTTTACATGTGTTTTTTTTGCCATTTTATTTTAATTTTTTTATGTTTTTAATAATGTTCGAAATTTTGTTTAACTTATTTCTTAAATTATCAGCTTTTATAGAATTATTTGCCATTTCGTCAAGTTCTAAAGACTCTTCACCTTTAAGAACCTTTTTAACACCATTAATAGTCATACCCTTATCTTTTAATAAAAATTTAACTTTTTTTAATAAATTAATGGTTCCTTCATCATAATATCTTCTATTCGCGTTTAATATTTTGGGTTTAATTTGTTTAAATTGAGTTTCCCAGAATCTAATTGTATGAGTTGGTAAGACGCCTTTTTTTTTCGATTTTAATTGTAAAATTTTAGCTACCTCACCTATTGTTTTATAAGCACTATCTAATTTATTCATTATCTTTTAAGTTTATAAAATCTTTAAATTCTTTTGAAGGTTTGAATAAAACAACATCTCTACTAGATATAATCTTAGATTCTTTGGTTTTTGGATTTCTTCCTATTCTTGATTTTTTTTGTCTAATTGAAAATGTTCCAAATTTAGATAATTTTAATTTTTTTTCTGACTTTATATTTTTAACTATAGTAGATAAAAAATCTTCTATAAGATTTTCTGATATTTGTTTAGAAAAACCAAGCTGCATATAAACTAAATTAACTAAGTCTTTTTTAGTTAAATTTATTCTCATTGGCTTAAATATTTTGCTTAATCTTTTCTATCAAATTCCCTCTAACAATTCTATGACAAACATCAAGTGAATTAGAAAAACCTATATAATCCGTTCCACCATGACTTTTTACTACAGGTGAGTCTAAACCAATAAAAATAGCTCCATTATATAGTCTTGGATCAAGACGTTTTTTAAATTTTCTTAGGTTTGAAATATTTAAAAAAGATGAAATTTTACCTATTAAAGTACCTGTCATTGCAGTTTTAAGCTCACCTGTTATGAAATTTGCTGTTCCTTCAGCAGTTTTTAATGCAACATTACCAGTAAACCCATCTGATACAATAACGTTAACTTCGCCATCCATTAAATGATTGCCCTCTATATAACCTTCAAAATCATAATTAATTGACTTTTTATCATTTAAGATTTGATAAGTTTCTTTTATGATTTCATTGCCTTTAAGTTCTTCTGAGCCAATATTTAATAATGCTACATTTGGTTTATCATTTGGATATAATGAAGTGTAAAGAGAAGCTCCCATAATTGAAAAGTCTAATAGGTTTTTAGAACTGCATTCAATATTTGCTCCCAAATCTAAAACTACGCTCATACCTTTTTTATTAGGCCATAAAGCTGATAAAGCTGGTTTATCTATATTTTCGATCATTTTTAAATTTAATTTAGATATAACTAATAAGGCACCTGTATTCCCTGCAGAGACTACAATGTCCGCTTCTTTTTTTTTAACACTTTCAACAGCAAGCCACATACTCGTGTTTTTTCCTCTCTTGGCACCTTCCAAAGGGCTATCAGCACTTTTTACAACATCCTCAGTATGAAAAATTTCAAAAAAATCTTTATTTATTTTATCTTTGATAATTTCTGAAATTTTATTCTGATCACCAAAAATTTTATAACAAACTTCTTTATTAAATTGATGATTATGAATAATACCATCTATTATTTTTTTTGGTGAATTATCTCCGCCCATTGCATCAACAGCAATTTTAATCATGTCTGACATTATAAATGATAGAATTTAAGATTATAGTATTATTCTTTTGGATCCAAAACTTGTCGACCCTTATACATACCAGTTTTTAAATCAAGATGATGAGAAAGTCTATATTCTCCAGACTTTTTATCCTCAACTATATTTTTAGTTGAATATTTCATCGTTTGCGCTCTTCTCATTCCAGTTCTGGACGGGGTTTGTTTTCGTTTTGGTACAGCCATAATTAGGGGTTACTTACACTTTTTAGAAAAGAATTCAAAGTTTTTTTTGATAATTTTTCATTAAAATCTTCAAAATAATCAAGCAAATCATCAATATTGTTAAAATCACTCAAAAAAATAGAAAATTTTTTAAATTTCTCTGATTTATCTAAATTATCCCAAAAGTGAATTTCAGAAACCATTGAATGAAAAAGATTAATATAGTCTTTCATCTTTTTATTAATAGACTGATCGCCATAACCAATTTCACGAATACTTAATTCGAGTTGTCTAAAATTAAAATCATATATTTCCTGTAAAATAATCTTATTTTCTTCATTTTTATAGTTTTTAAGAAAAAACGAAAAATGTAATAAAAATAATGTTAGCCGATCAGCAAAATTATCTTCTCTATTTAAAGATTTATACAAATCTTTATTTCTAGTGTAATTAATTAAATTGTTATAAATATAAAGGTATTTTTCATCCATGATTAAAATATTATATATAATTTTTCTTTCATTAGTAGTTGTAAATTGTTCTTTTAAAAATGTGGTAAAACATCATGGAGTACCCTTTTTAGAAAAAAAACAAGAAACTTTAATAGTAAATAAAACAAATAAAAATGATATTAGAGAAATTCTTGGAAATCCTTCAACTACTAGTAAATTTGATAATGATGTTTGGATTTACATTGAAAGAAAACAAACACAATCTGAATTAAAAAATTTAGGAAGAATGAAAATATATAAAAATGATGTTCTTGTTTTAGAAATTGATAAATATGGAATTCTTAAAAACAAAAAATTTTATAATAAAGATGATATGGAAAATATCAAAATAGTTGAGACTACTACACAAGCAGGATTTAAAAAAAATTCTTTTATTTACGAATTCATGTCTAGTATGAGACAAAAGATTAATGACCCTCTAGGTGTGAGGGCCAAAAAACGTAAAGAAATTAGCCAGCGATAACAGCCAATAAAAGTAAAGCTACTATGTTAGTAATTTTGATCATTGGATTTACTGCTGGACCAGCTGTATCTTTATATGGATCACCAACAGTATCTCCTGTTACAGCTGCCTTATGAGCCTCTGAACCTTTTCCACCATGGTTACCATCTTCAATATATTTTTTAGCATTATCCCATGCTCCACCACCTGCTGTCATTGAAACTGCAACAAATAGACCAGTTATAATTACACCTAATAACATTGCTCCAACAGCCGCAAGAGCTGCTACTTGTCCACCTATTGACAGAATAATAAAGTAAAGAACTACAGGCGAAAGCACTGGTAATAAGGATGGAATGATCATCTCTTTGATTGCCGCAACCGTTAATAAATCAACTAATTTAGCATAGTCAGGTTTTTGTTTTCTTTTCATTATACCTGGAAATTTTTTAAATTGTCTTCTTACCTCAACAACAACTGCACCACCTGCTCTTCCAACAGCTTGCATTCCCATAGAACCAAATAAGTACGGTAGCATCCCGCCTACTAACAATCCAACAACAACATAAGGATTTGATAAGTCAAATGTTACTACTATGCCTTCTAATTTTGAACCAGCTACATTAGAAAAATGTTTAATATCCTCTACATAAGCAGCAAATAAAACTAATGCACCTAATCCAGCAGATCCAATTGCATAACCTTTGGTCACAGCTTTAGTTGTATTTCCAACTGCATCTAATGCGTCAGTTGTTTTTCTAACTTTCTTATCTAAGTTTGACATTTCTGCAATACCGCCTGCGTTATCTGTAACAGGACCATAAGCATCTAATGCAACAACCATTCCAGCAAGAGCTAGCATAGTTGTAACAGCGATAGCTATTCCAAATAAACCAGCTATAGAATTTGTAACTAAAATACCTGCAACAATTATTAATGCAGGTATAGCTGTGGCTTCCATTGATACAGCCAATCCTTGAATAACATTAGTACCATGGCCTGTTGTTGAAGATGCTGCAACAGATTTTACTGGTCTATAACTTGTACCAGTATAATACTCTGTTATCCAAATTAACAGTCCTGTTATTATTAGACCAATTACTCCACAATAATATAAATTTAAACCATTAAAAGTTTTATTATTAACTGTGTATTCATTTGTAAAACCAATAACATAATCTGTAACTGGATATAATATTGCTAATGAGGCAAGTGCAGAAACTATGAAACCTTTATATAAAGCATTCATAACGTTTTTGTCATTGCCAAGTTTTACAAAGAAAGTTCCAATTATAGATGTTAAAATACAAGCTCCACCAATAGTCAGTGGATAAATCATCATATTAATATCACCATGAAAGAAAATTGAAGATAAAACCATTGTAGCAACAATTGTAACAGCATAGGTTTCGAATAAATCAGCAGCCATACCAGCACAATCACCAACGTTATCTCCAACGTTATCTGCAATTACAGCAGGGTTTCTAGGGTCATCTTCTGGAATTCCAGCCTCAACTTTTCCAACTAAATCTGCACCAACATCTGCACCTTTGGTAAAAATACCTCCACCTAATCTTGCGAAAATAGATATTAAAGAAGCACCAAATCCTAATGCAACCAGTGCATTAACAATTTCTCTTTCATCAACACCATTTCTTAATAGAAAATAATAATAAACAGCTATGGCTAATAATGCTAAACCAGCAACCAACATACCTGTAACAGCACCTGATTTAAAAGCTACAGACAAACCTTGAGCAAGACCTTTTCTTGAAGCTTCAGCTGTTCTAACATTTGCTTCAACAGAAACTAACATTCCAACATATCCTGCAATTCCAGATAATGCTGCACCTATTAGATAACCAAGTCCAACTAAAGGACTGAATGCTACACTAACAATAACTAAAACAACAACACCAACAATTGCAATTGTTTTATATTGTCTTGCCAGATATGCTTTTGCTCCAATTTGAATAGCTGATGCAATATCTTGCATCTTAGCATTACCTGCACTTTGATTTAAAATATTTTTTCCAGTAAAAAATCCATAAATAATAGATAAGAATCCTGCTGCGATAGTGTATATTAGTATTGTCTCGACTGTTGTGCTCATATAAACCTTAAGGTTGTTGGTTATTAATTTTTAAGCCCGGACAATACAAAAAAAGCTAAAAAAGACAATAATTAACTTTTAAAATTGATGGGTGTAACCTTTGCTTTTAATCAGTATTTGCTTACCTTTTTGATTAATTATTGAAGAATTTTTTGAGCCTGAGATAATTTTTCCAATTTTAGTAATCTTAACTTGAAGAAGTTTTGATTTATTTTCTATGATTCTTGATTTGCTAGGACTAGCAGTAAATAAGATCTGATAATCATCACCATGAGATATAAGTTGAGATTTCTTTAATTTATGATCATTAATTACCATAGTTAAAATTTTAGAGATTGGAATTTTGTACTCATTGATTTGATAAGATAAATTTTGATTATTTATCATTTTTTCTAAATCTGCAATTAAACCATCAGAAATATCTATAGATGAATTTGCTAATTTTAGTAATTCTTTACTAAAATTAATTTGAATATTTGGTTCAAAATAATTTTTAACAAAGTAATCATTAATTTTTTTATTTAACTTAATTTTTTTTTTTAAGATCTGAAGGCCAACATAACTATCACCTAAATTTCCAGTCACATAAATATCATCATTTAATTTTGCATTATTTCTATAAATAATATTTTTTGAGTAACCTATCGAGGTAATTGAAAAACTTAAATTTTTTGAATAAGTGGTGTCACCTCCACATAAAAAAATACCATATTTTTTTTGTTCATTTCTTAAAGATTTTGAGATTAGAGACAAATTTTTTTTGGAAAAAGATCTTTTATTTCCAGATCCAGCAATAAAGTAAAATTTAGGCTCAACACCTTTACAAATTAAATCTGAAATTGATGATCTAATTATCTTTTTCATTACTAGATCAGGATATTTAAAATCAATAAAATGATATCCTTCATTATAAGTGTCTATGGATATTGCTAATTTTTTTTTCTTATCAAAAAAAACATCATCATTTAAATTAAGTGCAGATTTATTTTGTTTTACAATACTTGAAAAATATTTCTTAATTAATTGAAATTCATGCATTATTTGATCTTAATTTTTTACCAATATTATCTAATAAAGCATTAAGGTATTTTGTTTGAGAATTTTCTAAGAAAAAATTTGATGAGTTTAAATATTCTTTAATAATTATATTTATTGAAACATTCGGTTTATAAAGAAATTCATATGTAGCTGCCTTCAAAATTGTTTGAAATACTTTATCTAAATTTTCAAAGACAAATTCATTACCTAATTTAGTATCTAGCTCAGAAAGAATTAAATCATTTCTTTCAATTGTTCCCAATACAATATCTTTAATAAATTTTTTAAATCTATGTTTTGGAAAATCTAAATCATTATCTTCATTATAAAATTTTCCATATAATTTTTGTATTATAATTACTCTGGGATTATTCTTTGGATTAAAATGAGTTCTCATTTTTGAGACAAAATTGAAATTACAGCTTTTGCAGCTTCAGCACCTTTTTTCTTTCTTGCTTTTGCCTGTTTCATATTTAAGCAAGTAATAATTCCATTACCAATGGGTTTTTTACTTTTTATTGACAAATCCATAATTGCATTAGTTGAGGCTTGTGAGATAAAATCAAAATGAGGGGTTTCACCTTTGATAACACAACCTAAGGCTAAAAACGCATCAAATTCATTTATTCTTTTTGAAATAGTGATGGGTATTTCAAATACACCAGGAACAGTAATAATTTTAACAATGTTCGCTTTAGGAATTAATTCTAAAGCACTATCAAGAAGACCTTTTGAAATATCCTCATAATAATTTGCAATGACTATCAAATATTTTTTTTTCATTAAATTAACTCCTGTTTGGTAATCTTTATACCATATCCATCTAAACCAATAACTTTTTTAGGTGACTTAGTTATTAAAGTCATATTTTTTATCTTTAAATCTTTAATTATTTGAGCTCCAATACCATAATTTCTAATTAATTTATCATTACCTTTTCTATAAAAATCTTTATTTTTATAATCTTTAAGTGTTTGAGTGACTGATTTTAGGTTTGTATCTTTTATGAAAACCAAAACACAATTATTAAATTTTTTAAAATAATTTAGAGTTTTATTAAATGAGTTTGGTAATTGTTGATTAATCAAATAATTTTGAACTACATTGGAAGAAATAACTCTTACTCTTGGTGTAATTCCTTTTTTAATATTTCCTTTAATTAAGGCAAAATGCTCTGAACCATCAAGTAAATTTTCATAAATTCTGATTTTATATTTTTGATTTTTAACACTTATAAAACTTTGTTTTTTTAATCTAATCAATTTTTCTTTCTTAAGCCTGTAAGCTATTAAATCTTCGATTTTACCAATCTTAAGATTATGCTTTTTTGAAAAATCTATAAGATCTTGCCCTTTAGCCATTGATCCATCTTCATTCATTATTTCACAAATAACAGCTGAATTGTTTTTTTTTGCTAATCTTGATATGTCAACAGAGGCTTCTGTATGACCAGCTCTAACTAATACACCACCATCCTTTGCAATTATTGGGAACACATGCCCTGGTGAAACAATTTCGTTCTTTTTTACATTTTTTTTTGATGCAATTTTAATTGTTTTAGCTCTATCTCTAGCCGAAATACCTGTTGTAATTCCTTTCTTTGCCTCGATTGACACAGTAAAGGCTGTTTTATTTCGAGACTGATTAATTGGTGACATCAAAGATAAATTTAATTTCTTAGCTTGTACATTATCAAGTGCTAAACATATCAATCCTCGGCCATACTTTGCCATAAAATTAATGTTTTTGGCATTACTGTCTGATGTTGAAATAATTAGATCTCCCTCATTTTCTCTTTTTTCGTCATCAACCAAAATAAACATCCCACCTTTTTTAGCAACTTGGATGATGCTTTCTATTGATGAAAAATTATTTTTTTTCATTAAAATAATTCCTAACGTATTTAGATAAGATATCTATCTCAATATTTACCAAATTTGTTTTCTTAAGTTTTGATAAATTTGTCTCTTTGAAGGTGTGAGGTATTACCCAAATTTCAAAACCTTTTTTTGAAACTTTTGAAATGGTAAGCGATATTCCATTTACACAAATAGAAGCTTTTTCAATTAAATGTTTTCTCTCTTTTTTTGGCAGCTCAAAATGAAAAAGATATGATTTATCTATTTTTTTAATACTTAAAACTTTGCCGACTGTATCAACATGACCTTGGCATATATGTCCAGAAATTTTGGTCCCATATTTAAGAGGTAATTCTAGATTAATTTGGTCTTTTGTTTTTAAATACTTGAATTTTGATCTAACTATAGTTTCTTTGGATAGATAAAATTCCATAATTCTGGCTTTATATGAAATCAAAGTAAGACATACTCCGTCACAAGCAACGGATAATCCAATATCCTTGTTACTTAACCTAAAGTCACTTTTTACAAAGATATTTAAACCCTTTGGTCTTTTAATAATTTTAGTAACTATTCCCTGATTATATATAATTCCATTAAACATTTTAATTTTTATACAAAGTTATTGTATCCTTTCCAAAATTAGAGTGAATTTTCAATCTTTTTTTATAATTCTTTTTTAAATTTTTTAATCCACTGAATTCTTTAAATTCGAATGATTTTGATAAATTTTTAGAACTTTTAAATAAAAAAAACTGATTAAATATTTTATTATTTGTAAAATTTTTAGTGAGTTCATCACCTCCTTCAACTAAAACATTTCTGCATCCTAAAGTGTAGAGTTTTTTAAAAATTGTCGAAGGATTAAATTTTTTATTATAATTAATTTTCAATCTTATTACCGTAATCTTATTTTTTTTAAACTCTAAAATTTTTGACTTAGCAGCTTCATTATAGAAAAAAATAGTATTTTCTTTATTTGCTGTTTTGAATAAATAGCTCTTTGTATTTGTTTTCAATTTATTATCTAAAATAATTCTTTTTGGAGAAAATTTTTCTAGACCTTTTAATCTACAACTTAATTTTGGGTTATCTTTATTTAAAGTTTTATATGTAATTAATATAGAATCATTTTTATATCTTAAAAAATGTGTAAATTTATCAGATTTTATATTAGTAATTTTCTTATTTTTTTTACTATAAATTAATTTATTTTTTGAAATGGCAATTTTTCCACTAACATAAGGTAATTTTTTTTGTCTATTAAAGAAATATGGAACATAAAATTGTTTAACTTTTTCTTTTAATAAACCTGTGCGGACATTGATTTTTTTTGATTTTAATATTTTATATGTTTTACCTTTAACTCTTTGATCAATATCAATAACTGAATAAATAACTTCTTTTAATTTTGATCTTATAATTGAATTTGTACAAGGGGGTGTTATACCATGATGAGAACAAGGCTCTAACGTTACATACATTGTTGCATCATTTAAATCTTCAACACTATTATTAATTGCATTAACTTCTGCATGAGGTCTACCTTTGAAAGATGTTTGACCAACTGAAATTATTTTATCATGTTTTACGATAACACAACCAACTGATGGATTGGTTCCAGTTAATCCTTCTCTAGATCTTGCTAAATCTAAAGCAAGATCCATAAAAAATTTATCTTTAATTGAAAATTTATCTTTTTTTGTAGACATCAAGCTTGTCCACGAATTGAACGAAATCTTTTTCTTCTCTAAAGTTTCTATAGACTGATGCAAAACGAACATATGCAACTGGATCTAATTCTTTTAGTCCTTCCATAACCATAGTCCCTATTGTGTTTGTAGAAATTTCACTTTGTCCTAATTCCTCTAATGATCGTGAAATTTTACTAATAAATTTTTCAACAGTTTCGGTGTCTATTGGTCTTTTCTTGAGCGCTATATAAACTGATTTAGATAATTTATCTCTGTCAAAAGATGACTTTCTTCCATTCTTTTTTACAACCATTATTTCTCTAAACTGAACTCTTTCAAATGTAGTAAAACGGGCTCCACAAACACATAATCTTCTTCTTCTTATAGCTGTGCCATCTTCTGTAGGACGTGAGTCAACAACTGATGTCTCACCTTTTTTGCATATAGAGCAAATCATTAATTACAAATTTTTATAGATAGGAAACGAAGAAGTTAAAGATATGACTTCATTTCTCACCTCATCTTCAATTTTACTATTATCTGTTGGGTTTTCAGATAAACCTTTTATTGTTTTGGTGATTAATTCTCCTACTGTTTTGAATTCATTTAAACCAAATCCTCTTGTTGTAGCTGCTTGTGTGCCAAGTCTTATACCAGATGTTATCATGGGTTTTTCTGTATCAAACGGTATACCATTTTTATTACAAGTTATATTGGCTCTTGATAAACTTTCGGCAGCCAAATTCCCTTTAACATTGTAAGGTCTTAAATCAACAAGCATTAAGTGAGTATCAGTTCCATCTGAATAAATTTTAAAGCCATTATTTTTTAATGTTTCTGCTAACATTTTAGCATTAGCTAAAACTGATTGGATATAATCTTTAAATTCAGGTTGAAGTGCCTCTAAAAATCCAGCAGCCTTTGCAGCTATAATATGCATCAAAGGTCCACCTTGATATCCAGGAAATACAGCGGTGTTAAATTTTTTTGCTAAGTCTTCGTGATTAGTTAATATTATTCCACCTCTAGCACTTCTAAATACTTTGTGTGTTGTAGATGTTACAACATGAGCGTGATCACAAGGATTTGGGTAACCTTTTCCGGCTACTAGACCAGAAAAATGTGCCATATCAACCATTAAGTAAGCTCCAACTTTATCTGCAATTTCTCTAAATCTTTTAAAGTCAATTACTCTTGAATAAGCACTGCCCCCAGCTATAATTAACTTTGGTTTATGTTCTAATGCAAGTTTTTCTACATTGTCATAATCTATAAGTTCTGACTCTTTATCTACATCATAACCTATTGCGTTAAACCATTTACCTGACATTGAAATTTTTAGTCCATGAGTGATATGACCTCCTGAATTTAAACTCATACCCATGAAAGTATCTCCGGGACTTAATAAAGCTAAAAATACAGCACCATTAGCTTGAGCACCAGAATGAGGTTGAGCATTTGCAAATTTACAATTAAATAATTTTTTTAATCTTTCTATTGCTAGATCTTCTGCAACATCAACGTATTCACATCCATTATAATATCTTTTACCTGGATATCCTTCAGCATATTTATTTGTTAGCACAGAACCTTGTGCCTCTAATACTGCTTGTGAAACTATGTTTTCAGAAGCTATTAACTCAATGTGTTGTTGTTGTCTTAACAGCTCATCTTGAATAGCTTTATGTAATTCTGGATCCTTTTTTGATAAACTATCCTCAAAAAAACTTTTGTAATTATCATTTATATAATTTTTTTCACTAGACATAATTAAATTTTCCTTACTCGTTTTAAGTGTCGACCACCATCAAATTTAGTTTTTAAAAAAATACCAACAAAATTCAAGGCATTTTTTTTTGAAATTAATCTCGAACCCAATGTAATGATGTTTGCATCATTATGCAATCTTGATAATTTGGTTGATTTTATATTAAAACATTGAGCCGCACGTATATTTTTATGTTTATTTGCAGCAATGTTCATGCCAGTTCCTGACCCACAAATCAAAATTCCAACATTGTTCTTGTTAACTTTTACCTTTTTCGCGACATTATGAGCATATATCGGATAATCTACGCTTTTATTATTCTCTGGTCCTAAATCTTGGAAAGTTAATTTCTTTTTTAATAAATATTTTTTAATTATCTCCTTTAAGTCAAATCCAGCGTGATCAGATGCAATGAATATTTTTCTCAAATTAGTTAAAATTATAGTCTAATACGCAAGCGACTAAGTGAATTCTGTTCTCTTCGCCACCGTTGAACGCATTATGATATTTAGTATTGTTGGTTATCCAAACTGATCCATCAGCTGGCATATGCCTTGCAACATTATCTATCACCATTATACATCCAGGATTTGTTATTATAGGAATGTGGAGTCTTGGTTCAGGATCTCTATGCCAACTTAATGTTGATCTAGGTTCTTTAAGTAAAATTCTCATTCTACCTAATTTGTATTTTGATGATAAAACATCAAACACATGTTTAAAATAAGTGTTTTCATAATCCTTTATAAACTCTGAATATGCTGACTCATCAATTGTTTCATCTCTAGTAACTTCTTTTCCAGATTTATCAGGTTTAGTCCAAAATATTCCTCGAGCTTTATTACCTTTTATAGAATCTGGATCTCCAGGGATCTGAGTTAATGATATTGCTCCAAAATGTGTTACACCTGCATCCTCAAATTTTTTAATTTTGACAATTTGATGATAAGCCTCTTGTAATTTATCTATATCAAATTTTATTTCTTGTTTTTGAAAGTCACTGAAGTCCAACACCCTCTCATCTTTTTTTATATTTAGATCAATTACTTTTGTATTTTCTATATTCATCGTGATTGCTTTGTACCCTTTTTATTGTATATGTGTATATTACATTTGTCGCAATTTGGAAGAAAATTAAAACATGATTACTGGAAAATATCCTAACTTAAGACTAAGAAGAACTAGAAAACAGTCGTGGTCTAGAAGACTAATTCAAGAAAATACACTTACTGCAAATGACTTTATTTTGCCTGTATTTTTAATTGATGGATCTAATAAAAAAGAATCAGTAGCTACGATGCCTGGCGTATATAGATATACAATCAATAGATTATCTCAAATCATTGATAAAGCATTAAAAATAGGTATTCCAATGGTTGCTCTTTTTCCAAAAACTAAAAATAGCTTGAAGAATGAAATTGGATCAGAATCGTTAAATGAAAATAATTTAGTTTGCAAAGCTATCATGGAAATTAAAAAAAAATATAAAAATCAAATTGGGATAATGTGCGATGTGGCTCTTGATCCGTATACATCACATGGTCATGACGGATTGATTAAATCAAATCAAATAATTAACGATGAAACAATAGAAGTTTTGGTCAATCAATCTCTATTACAAGCAGAGATGGGTTGTGATGTATTGGCCCCTTCCGATATGATGGATGGCAGAATTGGAAAAATTAGAAAAGCTTTAGATAAATTAAACTATCATAATGTTCAAATTTTGTCTTATGCAGCAAAGTATGCTTCAAGTTTTTATGGACCATTTAGAGATGCTGTAGGTTCTAAAGGATTGTTAAAAGGTGATAAAAAAACTTATCAAATGGATTTTAAAAATAGTGACGAAGCTTTAAGGGAAGTGGCACTTGATATTAAGGAGGGTGCAGACATGGTCATGGTTAAACCAGGTATGCCTTATTTAGACATTATTAAATCGGTAAAAGAAAAATTTAAAATACCTGTATTTGCTTATCAAGTATCAGGAGAATATAGTTTAATTGCCAATGCTATAAAGAAAAAATTAGTTAACGAAGATATTATATATGAAAGTTTAGTAGGATTTAAAAGAGCTGGGGCAAATGCTATTGTTAGTTATTACGCAGATAGGATAGATAAAATAATAAAATAATTATTTAAAAGAATTTAAAAACAATAATCTACTATTAGGATAATTTAAATTATTTGGTTTTAAAATAGTTTTATCAAGATAATCTCCAACTAATTTTAAACCACTTAATAAAATTTTAATGTCATTAACTTCAATATCTTTTTCAATTAAAAAATTTGGAACATATTTTTTTTCAGTTAAAGAACTTGCAAAATAAACTGTTTCATTTTTAACTTTATCTTTTTTTACTAGTTTTTCTAATTCAAGATCATACCCTAATAGTTTAAGTAATTCTAATTCCCAAAATACATATTTTTTAAGCCAGTCATTGTCTTTTAAAATCATAAAAAAATTCTCAATTATTCTATAAATCTTTAAATTTGCTTGAGATTCTGCTGTTAGAATTTTAATCAAATTTACTGCTGAAGTAATACATGAAAGCTTTTGTTTATGATCAAAATATAGTGGACTGAAAGCTTGTAAAATTTCAACTTTGAAATATCCAATCTTATTTTCATTTTTAGAGTTATAATTTACATGTAACTTATTGCCAATTTGAAGATAATTTTTAATCTTTTTAGAAGTTCCACCAAATATAATACCCACTACTTTGCCGTGATCTTTTGTGTAAATTTCAACGATTAAAGAATTTTCACTATATCTATTCTTGTTTATTAAAAAACCTTCATCAATCCAATTCATTTTTCAATTACTTAATACTTTTAAGACATTCAATTGCAGCATTTTGTTCAGCGTCTTTTTTTGATTTACCAAGAGAAATAAAATATTTTGTATTAGGAAGTTTGACGCCAACTTTGAACAATGGTTTATGACGAGGACCTGTATTAGAAATTAATTTATAAATTGGAAGTTTTTTAAAATTTTTTAAAGCTAATTCTTGTAATTTTGTCTTAGCATCAATTTGGGTTACTACACTTTTTTTAATATGATTTTTCCATAAATTTAATATTATTTTTTCAGTATTGTTGAATCCCTTATCAAGATATAATGCACCAATTAAAGCCTCACAACAATCAGAAATAATTTTGTCTTCAATTTTTATTTTTTTATTATTAGGATTAAAAGTTAAAATATATTTTTCCAAATTTATATTTTTGGCAATTTTTAGGTGATCGTGTTCTTGGATTAATTATAGCTAAAAAACTTTTAGAAATTTATCCTGATGAAAAA
>QBYI01000003.1 GCA_003282895.1 Pelagibacteraceae bacterium AG-325-F15
AGCCATGATACTTGGAGATAATTTTTTTTATGGAAATATGCTGTCACCATTAATTATAGAATCCTTTAAAAAAAATAATGGATGTAATATTTATTTATATCCTAGCAATAAACCTTCCTCATATGGCGTTGTTGAATTCAATAAAAAAAATCAAATAAAAAAAATTGTAGAAAAACCAAAAAAAACAAAATCGAACTTGATAATTACAGGACTTTATGTTTTTGATAGAAAGGTTTCAGACCTTGCAAAAAAATTGAAACCCTCAAAAAGAAATGAGCTAGAAATAGTTGATTTGATAAACTTGTATAAAAATAAAAAAAAACTTAAAATTACTAAACTTGGTAGAGGGTCAGCTTGGATGGACGTCGGAAATTTTTCTGATTTACAAAGTGCAAGCAATTTTATTCAAAATATTGAGCACCGACAAAATTATAAAATTGGTTGTATTGAAGAAATAGCTTTTAATAATAAATGGATTGGTAAAAAACAAATTATAAATCGAATTAAATTTTGTGCGAAGACTGATTATTCGAAATATTTAAAAAATCTAATTTAAAGATGATAAAGCCAAGTAAGTTTGTTTGTAATCAGTTTAAAGATAATCGAGGAAATTTAATAGAAATTGTACCAAAAAAGATAAAAAAAAAATTTATTTATAGCATTTTAACAGATTCTAAAAAAAATGTTATTCGTGGAATGCATTTTAATAAACAAATGGATGAAGAAAAATTAGTTTTTATTTTAGATGGAAAAATTCTCGATGTTACCATCAATCTTAATAAGGGTAAAAATTTTGGCACAATCTTCTATAATGAATTAAAAAAAGGTGATATTCTATTTATCCCAAAGGGTTTTGCTCATGGATACTGTTGCTTAAATAAAAAGAATTCAATTTTGTATTTATTAAATAAAAAATATTCTAAAAAAAATAATTGTGGATTTATCTGGAATGATAAAAATTTTAATATTAATTGGAAAATAAAGAGCCCAATTTTGTCTAACAAAGACCGCTTTTTAAAAAGGTATAAAGCAAATTGAAAACAATATTAATCTCAGGTGGTAATGGAAAATTTTCAAATGCTTTAATTAGAATAAATAAAAGATATAAAATTTTAGCACCAAATAAAAAACAAATGAATATTTTGAGCCAAAATTCAATTTCAAAATTTATTTCTAAACACAAAATTGATTATTTTATTCATGCAGCAGCATTTACAACACCAATGGCGAAACACCAGATTGAATTAAAAAAAAGTATATCAACAAATATTATTGGTTCAGCCAACGTTGCTTTATGTTGTTTAAAAAAACAAATAAAGTTAATTTATATTTCAACAAATTTTGTCTACCCTGGTAAAAAAGGTAATTATACTGAGGATAGCAGTCTATATCCAATTAACAAATATGGTTGGTCTAAGCTTGGTGGAGAATGTGCGATGCAAATTTATAAAAATACTTTAATTTTGAGAATTTGTATGAATGATGATAATTTTCCTCATAAGTCTGCATTTTCAAATTATTTAACTAGTTTCTTAAAAAAAACGGAAGCAGCTCGAATAACTTTAAAACTTCTTGATAAAAAAGGTGTCATAAACATTGGTGGAAAAAAACAAAGTGCATATAACTTTGCCAAAAATTTAAATTCAAAAGTTAAAAAAATTAAATTAAAAAAAAAAGATAAAATATTACTAGGATTAGACACAAGTATGAGTATTAATAAATTAACTAAAATTTTACATGCAAAAAAAAATTAATTTTATTGATTTAGGTAAACATCCAATTACTAATAATTTTCTAAATTTTTCAAATCCGAAAAATGAATTCTTTTACAATTTAAAGTTAATATTTAATTCTGAAACTAAACTTGTTTCTTTAGCAAAATTTGTTTCTCCAAAAAAAATGTTTAATGAAAAATATGCGCATAGAGCCTCAGCTTCAAAAACTATGCAGGTAGCTTATACAAAATTAGCAAAATTGATAAAAAAAGAGTACAAGCCTGAATCTATCTTAGAAATAGGTAGTAATGATGGTGTGTTCATCAAACATTTTAAAGGTATCAATAATTTAGGAGTCGAGCCATGTAAAAATCTTGCTCTTATTACAAAAAAAATGGGAATTAAAACTTATGATGATTTTTGGACTTATAAATTATCAAAAAAAATAATTAAAAAACATAAGCGTTTTGATGTTATTTATTCTGCAAATACCATAAGTCATATACATAATCTTGATGAAACTTTTAGGGCAATTAATAATTCTCTAAACGATAATGGTGTATTCATCCTTGAAGATCCTTCACTTTTTGAGGTTATTAAAAATACATCTTACGATCAATTTTATGACGAGCACGCTTACGTTTTTTCGATTACAGCGTTAAAAAATATTACAGAAAAATTAGGTTTAAAAATATTTAAGATTGAACAATTAGAAACACACGGTGGATCTAATAGAGTTTATTTTAAAAAATTACATAATAATAAAATTAAAATATCTAATATTGTTTCAAGGCAGTTAAAAAATGAAGAAAAACTAGGTATTAATGATTTAAAGATATATAAAAAATTTGCTAAAAATATTCGAAAATCTAAAAAAAATCTGATTAAAATTTTTAAACAAATCAAAAAAAATAATGAATTAATTATTGGTTATGGCGCAACTTACAAATCTAGTACAGTTCTTAATTATTGCAAACTAACAAGTAAATATATTGACTATTTTTTAGATACAACGCCCACAAAAGTAGGAAAATTTACTCCAGGTACGCACATACCAATTTTAAAATACAATGGTATTCCTGATAATGTTAATTTTGCTTTTCTTGGTGCATGGAATTTTAAAAGCGAAATTTTTAAAAAAGAAAAAAAATTTATCAAAAGAGGAGGAAAATTTATTACACACGTTCCTTATCCTAAATTAATATGAAAATATCCTCTAAAGAAATTAAAAAATTAAGAGCAGAACTTAATTCTAAAAAAAAACCACTGCATACAACAAAAGAAATCAAATCATGGTATAGAGAAATTATTAAACAAGCTAATATAAAGATTAAGACTATCCCTTTGAAAAAATGTAATAGTTGGAAAATGAATGCCAATGGTCATATTGCTCATTCATCTGGATCATTTTATAAAGTTGAAGGTGTAAGAATATTAAAAAGTTTTAACAGAGAAATAAAAGGGGGATGGGATCAGCCAATGTTCACTGAGCCTGGCTTTGATGGAGGAATTTTAGGCTTATTAAAAAAAAAAATTAATAATACACCACATTATTTAATTAATGCTAAATTTGAACCTGGTAATTACAATTTTATTCAACTGAGCCCAACCGTACAAGCGACATTTAGTAATATAAAAAAAGCTCACAAAGGAGGAAATGTTAAATTTATAAATTTTTTTAAATTACCAAATAAAAATAATTGTAAAATTATATTTAAACAATGGGTTTCCGAAGAAGGTGGCAGACTTAGAAATAAAAGAAATTTAGGAATAGTTCTGGAGCATTTAGGAAATAATAAGTTGAATATAGATACAGATTTTAAATGGATTACATTAAAACAAATTAAAGAACTTATTTTAGAGAATGCAATGATCAATCCACATTTAAGAACATTAGTATCTTTTATATAAATGTATTTTCTTTCTATATGGTCTCTAAGTACTCATTTTCTAAAAAAAGTTTTACCAAGTATTAAACTCAACAAGAAGATTAAGATTGTTTCCATCTTAACTAATAAAGATAAAAAAAATTTAAAATTTAAAAATATAAACTTGTATAATGACAAGAGAAAATTTTTTCTAAATAAAAATTTTGATTACGTTTATATTTCATCAATAAATTCTGAACATTATGAAAATTGCAAATATGCTTTAGAAAATAAAAAAAATGTTATTTGTGAAAAGCCAATATGTCTTAAAAAAAGTCAACTTCAAAATTTAAAAAAGATTGCAGATAAAAATAAAAGAATTTTTCATGAAGTAATTCAATACATTCATCATCCTTTATTCATTCGATTAAAGAAAATAATAAATAATCAAATAATTGGAAAAATTTTATACGTTGATAGTAATTTTAAAGTACCAATAAATGATAAAAAAAATTTTAGATTTATAAAAAAATTAGGTGGTGGCGCTTTAAATGATGTTGGTTTTTATCCAATTTCAATAATGTTTACTTTGTTTGACTCAGAAAAAATTAAAATTTTAAATTCAAATATTTTAAAACAAAATAATTTAGATATAGCAGGTAATGTTAAAACTCAAAATGAAAATAAAATAATTTTTAACTTAAGCTGGGGTCTTAAAAGTTTATATAAAAATAATATTAGAATTTATGGAGAAACTGGTTCTATAGAAGTTGATTTTATATTTTCAAAACAAGTTTTGCAAAATGGTAAGATAAATATTTTCAAAAATGGAAAAAAAATAATTAAAATCAATAAATCTAATCAAATAAATTCAGCATTTCAAAGTATGCTATCATCAAATAAAAAACAGTTTAATAAGAATTTTGAGACCAGTATGAAAATACTAAAAATAATAGAAAGTTTAAAAAAATAATATTATTACTTTTCTTTGCTTATCTTAAGCACACCTATAAATGCTTCTTGAGGTATTTCTACTCTACCAAATTGCTTTGATCTAGCTTTACCTTTTTTTTGTTTTTCTAAAAGTTTTCTTTTTCTGTCAGTAGCACCACCACCATGAATTTTTGTTAAAACGTCTTTTTTAAAGCCTTTAATGGTTTCTCTTGCTATAATCTTTCCACCGATTGCTGCCTGAACTGGTATCATAAAATTATGCCTAGGAATTAAATCTTTAAGTTTTTCACAAACTTCTCTACCTGTTCTTTGAGCAAAATCTTTATGTATCATCATTGCTAATGCATCAACTGGCTCAGCATTAACTAAGATTCCAAGTTTTACCAGATCTCCTTCCCTATGTTCAATAATTTCATAATCAAAACTAGCATAACCACTTGTCATTGATTTTAATCTATCATTAAAATCAAATACAACCTCATTAAGAGGTAATTCATAGTTCACTACTGCTCGATTTCCTGAATAGCTTAAATTCGTCTGCACACCTCTTTTGTCCTGACACATCTTAATAATTGAACCTAAGTATTGATCGGGCGTTATTATTGTTGCTTTTATCCAAGGTTCTTCAATTGTTTTTATCAATGTTGGGTCTGGTAAACTTGATGGATTATGCAAATCAATTACACTCTTATTATTCATGTAAACTTTGTATACAACGCCAGGTGTAGTTGTTAATAAATTAACATCAAATTCTCTTTCTAATCTCTCTGTTACAATTTCCAAATGAAGTAATCCTAAAAACCCACATCTAAAACCTAGGCCTAAAGCTGATGACGACTCTGGCTCAAATGAAAAACTTGCATCATTTAGTTGTAATTTTGCTAATCCATCTTTTAATTTTTGATATTCAGAGCTATCAACAGGAAATAGTCCACAAAAAACTACTGGTTTGCTTGGTTTAAAACCAGGCAAAGCCTCCTTTAAAGGTTTTGCCGCATCACAAATAGTGTCACCAACTTTTGTTTCGGATAAAACCTTTATTCCGGTTGTTATAAATCCTATTTCACCTGCATTTAATTGATTTATATCTGTAGCTTTAGGTGTAAATACTCCAACTTTTTCAACAATATATTCTTGATTTGTAGACATCATTTTAATTTTCATATTTTTTAAAATCTTTCCATCAATTACTCTTACTAAGATAACAACTCCTAAATAAGTGTCATACCAACTATCGACTAGTAAACATTTTAAGTCTCCAGAACTATCGCCAATAGGCCCAGGTAAATCGTTTATAATTTTTTCTAAAATATCATTAATACCTTCTCCTGTTTTTCCAGAACAAGGAACAGCTCCTTCAGTATCTATGCCTATTACTTCTTCAATCTGTGTTTTTGTTTTTTCTAAATCTGAGGCAGGTAAATCAACCTTATTAAGCACTGGTACAATCTCATGATTTATATCTAATGCCTGATACACATTCGCAAGTGTTTGTGCCTCTACACCTTGGGTGCTATCCACAATTAAAATTGAACCCTCGCATGCATATAGAGATCTGCTTACCTCATAACTAAAATCAACATGACCGGGTGTATCAATAATATTTAAAATATAATTTTTGCCGTCTTTTGCTTTATAATTAAGTTTTACAGTTTGTGCTTTGATGGTAATCCCTCTCTCACGCTCAATATCCATTGAGTCCAGCACCTGTGCCTTCATTTCTCTTTCAGTAAGTCCGCCACAGCTATGAATTATTCTATCTGCTATCGTAGATTTACCATGATCAATATGCGCAATTATTGCAAAATTTCTTATATTATCAATGTTTGCCATTACTATGATCTTATCTTAGCGTCTAATTTAGACTCTACGGCAGTGATGATTGTTTGGTTTATTTTATTCAAATCATCTTCATTTAGCGTCTTTTCAGATGACTGAATAGTTACATTTAGTGCGATAGATTTTTTGTCTTCTGGAATATTTTTTCCCTCATATACATCAAATACTTTAACAGATTGAATTAAATTTTTATCAACGTTTGATATTATTTCAATTAACTCTTGTACTTGAAAATTTTTGTCTAAAATAAATGCAAAATCTCTTTCTGATTTTTGATAGTCAGAAAATTTATGTTTAGTCTTTTGATCTTTAAGAGATTTTTTTGGTTGTTTAATATTATCTAAAAAAATTTCAAATCCTGCCAAGGCTTCAATCTTTATATCTAATTTTTTTAAAACATTAGGGTGGATATCTCCAAAATAAGCCACTACTTTTTCTTTACCTTTGTTTAAAAAAACTCGTCCAGATTTTCCTGGATGATAATAGCTAGGTGTTTCTATATCAAAATATAAATTTTCCTTGTCATATCCTGCTTCTACCAAGCTTTTAATCACATCGCTTTTAACATCAAATACATCAACTAATCTCTCTTTTTCTAGCCAACTTTGTCTAAAAATCTTTCCAGATTTTAATCCGCCCACAACTGTTAGTTGCTCACCTGGTTTTTTTCCTAGAAATGTAGGTCCTATTTCAAATATTGATAAATCTTTAAATCCTCTATCTAAATTTTTATTTAAATGAATTATTAAATTTGAAAATATTGAGCTTCTTAAAACATCTAAATCTGAACTTATTGGATTTACAATTTTAATTTCCTTATTTTTTTCAATAAATAATTGATTAATTTTACTATCAGTAAAAGACCAAGTTATTGCCTCTAAATAACCTTTTGAAGCAATAGCTCTTTGTAAAAAATGAAATAATTTTTGTTTTTTGTTTAGGGTTTCTTTTTGTCGAATTTTTTGAGGTTCTATTAATTCAATATGTTCATAACCTTTAATCCTTATTAATTCTTCAACTACATCTGCTTCTAGAGAAATATCTGGCCTCCAAGTTGGAATCTTTAGTTGTAAGTTCTTTTTATTTTCTTCAATAACAAATCCTAAATCATTCAAAATCTTCATCATTTCATTTTTTTCAATTTTTATTCCCGTAATCTTTTCAAACATAGAAGGATTAAATTCTAAAGATTTATTTTCATATTTTTCAATATTTTGAATATCAAATTCACTTACTTTTCCTCCACAAATTTCTTGAATTAAATTAGATGCTTTTTTTAATCCTTGCTCGATTGATAGTGGATCAATACCTCTTTCAAATCTAAATTTTGCATCAGTATCTATATTTAAAATTTTTGATGATTTTCTAATTGATCTAGGTAAAAAATAAGCTGACTCTATTAATACATTTTTTGTATCATATTCAGTTCCAGATCTAGTGCCTCCAATTATTCCACCTAAACCTAGTACACCTGAGGCATCTGAAATTACACACATTCCATCATCAAGTTTATATTCTTTATTATCTAACGCTGTAAAAGTCTCATTTTTTTTTGAATTTCTAACTATTATTCCTTTGTCAATTTTATCAACATCATAAGCATGAAGAGGTCTATTTAAATCAAACATTACATAGTTGGTAATATCAACAATAGCAGAAATTGGCTTTTGCCCTATCGAAATTATTTTTTCTTTTAGCCAATCTGGACTTTCAATATTTTTTACTCCTGTAATTAAACAGCTTCCAAATATTGTGCACGCTTGATTATCTTCATTTTCAATTTTTACACTAACTTTTTGTTTTCCATCTTTTTTTAATTCATTTTCTTTAAAATCTTTTAATTTACCTGAGCCTGCAGCAGCCAAATCTCTGGCAATTCCTCTAACACCTAAACAGTCTGCTCTATTTGGTGTAATAGATATATCAATTACGTTTGAATTTTTTTTTGGAAAATAATTATCTCCAATCTTATTTTTAAAATCATGTGATGAAAGCTCAGTAATACCATCACTTTCATCTGATAAATTTAATTCAGACTCTGAACATAACATCCCATAAGAGCTAACTCCTCTAATTTTACTGACGACTAATTTCATTTGATTTTTAGGAATTACTGAACCTGGTGGGGCATAGATTGTAAACAAACCTTCTTTCGCATTTGGAGCACCACAAACAACTTTGACAGGATTTTCTTTACCTATATCCACATCACAAACTCTAAGCTTGTCAGCGTTTGGATGCTTTTCTGCTTTTAAAATTTTTGCAACAATAAAGTCGTCTAGTTCACCACCTTGTTTTTCAACACTTTCAACTTCTAAACCAACATCTGTAAGTTTTTCTATTATCTGATTTTCATCTAATTTCGTATCTAGATGTTCTTTTAACCAGTCAGATGTAATTTTCATCTACTTAAACCTCTATAACTTGAAGGTACATCAATTGGATCAAATCCAAATTGATTTAACCATCTGTAATCACAATCAAAGAATGCTCTTAAGTCATTGATTCCATACTTAAGCATTGCCAATCTATCTATTCCAATTCCAAAAGCATATCCTTGAAATTCACCTGGATCCACATTAACATTTTTAAGGACATTCGGATGAACCATTCCACAGCCTAAAATTTCAAGCCATTTGTCTCCCTCACCAATTATAATTTTCCCATCTTTAATTTCATAACCTATATCTACTTCAGCAGAAGGTTCCGTAAATGGAAAATGGCTTGGTCTAAATCTCATTTTTATCTTATCAACTTCGAAAAATTCTTTAATAAAATAATTTAAACAGCCTTTTAAGTGACCCATATTAATATCTTTATCAATATGTAAGCCTTCTACTTGATGGAACATTGGTGCATGTGTTTGATCACTATCAGATCTATAAGTCCTTCCAGGTGCAATAATCTTAAAAGGTGGTTTATCATTTAACATGGTTCGAATTTGAACAGGAGAAGTATGTGTTCTTAAGAGTAATTCTTTTTTTTCATCTAGATAAAAAGTGTCATGCATATCTCTGGCTGGATGATTATCTGGAGTATTTAAAGCTGTGAAATTATTATATTCATTTTCAACATCAGGACCTTCCTCAACACTAAAACCAATTTCAGAGAAGATAGAGGAAATTTCATCAATTACCTGAGATACTGGATGTATTTTACCCTCTGCAAATGGTCTCGCAGGTAATGTAATATCTACTTTTTCTTTTTCTAGTTTTTGATTTATTTCTTTAATTTCAATTTCTTTTATTTTTGAAACAATTAAATTTTGTAATTCGTCTTTTGCTTCATTTAGTTCTGAAGCAAATTTTTTTCTTTCATCCTCTGGAATTTTACCAAGTTCTTTAAATTGAGAACTTACTAATCCATTTTTACCAAATAAAACTGTTTTAATTTCATTAATTTTATTTACATCCAAGTCTTCACTTAGCTTTAGAAGATATTCGTCTTTAATTTTTTTAATATCTGACATTTTAAGAGATTATTTCTTCACCGGCGAAAAACAATAGTGAAGATTAATTTAGAGCAGATTGAGCTTTTTGAACAATAGTTTTAAAGGCTTCTGGGCTATCGTAAGCTATTTCTGCTAATATTTTTCTATCGATAGTTACTCCACATTTACTAAGTCCATTAATAAACTTTGAATAAGTTAATCCCTCAGCTCTTACTCCAGCATTAATTCGTTGGATCCATAATGCTTTAAAATCTCTTTTTTTATTTCTTCTATCTCGATAAGCATATTGCATAGCCTTTTCCATAGCTTGTTTTGCAACTCTAATGGTATTCTTTCTTCTGCCCCACTGGCCTTTAACTGCCTTTAAAACTTTTTTATGTTTAGCTTTACTTGTGACACCTCTTTTAACTCTTGCCATTATTAACCTCTTAAACTGTAAGGCATATACGATTTAACAATTTTTCCATCTTGTTTTGACATCGTTGTTGTGCCTCTTAATTTTCTAATTTGAGAATTTGTTCTTTTAATCATACCATGTCTTTTACCAGCTTGGGCCGTCATGACTTTGCCTTTTGCAGATATTTTAAATCTTTTTTTTGCTGAGCTTTTTGTTTTTAATTTTGGCATAATTCTGCGGTGTTATACAAAGATTGATATAAATTTACAACCTATATTAAGGCCTATAAAGGCTGAATAACCATGATCATTTGCTTACCATCAAACTTTGGGTGCAATTCTACCTTGCCAATGTCTTTCATGTCCTCTTTAATCTTACCCATTAATTCATTTCCTAGATGCGAGTGTTGAAGCTCTCGACCTTTAAATCTGATTGTAAATTTTACTTTATCTCCTTTTGCTATAAATTTTTTTGCATTTTTTACTTTAAATTCATAATCATGAGTTTCAGTTACAGGTCTCATTTTAATTTCTTTCAATAAAACAATTTTTTGTTTCTTCTTTGCAAGATTTGCTTTTTTTTGAGCGTCATACTTATATTTACCCATATCCATAATCTTACAAACTGGAGGATTAGCGTTAGCAGCTATTTCTATTAAATCTAATCCTTGATTTTTCGCCATAGAGATAGCGTCATTTGTATTCATTACGCCAAGATTTTCACCATCACTCGCTATAACCTGAACATCTGGAGATGAAATCCTATTGTTTGATCTTGGTCCACGATCTTTAGTTCTTCTTTGAAAATAATTTTGTTTAAAATCTGCCACTTAGTTTAAAGATGCTTTGTTTAAAGCAGAGAATTTTTTTAAGAATTGGTCTACGTCCATATTTTCCTGTTTATTAGAGTCTAATCTTCTAATCGTTACTGAATTGGAGTCAACTTCTTTTTTACCACAAATAAGTAAAACTGGTATTTTTGCTAAAGAATGATCTCTAATTTTATAGTTTAAATTATTGTTTTTTACATCTACTGCAGAACTGATACCTACTTTTTTTATTTTTTTAGACACTTCAACTGCGTAGTCGTTAAATTCTTCTGAAATAGGTATTACCATAGTTTGCAAAGGAGATATCCAAAAAGGAAATTTTCCTGCATAGTTCTCAATTAAAATTCCTATAAACCTTTCAAGAGAACCAAATAATGCTCTATGCAACATGACAGGAACTTTTTTAGTTCCATCCTTATCCACATAAGCAGCATCTAATCTACCAGGTAAATTTAAATCAACTTGTAAAGTTCCACACTGCCAATCTCTACCAATTGCATCTCTTAAAACAAATTCTATCTTGGGTCCATAGAATGCGCCTTCACCCTTATTAATACTATACTCAAGTTTTGAGGCTTTAACTGCTTCAAGTAATGATGCTTCCGCTTTATCCCAAATCTCGTCATCACCTACTCTTACTTCAGGTCTATCTGCATATTTTAATATTACATTTTCAAAACCAAGGTCTTTATAAATATCTAAAATCAAATTAGTTACCTCTAAGCACTCACTAGTAATTTGATCCTCTGAACAAAATATATGAGCATCATCTTGTGTAAATGCTCTTACTCTAAGCAAGCCATGTAAAGCACCCGAGGGTTCATAACGATGAACTTTTCCAAATTCAGCTATTCTTATTGGTAAGTCTCTATAACTTTTTAATCCTTGGTTAAATACTTGAATATGACCTGGGCAATTCATTGGTTTAATTGCAAATACTTTTTCATCTGGTGTTTCTGAAGTGTACATATTTTCTCCATATTTTTCCCAATGCCCAGATTTTTCCCATAATTGTCTATCTAATATTTCTGGTGTATTCACCTCTCTATAACCAGCAGCATCTTGCCTGCTTCTCATATAATTTATTAATTTTTGAAATAAAGCCCACCCTTTTTCATGCCAAAATACTGAGCCAGGACTTTCTTCTCTAAAATGAAAAAGATCCATTTCTTTTCCAAGTTTTCTATGATCTCTTTTTTCAGCTTCTTCAATTCTTTTCAAATATTCATCTAATTCTTTTTGGCTTGCCCAACTAGTTCCATATATTCTTTGTAACATTTCATTTTTAGAATCTCCTCTCCAATATGCGCCCGAAACTTTTGTTAGTTTAAAGGCTTTACCAATTTTTCCTGATGAAACTAAATGAGGACCTCTGCATAAATCATGCCAAGTTTCACCATGGTGATAAATAGAAAGTTCCTCATTTACTGGAATACTTTCAATTATTTCAGCTTTATATTTTTCACCAATTTTTTTGAAATGATTAATTGCTTTTTCTCTTTCCCAAACTTCTCTCCTCGTTTTGACATCTTCATCAATAATTTCTGACATTCTTTTCTCAATCTTTTCAAGATCATCAGTTGTGAATGGTTCTTTCCTAGCAAAATCATAAAAAAAACCGTTTTCTATAACTGGTCCAATAGTAACCTGAGTACCTGGATATAATTCTTGAACAGCCATAGCCATTATATGTGCTGTATCATGCCTTATCACCTCCAATCCTTCTTGATCTTTTGAGGTAAAAATTTTAACAGAACTATCTTTATCTATTTCAAAATATAAATCTTTAAGCTCACCATCAACACTAATCACAAGAGCTTGTTTTGCTAATGACTTACTTATTTTTTCAGCCACATCAAAGCCTGTAACTTTGTTTGGAAAAGTTAAATTATTTCCGTCTGGTAATGTAATTATTGGCATTTAATCAATTTAAAATTTTTTTATACTCTGAATAAGTAGAAAAACACATTTTTTCAACATTAAACTTTTTAATAATATTTTTTCTTCCCTCAGCTCCAATCAATTTTAAAGAAGTTTCATCTAAATATAGTAATTTTAAAATTTTTTGACTTAGTGATTTTGCATTTCCTGTCTCAAATAAAAAACCAGTCTTTTCATCAATTATAGTCTCATTTGAACCACCAATATTGCTTGCTATTATTGGTTTTTCCATAGATTGAGCTTCAACAGCAACTCTACCAAAAGCTTCTGGTTCCGTTGATGCTGATACAATTATATCTGAAATTTTATAAGCAAGAGCCATATCTTTACAGTGATCAATAAATCTTACTTGATTATTCATTCTAAATTGCTCAGTGAGACTAGTAAGTTTTTTTTTATACAAATCTCTACCTTGGTCACTTCCAAGAATAACTATATAAAAAGCTTCATATCCAAGTTCTATATTTACTAAATTAATAGCTTCAATAAAAAGTTCTTGACCTTTCCACGAAGTAAGTCTTCCAGGTAATAAAATTATTTTTTTATCTTTTTCAATTTCCCATAGTTTTAATAATTTTTTTTCATCATTTTCTAACTTTGTAGTTGGATCAAAATAATCAACATTAATTCCCCTAAAAATTACACGAAGTCTTTTATTTACATCAAAATATTTTGAATAATTTTCTTTTATATGTGAGAAAATAAAGTTAGATCCAGCAATTATTAAGTCAGATCTTACCATTACTGAATTATAAAATTTTTTTAATTTACTTTCAAAATTATATGTTCCATGAAAAGTCGTGACAAATTTTCTACCAGTTAAAATTGTTGCTAAATAACAAGACCATGCTGGTGCTCTACTTCTAGCATGTACGATTGAAATATTATTATATAAGATTATCCAGATTAAGGCTAAAGAGTTAAATAGTATTAATAATGGATTTTTACTATTAACTGGCAATTTAATGACTTTGACTTTTTTTTTATTAATAAATTTTAAAAGCTCACCCCCACTAGTAACAATAAAAGACTCACAATTATTTTCAGGTAAATAATGAGCTATGTCATAACATCCAGTTTCAGCTCCACCATAACCTAATTTTGGTATTACTTGTAAAACTTTTAAATTCAATGACATTAAAATTATTATATATTAATACTGAAAACATATAAATAATAATGACTAATTTTAAATATTACAAAATCTCAAAAACAAAAAAAATTAGATATTTATGTAATTATTATGAGAAAAATCTCTATATAGTTTTTCTTCACGGTTTTATGTCTGATCTAGAAGGAGAAAAACCAAAAGTATTTCTAAAATATGCAAAAAAAAATAAACTTGGTTTTCTAGCCATTGAATATTCAGGACATGGAAAATCTTCAGGGGAATTTACTAAAGGAAATATTAGTAAATGGACCGCAGATACAAAAACTATAATCAAAAATACTATAAAAAAAAATAATTTTATCTTAATAGGATCTAGTATGGGATCATGGATTTCACTTAATCAATTCAAATTTTTTCAAAAACAAATTAAAGGTTTTTTAGGCATTGGTTCGGCGCCTGAATTTTTAGATCGAATAATGTGGAAAAAATTTACAAAAAAAATGAAAATGGAAACCAAAAATAAAGGGGTTTATAATTTAAAACATGGTGGTTATGAATATCCAATAACTTATCAATTAATTAAAGATGGTAGAAAAAATAAAATCTTAAATAAAAAGATTAATCTTGAAATTCCTGTAACGATGATACACGGTAGTAATGATACTACTGTACCTATTTCCTTATCTAGAAAAGTGCTAAAGTTATTTAATAATGCTGAAAAAAAATTATTAATAATTAAAAATGGAGATCACAGTCTATTCAGTAAAAAACATCAAAAGAAAATAGTTAGAGAGCTTGATTTTTTCTTCTAACTAACTTCTTTGATATTTGACTTTAAGCTAATCGGATTACTTAATTTATCTAACATTTCTTTAGGGCAAACTTGAACAAAGTTATTTAATTCTTCATCAAAATTTTCAATAATTTGTTTTGATAAATCAGATCCTGTTTCGTTCACGTGCTCTATTACTAAACTTTTTAAAAAATTTTTCCAATAATCAGTTTCTAAGTTTTGCCAAACAACTGATTCTGGATTAACCTTTTTTTCAAATTCTTTATTTTTATCATAAATAAATGCCATTCCACCTGTCATACCGGCTGCAAAATTATCTCCGACTTCTCCTAAAATTACAACTGTTCCTCCAGTCATATATTCACAACCATTAGAATCACATCCCTCTACCACGGCAGTAGCTCCTGAATTTCTCACAGCAAATCTATCTCCTGCTTGACCTGCTGCAAAAAGTTTACCTGATGTTGCTCCATAAAGAACTGTATTCCCTATTATTGTATTTTCATTTGATACTAAATTACTTTCATCTGAAAGTTTTATTGATATGGTTGCGCCCGACAGACCTTTGCCAACATAATCGTTTGCATCACCTTTAAGTGTAAGTTTTAGACCTTTTGAAGTAAAAGCACCAAAAGATTGACCTGCTGAACCTTTAAATTTTAACTCTAAAAAATTTTCTTCTAATTTTTCATATCCATACTTAATATATAAATGATGTGAAATCCTCGTACCAACAGCTCTATTAGTATTTTTAATTAGAAATTCTTTTTGTATTTTTTCTGAATTATCTAGTGATTTTTCGATCTCTGGCCAAATTTCTTGGTCAAGTGTATCTGGTACTTTGTTAATGGAAGAGTTCTCACAATATCTTTTATTATTACCCGGATCTGCTTGAACAAAAAGTGGGTTTAAATCTAAATCATCTAAATTTGGAGATGCTTTATTAACTTGCATTAATAAATCTGTCCTTCCAATAATTTCATTTAGAGATTTAAAGCCAAGTTCAGCTAAAATTTCTCTTACTTCCGATGCAATAAAAGTAAATAGATTAACAATTTTATCTGGTGTTCCTGTAAACTTTTCTCTTAACTTGTCATCTTGTGTACAAACTCCTACTGGACAAGTGTTTGAATGACATTGTCTTACCATTATACATCCCATAGCAACTAAAGCAGTTGTTGCTACCCCATATTCTTCTGCACCCATCATTGCAGCAATAACAACGTCTCTTCCTGTTTTAATTCCTCCGTCTGTTCTTAAAGTAACTTTGTGTCTAAGATTATTTAAAGTTAGTACTTGATTAGCCTCAGTAAGACCCATTTCCCATGGAATACCAACATATTTTACGCTAGTTTGTGGAGTTGCTCCAGTTCCACCATTGTGACCTGAAATTAATATTATATCTGCCTCAGCTTTTGCTACTCCTGCCGCAATAGTTCCAACACCTGAAGACGCAACTAACTTAACACCTATTCGAGCCTTAGGGTTTATTTGCTTAAGGTCATAAATTAATTGGGCTAAATCTTCTATTGAATAAATATCGTGATGAGGTGGTGGAGAAATAAGAGTAACTCCTGGTGTAGAGTGTCTTAATTTTGCAATTTCTTCAGTTACTTTAAACCCAGGTAGTTGACCGCCTTCACCAGGCTTAGCACCTTGTGCAATTTTTATTTCAATTTCGTTACAATTATTTAAATAATTTATAGTTACACCAAATCTTGCAGAAGCAATTTGTTTAACTCTTGAATTAGCGCTATCTCCACCATCTAAAACTTTAAATCTTTTTTCATCTTCCCCACCTTCACCACTGCATGAAGCTCCCTTAATTCTGTTCATTCCAATTGCTAATGTTTCATGAGCTTCTTTTGACAGCGCACCATGAGACATACTTCCACTACCAAATCTTTTAAGAATTTTCTCAATTGGCTCTACTTCAGAAAGGTCAATCGAAGGTCCTAATTTTTTCTTTCTAAAATTAATTAAATCTCTCAAATTAATAGGTGGTAAATTATAAATACCCTCAGCATATCTTTTATAAGCTTCATAAGAATTTGATCCGACAGCACTTTGTAATAAATGTATTAATTTCCCTTGGTATTGATGAGTTTCTCCATTTTTCCTGTATCTATAAATTCCTCCAATTGGCAATACAGTTTCTGTACTATCAAATGCTTCTTTGTGTATTTCTCGAATTTTTTTTTCAATTCCTGTTAAACCTATCCCAGAAATTTTAGAGGTAATTCCTGGAAAATAATCATCAACTACTGTTCTGCTTAAACCTACAGTTTCAAAGTTACACCCTCCTCTATATGAACTTAATACTGATATGCCCATTTTTGACATTATTTTAAGAAGGCCAGCATTAACTGAATTAATATACCTTTTAACACAGTCATCAAAACTGAATTGACCAAATAATTTCTTACTGTGTCTTTGATACAAGCTATCAAAAGCCAAATATGGATTAACTGTAGTTGCACCAACACCTAATAACGTTGCAAATGAATGTGTGTCCATTGCCTCACCAGATTGAACATTTATTGAAACATAGCCTCTAAGTTTTTTGGTGATTAAATAAGTATTAATTGCCCCAACACTTAAAAGCATTGGGATGGGTAAATTCTCATTAGATAAATTTTTATCACTAAGTATTAATTGCGTTACACCTTGTCTAACAGCTATTTCTGACTCTTTTTGGATTCTCTCTAGAGCAACTGATAAATTCTCTTCTTTAGAAAAAGTACAATCTAAGATTTTTGAATTTTTTCCAAAAAAATTTATAAATTTATTAAATTGTGAATTAGATAAGATAGGACTATTTAAAACATATATATTCTCTTTTGTAAGAGTATCAAAATCTAAGATATTTCCTAAATTTCCAAATCTTGTTTTCAAACTCATGACTTTATTCTCTCTGAGAGAATCGATTGGTGGGTTAGTTACTTGGCTAAAATTTTGTCTAAAGAAATGATATAAAGGTCTGTATTTGTCAGACAACACAGCAAGAGGAGTATCATCACCCATTGAACCTATGGCTTCTTTTGCATCTTCAGCCATAGGATGCAATATCAATTCAAGATCCTCTAAACTAATTCCAAATGTATATTGTCTTCTTCTAAGATCTTCGCCCTCAAAGTTATTCTTCTCATTAGCAATTGGTAATTTTTCATCTAAATCTAAAATTTGAGAATTAAAATGTTTGAACTCTTTAGCTAAATAATCTTTGATATCATCATTGAAAAAAACTTTTCCTTTTTCAATCCTAACCCCTATAATTTCACCAGGTCCCAATCTTCCTTTAGTTAATATCTTTTTTTCATTTAGCTCAATCATTCCTGTCTCAGATCCAGCAAAAAGTAATTTGTCTTTTGTTATTGCATATCTAAGAGGTCTTAATCCATTTCTGTCGTTAGCTGCTATAATCCATTCATTATCTGTGGCAGCGATAGCAGCAGGTCCATCCCATGGTTCCATTGTACTATTTAAAAAATTAAATAATTGTTGGTGACTTTTAGGTAGAGTTTTATTTTTTTTTGACCATGCATCTGGCACTAACATTAGCTTAGCTAATGGAGCTGGTTGTCCAGATTTATTTAATAGTTCAAAGACATTATCAAGTGCAGCTGAGTCTGAAACACCTTTTTGTATAACTGGTTTTAAATTTTCTACGTTATCAAAAAGAGGACTGCTCATTTCTTGTTCATGAACCTTCATCCAATTTTTATTGCCTTTGTAAGTATTTATTTCACCATTATGAGCTATGGCTCTAAACGGTTGTGCTAAACTCCAACTTGGTGCTGTGTTAGTAGAAAACCTTTGATGAAATATTGCATATCTTGAAACAAATCTTTCGTCTTTTAAGTCTAGATAAAAATCTGAGATTGCTTCAGCTAAATATAGTCCTTTATAAATAATTGACTTAGAGCTTATAGAACAAACATAAAAATTATTTAAAGATAATTGGAAAGCTTTATTTTCAATTCGCTTTCTAGTTTCATAAATTTTTCTTTCTAATTTTTTATCAAGTAAATTATTATCATTTGATTTAAAAAGAACTTGTATAATTTCTGGCATAGTCTGCAAAGCTTTATCGCCCAAAACTTTTGGATTAACTGGTACTTGTCTCCAACCATAAATACTAAAATTGTTTTTAGTTAACTCACTTTCAACAATTGTTTTACAGCTTTCTTGAGCTGCGTAATCATTTCTTGGTAGAAAAATCATTCCAACACAAATCTCAGCATTGTCATAATCATGTCCGGTAACCTCAATTTTTTCTATGAAAAAATCTTTTGGAATTTCAACATGTATTCCAGCACCATCACCAGTTTTTCCATCTGCATCTACTGCTCCTCTATGCCAGACAGCCTTAAGAGCCTCTATGCCATATTCAACTATTTGCCTTGATTTTTTTCCTTCAGTCGAAGCTATAACACCCACTCCACAAGCATCATGCTCCATTTCTGTTGAATAAACATGATTGTTTTCGAGTAATTTTAAGTTTTTTTTATAATTTTCCATTAAGCAACTTTTGAAGTTTTAATTTCATTATTTTCTAAATGAGTTTTTATTGCTGAAGCTGCATCTCTCCCATCTTTAATTGCCCAAACAACTAGTGATGCACCTCTCACAATATCACCTGCTGCAAATACACCTTTTAAATTTGTCTCCATTGTATCAAAATCTGCTTTTATTGTTCCCCATTTGGTAACTTGTAATTCATTAGCATCAAATAATTTTGGAAGATCTTCGGGATCAAAACCCAAAGCTTTAATTACCATATCAGCTTTAATTTCATAATCTGCACCATCTTGAACTTCTGGTCGTCTTCTTCCACTTTCATCGGGTTCACCTAATTTAATTTGATCAACTAATAATTTTTCAACCTTATTTGTTCCTCTAAATTCTTTTGGACTTGATAACCAAACAAATTCAACCCCTTCTTCTTCAGCATTTGCAACTTCTCTAGCAGATCCAGGCATATTTTCTTTATCTCTTCTATATAAACATTTAACTGATTTTGCTTTTTGTCTGATTGAAGTTCTTACACAGTCCATAGCTGTATCGCCACCTCCGATAACAACTACATCCTTACCTTCAGCATTTAAAATACCTTTATCAAACATTTCTACTTCATCACCCAAACCTTTTTTATTTGATGCGGTTAAAAAATCCATTGCTGGAAAAATATTATTAAGGTCATTTCCTGGAAGCTCAACTTCTCTTGCTTTGTAAACACCTGTTGCTATTAATATAGCATCATGTTTTTTTCTTAATTGTTCTAAAGTAGCATCTTTTCCAACTTCGAAATTTTGAACAAATTCTATTCCACCATCTTTTAAAAGCTTAGTTCTTCTTTCGACAACTTCTTTTTCTAATTTAAAATTAGGAATTCCATAAATTAATAAACCCCCAGCTCTATCGTATCGGTCATAAATTGTAATTTTATAACCATTTTTTCTTAATTGCTCTGCTGCCGCTAATCCAGCTGGCCCAGCACCTATTATTCCAACACTTTGATTTTTTTCATTTAAAACATTTATGGGTTTTACCCATCCTTTTTCCCAAGCATTATCGGTGATATACTTCTCCATTGAACCTATGGTTACAGTTCCATGACCTGATTGTTCTATTACACAATTACCTTCACATAATCTGTCTTGTGGGCAAATTCTTCCACAAACTTCAGGCATATTATTTGTGCTTTGAGATAGTTCATATGCCTCCTTAAGCCTTCCCTCAGCCGTCAATTTTAGCCAATCAGGAATATTATTGCTTAAAGGACAATGAACTTGGCAAAAAGGAACTCCACACTGAGAGCATCTACTAGATTGCTCTTTTGCTTTCTCGGTAATAAATTCATCATATATTTCATTAAAATCGTTTTTACGCTTATCCACTCCTCTTTTAGGTGGAGTTTGTTGACCTATTTTTACAAATTGAAGCATTTTGTCAGACATAATTTTTAAAAATTTTATGCAAATTATATATTGTTTTTATTAAATAAAGTAAAAAATAGGTCATATATTATGACCTTTAAAAACAATAATAGGCTTAAAAAAGTAGGATTTTTAACAAACGCATACCTAATATGCTGAAATCGAATTGTTTTAAATGAATATTTTTTAAGTTACCAAGTCTAAATGTTTCAAAATATTATAGAAGTTTTAATTCTATCAGCAATCCAAGGAATATCTGAATTTCTACCAATAAGCTCATCAGCACATTTAATATTAGTTTCTAGCTTATATGAGTTTAAATCAAGCTCTCTATTAATAGATATTAGTCTTCATTTAGGTTCGTTATTTGCAATAATTTATTTTTTTCGAAAAGAATTACTAGATATTAAAAATAATCAAAGGATCTTAGGTTTAATTACGTTAGGATCAATTCCTCTTATAATAGTTGGATATTTTTTATACCAAACAGGTATTATTTATAGTTTGAGAAATATTAAGGTTATTGCTTGGACAACTTTAATATTTGGAATTATTTTGTATATTGCTGATAAAAGTCGTTTTGATAAAAAAATTTCAGCTAATTTAAATTTTCAATCAATTTTAATTATTGGATTATTTCAAATATTTTCACTAATTCCAGGTGTTAGTAGAGCTGGGATTACAATGACGGCTGCGAGGATTTTAAAATTTAATAGGGTAGACTCTAGTAAAATTTCATTCTTACTTTCAATTCCAGCACTTAGTGGTGCAAGTTTTCTTGGATTAAAAGATTTATTTGATCAATCAGTTGAATTTAATTACTTAATAATAATCGCAATAGTATCTTCATTTATTTTTTCTTTTATAACAGTTAAATTCTTTTTAGAATATATTAATAAATTTTCTATGAATGCTTTTGTAATTTACAGAATTATAATAGCTTTAATTTTATTTTTTTATAATTTATTTTTAATCTCTGGAGCTAATTGAGAAAATATAACAGCTATTAATATTAATATACATCCAATAATATTATCAATATCTAATATCTGATTTAATATTATCCAAGCTGCAATTACTGCAAAAACTCCTTCAAGAGAATATATAATTGCAGCAGGAGCTTCATCAATATTTTTTTGTGCAAACATTTGAAGTGTAAAAGCAATACCACCAGATAAAACTCCAGCATAAATTATTGATGAGCTTTCTAGAAGAATATTTGATAAAACAACATCTTCAAAAGTGTATGCTGAGATTATCGATAGTGTGGCAACAAATACTGCTTGTAAAGCAGCATAAAACATTGGGATATCAAATATTTTCATAAATTTACCTGCAAAAATTATGTGAAAAGCCCAAAATAAAGAACATAAAATTACAAGTGCATCACCTTTCATAATTTCTGAGTCAGAGAAATTACTTAATAGATAAACTCCATATACACAAAGGGCAATTGAAGGCCAAATACTCCAATGAACTTTTTGAGAATATAAAAAAAATAACAATATTGGAACTAAAGGTACATAAAATACAGTGAAAAAAGCAGCATTTGCAACATTCGTGTATTGAAGGGAAGCTTGTTGTAACGATGTTCCTAAAAATAATGAAAAACCCATGAACACAAGATATTTGATAAATCTTTTTCTATCTAAATTTATTTGGCTAATAATTTTTTTTTTTTCAAATATTAGTGCGAAAGGTAATATGGCTACAAAACCAACAAGAAATCTAGCTGCATTAAAAGTTAAAGGACCAATATTGTCCATACCAGTATCTTGAGCAATAAAAGCAGTTCCCCAGATAAATGTTGTAATTAAAGCACAAATTAATGATAAGGGTTTTGTCATACTTGATTAATTGATTAGAAAATTATTTAAAATATGTTGTTGATTTTACAGATACTTTCAAAATCTTCCATATTTATGTAGCAACCAGCCATTTTTCTTTTTCCCTGAAATGAACCTCGCCCATGTAAAACTCTCCAGTTATTAAAAATTAAAAGCTCACCAGGTTTTAAAATATGTCTCCATTGATATTCAATATTGTTTGCTAAGTTATCAAATTGTGTAATTGCCTCATAAAATTTTAACATAAGCTCATTTTCCATTCTAAATTCAGCACGATCATAGTTATTAAAGCTTACTTGAGTTAATTCATTTTTAGAGTTATGTCGGAAAATTGGTCTTCTTGCTTCAAGTATCACACCATCACCAACATATTTTCCTGGAACCTCAACGTTTGAAAGTATTTCGAATATCTCTTTTTGTTTTTTTAAAGTTTCAGCAATTTTGAAACCGTCTACCATAATCGACTCTCCACCTGTCGCATCATAATCACAACATAATAATAATTGAAGCCCCGGTGCATCTTTACTATAAGTAGAGTCTGTATGTGGTCTTAGTTCCTCTTGAGTATAAGCGCTATCAGCCATCTCTGCATTAGACTCGAATTCCCACAATCCTCCAAAAATAGATTGTCTTACGTAACCTATCTTGTTTGCGATTACATCTACAGTTTCCATATTGGTTTTGCAGTTTGTTATTACACAGAAACCATATTCATATAAATTTTTAAGAAAAAATTTAAATCCATCATCAGAGACTACATCGTTATAATTCAGATAAACTTGATCATTAATGTCCTTACTCTTCCATAAGGAAAATTTCTGATCTGTAGTGTCTTTTTTGATTAAATTTTTTTGTAAAAATTCTGTTGAATACTTGATCATTTTTTCTGAATCTGACCATAAAATATTTACACAATTGCCATTTTCACTTACCGATGCCTCTTTAATGAATAAGTTTGTATCTAATTTAGCAGTAAAAGTTTTTCTTTGGTGGCTTCTTTGATCCCAATTTTCATCATCTTTTGCATGATCTCTAAGCCAAATATTGGGAAAATTATCATCTATATTATTTTTAAATTTTACATGAAGACTATCTGGTAAAATTTTAATATTTTCTATCATTTATTAAATCTAAGATATTTTTTGTAAAAATTAAATTGCTAATTTATAAGCAAAATTCCTGCCTAAATTTTCCTTTAAATCATTGTTAAATCTTGCTGCTTCCGCACCATCTATAATTCTATGATCATAAGATAGAGATAACGGTAACATTGTTCTCATATGCAGTTTTCCATCAATCAATATTTGTTTTTTTTGAGATTTGCCTACTCCTAAAATTGCAACTTCTGGAAAATTTATAATTGGAGTAAAAAATGACCCTCCAATTCCACCCAAACTTGTAATCGTCATAGACCCACCAAATAATTCTTTTTTTTCAATTTTTAGATTTCTGCATAGTTCACTAATTTCTTTTAATTCTTTACTTAAATGTAAAATTTTTTTGTTATTAGCATTTCTGATTTTAGGAACCATCAAACCATTAGGCGTATCAACAGCAATTCCAATATGAAAATATTTTTTTAATGTCATTTTTCCAGTTTCAATTTCATCGATAGAAGAATTAAAACTTGGGAATTTTTTTAAAGAAGCTACTAATGCTTTAATTATAAACGCTAAAGGAGTGATTTTAATTCTTTCTCCAGTGTAAATATCTTTAAGAGAACTTCTGAAATTCTCCATTTCTGTTATATCTGCCTCATCATGGTTTGTTACATGTGGTATCGTTGTCCAAGAATTAGTTAAATAAACTGTAGATAATTTTTTTACTCTTGGAATTTCTTTAACTTCAATTTCTCCAAAATCAGAATGTTCAAATTCATTTCTAATTTTATTAGTATTATTTTCTTTTATTTCAACAATATTTTTTGATTTAGAAGAAACGAATTTTTTTATATCTTCCTCAATAACTCTTCCATCTTTTTCACTTCCTATAACCTGGGTAATATCTACTCCAAGCTCCCTAGCAAATTTTCGAGCTTTCGGACTGGCAAGAGATATTTCTTTAGATAAAGTTTTAGTTTGATTATTATTTGTTTTCTTTATTTCTGGTTTAATCTCTTTAATTTCTTTTAGGTCTTTTTCTTTATTTTGCTTTTCTTCATCTTTTATCTTCGTTAGTGACTCACCTTCTAAAATTAATATTAAATCACCCTCTGAAACTTTATCTCCTACTTTTAAATTTAAAGATTTGATTTTACCCTCAAAGTTAGAAGGAATCTCTACGCTAGATTTATCACTTTCAATGGTTATCAAAGGATCATTCTTTTTTATTTCTTGACCCTCAGAAACTAAAACTTCAATTACCTCAACATCTTTAAAATCTCCAATATTAGGTACTTTAATTTCAGTAACTAGCATTATAATTTAGTAGGCATTGGTCTTTCACCGTTAATATTATATTTTTTTATAGCCTCTTTCGCATATTTTGAAGTTATTAACTGCTCTTTAGCTAAAACACTTAAACTATAAGCAACCAAGTGTTCCTTATCCACTTCAAAAAATTTTCTAAGTTTTTTTCTCGTATCACTTCTGCCAAATCCATCTGTTCCTAGAGAATAAAAGCTTTTATTGGTATACGGTCTAATTTGATCTGAATGCATTCTCATGTAATCAGAAGCCGCCATAATTGGCCCCTCTGTTTTTCCTAAACATTGATCTACATATGATATTTTCTGATCTTTATCTGGATTTAATAAATTATATCTTTCAACTTCCATCCCATCTTTTCTTAGCTCATTAAAACTTGTAACACTCCAAATTTCACTATCTATCTGATAATCATTTTGAAGGATTTCAGCAGCTGATATCATTTCACGTAAAATTGTGCCTGAGCCTAAAAGTTGAATTTTTGTTTTTTTAAATTCATTATATTCTTTAATCTTATACATGCCTTTAAGAATGCCCTCTTCACATTTTTTATCTTTTGGGATCTCAGGATGAGAATAGTTTTCATTCATTGTGGTAATATAATAAAAAACATTTTCATTTTTTTTCATGCATACGCCTCATACCTTCTCTAAAAATAACTGCTAATTCGTAATGAAAAGTTGGATCATAAGTAACACAATTGGGTATTGTTGAGGCTATTAAATGACTATGCCCATCTTGGTGTTGCAGACCTTCACCTGCTAGTGTTGTTCTACCTGCGGTAGCTCCGATCAAAAAACCCCTTGCTTGGCTATCACCTGCTGCCCATGCAAGATCCCCAACTCTTTGAAAACCAAACATCGAGTAGAAAATATAAATTGGTATCATTTCTATATCATGATTTGTGTATGCTGTAGCGGCTGCAATCCAAGATGACATTGCGCCAGCTTCATTAATTCCTTCTTCTAATACCTGGCCACTTTTATCCTCACGATAAGAACTTAATTGAGCCGCATCTTCAGGTTCATATTTTTGCCCTTCGTGTGCATAGATACCAATTTTCTGAAAAAATCCTTCCATGCCAAAAGTTCTTGCTTCATCAGGAATAATTGGAACTAACCGTGGTGAAATATTTTTATCTCTTAATAAATTTGTCAACATTCTTACTAAAGCCATAGTAGTAGACATTTCTTTTTCACCAGTTGAAACTTTCATAAAATCAAAAATGTCTTTTGATGGGGTTTTAATAGGCTTAGCGTAAGTTGTTCTTTCTGGTAAAAACCCACCTAAGTTTAATCTTCGCTCTTTTAAATACTTAATTTCAGGTGACTTATCATCAGGTTTAAAATATTCAATATTTCTAACTTGTTCATCTGATAAAGGTACGTCAAATCGATCCCTGTAATACATCAAATCATCAACATCTAATTTTTTTGTTTGGTGAGTTGTGTTAACACTTTCACCCGTCTTACCCATTCCATAACCTTTTATGGTTTTAGCTATAATTACGGTAGGACTTCCTTGGTTTTTAGATGCTTTATCATATGCAGCAAAAACTTTATGTGGATCATGACCACCTCTATTTAGTCTCCAAATATCTTTATCTGACAAACTAGAGACTAATTCATGTGTCTCGGAATATTTTCCAAAAAATTTTTCTCTGACGTATGCCCCATCTCTTGCCTTCATTGCTTGATATTCACCATCAACTGTTTCATTCATTATTTTTACTAAATGACCAGTTTTATCATTTGCTATTAATGAGTCCCAATAAGAACCCCAAATTACTTTAATTACGTTCCAACCAGATCCTCGGAAACTACCTTCTAATTCTTGAATGATTTTCCCATTTCCTCTTACAGGACCATCTAATCTTTGCAAATTACAATTAATAACAAAAATTAAATTATCTAATTTTTCTCTTGCAGCTAAACCAATAGCACCCATAGACTCTGGCTCATCCATTTCACCATCACCTAAAAATGCCCAAACTTTTCGACCCTCATCTTTTATAAGTCCTCGATTAATTAAATATTTCATGTATCTTGCTTGATATATTGCAAGCATAGGTCCTAGCCCCATTGAGACAGTTGGAAACTGCCAAAATTTTGGCATCAACCAGGGATGAGGATATGAGGAAAGCCCATCTGTATTAACCTCTTGCCTAAAACTATCTAATTGTTTTTCACTCAATCTTCCTTCTAAGAAAGCTCTTGCGTACATGCCTGGTGCACTATGTCCTTGAAAATAAACTAAATCTCCGCCAAATTTATTATTTTTTGCTCTCCAAAAGTGATTCATTCCTACATCATATAATGTTGCTGCTGATGCAAATGTACCTATATGTCCACCAAGTTCAGGGAATTTTTTGTTTGCTCTGACTACCATTGCAGCTGCATTCCATCTAATTAAAGATCTAATTCTTCGTTCAATATTTTGATCTCCATTTGATTTTACCTCTGCCTCTGGAGGGATTGTATTGATGTAAGGAGTATTTTGAGTATATGGAATATTAGCGCCTTCTCGATATGCTTTATTGATTAACTCTTTGATTAAAAAGTGAGCTCTCTGATTACCATTTTTAGAAATTACAGCAGACAAAGACTCTAACCAATCTTGTGTTTCTAAAGGATCAATGTCACCACTTTTAGTTACTTGAATAATTGACTGCTCTTTTTTTCGAACTGGTTCTTGAGAAATTACAGTTTCTTCTTTTTTTTGTGCCATTGCGGCTTCTGCTTGTTTGATAATACTCTCTGTATCTTTCGGAATTGACTTATCGTCTAAAATTTTACTAGAGGAAGAAACGTTTAAAAGCAAATCATCTTTTGAAATTTTATCACCTACTTTGATTGCTATATTTTCTATTTTTCCTGAAACGGTAGAAGGGATTTCAACGCTAGATTTATCGCTTTCAATAGTAACTACTGGGTCATTTACTTTTATCTGATCGCCTTCTTTAACAAGTATCTCAATAACCTCAACATCTTCAAAATCTCCAATATCTGGGACAACTAATTTTTCAGTCATTCTTTTAAACGGTTTATATACCTAAAAAAAAAGTATATTTAATGATATTTTAGCACATTAATTAGAAATTTTATGCAAAGCTGTAATTTTATTTAACAAAAATTGTTAATAAAATTCAAAAATACAGTAACTTCATAATATTTTTATAAAAAAAATTAATAAAGGACCGCTGGCCAAATTGGATAAGGCGCTCGGCTACGAACCGGGAGATTCCAGATTCGAGTTCTGGGCGGTCCACCAAAAAAGGAAATTGAATGTTAGATTGGTTACTTAAGGCATCACTTCAAAGATCAGTGATATACTTTTTTATAATTATTTTTATAATTTTATTAATTTTAACTTTTGTATTATAAAAAACTATGAGCAATGAATTTGAACAAATAAGTATTAAGCCTGGATTTATGAAACATAATGGAGGTGTTTTATTTAGAACAATTTCTGAGACAGAATATGAATTTAAATCTACAATTAATGAAAATCATTTGAATGCTGCAGGCATCACTCATGGTGGTTATTTATCTGCTTTAATTGATGCAGGAGCTGGAACATCAGCTCATAGAGCAGCTAACGGAACGCCTTGTGTAACTATTTCTCTAGATTTAAAATTTATAGGTGCTTCAAAAGTTGGTGATGAGATAACTGGATTTACAAAAATATTAAAAAAGACAAATACTTTGATATTTTTGTTTTGTGAATTAAAGTGCAATAACAAAACTATAACCTCTGGTTCTGGGGTGTGGAAAATTTTAAAAATCAAAGATTGAATATAATTATAATTAAAAATATTTTTTATATAATAATGTTATATTATTTTTTTACTTGAAGAAATATGATGGGCAATATTAAGAAAAAGCCTATCATTGATGAATTAATACCTGGCGCAATAAATAATAATGATACTATTCCTAAATACCATCTTTGGAATAATGTAACAGTTTTTAACCAATAACCTGCAAAACTAACTCCTATCAAGGCGATACCAATCATTGCAGAAATTAACGTTTCAAAAAAAATATATAAGTCAAAACCTTGAGCAACTAACAATAATGATGGCGAATAAACAAACACAAACGGCACTAAAGCTTTTGCAATACCTAATCTGAATGCTGTGTTTCCAGTTTTAAATGGATTTGATCCAGCAATTCCAGCAGCAGCATACGCGGCAAGAGCAACCGGTGGAGTAATATCTGCTAAAACACCATAATAAAAAACAAAAAAATGCGAAACTATAGGTTCTATATTTAACTGTGTTAAAGCAGGGGCGGCTACAGCAACTAATATAATATAGGTTGCTGTTGTGGGAACACCTGTTCCCATAAATATACAAGAAATTGCAATTAATAATAAAGAGAAGAAAAGTGTCAAATCATCAATTGAAAATAAATCAAAAGGAATGAAATTTAAAAAAAAGCTACCAATATCTCCTGCGGTCTGAATTACAACATACCCTAATCTAAATCCAACACCTGTTAGAGTAACTACCCCAACAATGATACCTATTGAGGCCGCAGCAGCACCCACTGCAAGAGTATTTTTTGCACCTACAGATAAGCACTTGAGTAAATCTTTGACAGTTAGTCTATTTGTTTTTTTGATAAAACCAATTACAACGCATGCAATAATTGCATTTACAGCAGCATAATCAGGTGTTCTGCCAATCAATATTAAATAAACAAGTAAAATTAGTGGAGCTAATGATAACCAGTTATCTTTTAAAACCGATAAAAATTTCGGTAGTTCTTTTTCATTCAAACCTCTTAGACCTAGTTTTTTTGCCTCAAGATGAACCATTATAAATATACCAAAATAGTGAAGTAAGGCAGGTATAAGTGCAGCTGCTAAAATATCTCTTAAGGGAACCTCCAAGTATTCAACCATAATAAATGCTGCTGCTCCAAGTATTGGAGGAGTAATTTGTCCCCCTGTTGAAGCTGTAGCCTCTACAGCTCCTGAAAAATGCGGTGGATAGCCAACTCTTTTCATTGCAGGTATGGTAAGAGATCCTGTGGTCACTGTATTTGCTATAGAAGAACCAGATATAGTGCCTAAAAATGCTGATGAAAAAATTGCAACTTTTGCAGGTCCTCCAGAATATTTACCAGCAATTACCATTGCTATATCTATAAAAAGTTGACCAAGGCCAATCCGTGTTGCAAGCACTCCAAACAAAATAAATAAAAATACATACTGTGCCATTACACCTACTGCAATTCCATAAATTCCTTGATTGGTTATATATATATGATTGACAAAACCTACCCAGCTAGCTCCACCATGTTTTAAAGCACCGGGAAAATACGGGCCAAAAATCGCAAATAAAATAAAAATTAAACAAATTAGAGGTAAGGTAAATCCTACAGATCTTCTGGCAGCTTCTAATGTCAAAATGATTAATATAGAGCCCATAATTATTTCTGTATCTGTTGGATTGCCTACTCTAGAAGCCAAAATTTCTGGAGGTAACAAGGGTAAATATAAAGCTGTTGTGATGGTAAGAATGAAAAAAATTATATCTACATAAGGTGTCTTAAATTCTTTTGTATTATCGTCTATTTTTCTCCAATTATAAAATAAGAATACTAAACTCACAACAAAAGAGATGTGAATACCTCTATGCAATATATCTCTAATTGTTCCAAAACCTGATGCGTAAAAATGATAAATAGACATTAAAACTAATGCATAAAACACAAAAGTTTTTAAATATTTTTTTAGTTTTCTTTCATTAGTTTTAACTTCATATTTCTCAACTAATTTAGAAACTTTTTTAGATGAAATATTAAATTCTGACATAATAATGCCCTAGATCTAATTGATCTAGGGCAATATTTATTTTATGATTAATTTAAAAGACCAGCTTCTTTATAAAATTTTTCTGCACCAGGATGTAAAGGTACTCCTACTCCAGAAAGAGCTGTTTCAGGTGTGATGGTCTTACCTTTTGCGTGACCAACATCCATCAACTTTCTAGACTCTTTATTCCATAAAGCTTTTGTAATTTGGTAGATAAGTTCGTTATCTTCTTTTGCAGAAGTAAACCATTGTGCACCTACAGCTACCGTATTTACCTCACCAACACCTTCATATGTTCCTGAAGGAATAGGACTTTGTGAAAAAAATCCATATTTTGAAGTTAGTGCTTTGGCTCCAGCACCATCAATAGGCACTAATTTTATAGCTACAGAGGATGCTAGCTCAACAACAGCTCCTGTAGGAAAACCTGCTACAACAAAAATTGCATCAACTTTTCCATTTCTTAATGCATCAGTTGCTGCTTTACCTTTTAAAGCTTCAGCTTTAACATCGCCTGTACTTAATCCATTGGACTCTAAAATCAATTTAGCATCTACATAAGTACCTGAACCTGGCTCATCTAATGAAACTCTTTTTCCTTTTAAATCTTTTACAGAATTAATGTTGCTATCTTTAAGTGCAATTAGATGGATATGCTCTTGAAAAAGTGCTGCTATAGTTCTTAAATCTTTAGCTGGAGTTTTACCCTCCATAGTTCCAGTTCCTGTATAAGCCCAATAAGCAACATCAGATTGTGCAAAACCAGAGTTTCTTAAGCCTGAAATTATAGCATTTACATTGTCAACTGATCCTCTTGATGAAACAGCAGATGCTATTAAGTTTGGAACTCCACAACTTCCACCTTTTCCACATTCTCTTGATCCAGGTGGTTTAGAAATAGCATTAGCTATCATACCTCCAACAGGATAGTAAGTGTAAGCAGTTCCTCCAGTACCAATTGTAAAGAAATTTACATCTGCAGAAAATGCTTTTCCACCAAAACCAGTGGTTAACAACAAAATCATTAAAAAGTTTTTAAATATGTTCTTAATCATTATTTCCCTTCTTTGTGTAAGTTTTATTAATATTTATTTAATTAAATATTAATGCGAAGTTATTGTCTATCTATTTTTTCTTTTATAATTTAAATAACCAAATATGATTAATAAAATTAAAGCCAAGGGATAAATTATTGATTTATTTGGCCGATTAGAATTTTCTACTTTAAACTCACTTATATGATCATCTATCTCAAATCCATTTTTTTTTGCTTTTCCGTTCCATTTTAAAGTATCAACAATAATTTTATCTTCTTTTTTAATTATATTAATTCCATACTCTTCAATATTATATTCTTCTTTAAAAGTATTTTTGTCTATAACAAAAAGTTTGTATCTTTCTCCATATGGACTTGGTCTTGTGACTTTAAATCTAACTTCCTTTGCGGGATCTAATTTTAATGAATTAATTTTATAAATATCTTGATAATTATATTTTGGATAAAATTTATTTAATACAAATTCAGGTGACAACAAGGAAATAGAAATAATTAAAAAAATAATAATCTCATACCATCTTAATTTATTAATAAACCAACCTTGTGTAGCAGAAGTAAAAACTAATATTCCTATTAGAGAGGTTGAAATTACAACTAGTCCATGCCAAATATTCTCTATTCCTATTAATAGTAGTTCGTGATTAAATAAAAATACAATTGGAAGAATTCCTGTTCTTAAACTGTACCAAAATGCTTGTAGGCCAGTTTTTAAAGGATCACCTCCTGATATTGCTGCAGCAGCGTATGAAGCTAAACCTACAGGTGGAGTAACATCAGCCATTAAACCAAAATAAAATACAAACAAATGAACTGCTATAAGTGGAAAAATAAAACCAGATGCATTTCCTACATCTACTAGAACAGTTGCCATTAATGAGGCTACGACAACATAATTTGCTGTAGTTGGCAATCCCATTCCTAAAAGCAGGCATAAAATAATTGTTAAAAATAATAAAATAGTAACATTATCTTTTGCAATAGACTCGATGACTATAATAAGATTTGTGCTTAAACCTGTGGACCCTACTGCTCCAACGATAATACCTGCTGTTGCAATTGCTATTCCAACACCAACCATATTTAATGCACCTTTTTCAAAACCTACAATTGTTTGATTAAACCACTCTTTAAGAGCTTCCTTAAAATTTGAATTTTTAGTTAATAAATAAATTAAATTTACAAATATAAGTGATACAGTTGCATAAAATATTGAATAAGAAGCTGTGAACCTTAAATAGACCAACATGTAGATTAAAACAAAGATTGGTATTAAAAAATGAATTCCTGATAAAAATGTTTTTTTTAAATTTGGCACATCTGCATCATCCATTCCTTTTAAATTCAATTTTAAAGCTTCAAGATGTGAAATATAAAATAATGCAATGTAAGAAATTATAGCTGGTAAAAATGCATGTTTAACAACTTCAAAATAAGTGACCCCAATAAAACTTGCCATAACAAATGCTGCAGCACCCATAACTGGTGGCATAATTTGACCATTTACTGAGGACGAAACTTCTATTGCACCAGCTTTTTCTTCAGAAAAACCAGTCTTTTTCATTATAGGAATTGTAAATGTTCCAGTTGTAACAGTATTTGCAATTGAAGATCCTGAAATCAATCCAGTCATTCCAGAGCCTAAAATTGCAGCTTTAGCTGGTCCACCTCTCATCCTTCCAACCATAGCAAATGCCAAGTCTAAAAAATATTTACCTCCTCCAGCAGTTTCTAATAACGCGCCAAATAAAACAAACAAAAATATAAAATCAACTGAAACACCAATAGGAATTCCAAATATAGCCTCTTGGTCAAGCCATTGAAATCCAATAAGTCTATTTAATGAAAGGCCACCATGAGAAATTATTTCTGGTGCATATCTTCCAAAATAAGAAAATAATAAAAAACAAATTGCGATAATAACTAATGGCAAACCAATTGCACGTCTTGTTGCCTCTAATAAAATCAATATACCACAACTACCAATGATTAATTCAATAGGTAAATTATAATTTTCATTAATTGAAATATTTAAAAGAACTCCACCTCGATCAACAAGTTGATCATAAAAAAAATATATATAAAGACACGAAAAAGCTCCAACAAAACTTATTATTATATCAATTATAGAAATTTTTTTTCCTTTAGATATTGGATAAATTAAAAAGGCTAAAGTTAGAGCAAAACCTAAATGAATAGCTCTAGCCGGAAGTCCTTTAAACATTCCAAAATTGAACATAAAAGGAAATGGTGAAGCATACCAAAGTTGAAATAAAGACCAAATAATTGCTATTGAAGCTACAATTTTAAGATGAAGCCCAGTTAAATTACTTGTTGGAGATAAATTTTCATTTATCTTACTTTTTACTTTTTCATTAATGCTTTGACTCATTATAAAAAGATACCTTATTATAAAAAAAAGGCCCGATAAAAATCAGGCCTTTTTAATTTAATTAAGTGACTGGATTACATCAATCCAACTTCTTTATAATATCTAACAGCACCTTCATGAAGTGGAGCTGATAAACCATCTGCAATCATATCTTCTTTTTTAAGTGAAGAAAATGCAGGATGTTGTTTTCTGAAATCATCAAAGTTTTCGAATACTGCTTTAACAACTAGATAAACAAGATCAGACTCAACCATATTGCTAGTTACTACAGTAGCTTTAACACCAAAAGTAGTAGCATCTTTTTTTTGTCCTGTGTAAGTTCCAGCTGGTATTACGGCTTTAGCATAATAATCTGCGCCATCAATTAATCCCTGAACTTCAGATCCAGTTAAATTAATTGGAGAAGCTTTAGCCGCACAAGTTGCTGCTTGTTCCATAGCTCCATTTGGAAATCCAACAGAATAACCAAAAGCATCTATCTTACCATCGCACAATGCTTTAACTTGCTCAGATGAAGTTAATTCAGTTGTTGATTTAAAGAAACTATTATCAACACCTTTTGCTTTCATAAGCTCTTCCATAGTTCCTCTTTGTCCTGAACCAGGGTTACCGATATTTACAACTTTTCCTTTTAAACCAGCAAAATTTTTGATTTTAGCTTTTTTTCTTGCCCAAATTTGGAATGGTTCATTATGAACTGAAAATACAGCTCGTAAGCCTTTGTACTGTTTACCTTCCCACTTGCTTGATCCATTTACTGCATGATATTGCCAGTCAGATTGAGCAACACCAAATTGAAACTCACCAGCAGCGATTTGACCAATATTATAATTTGATCCACCTGTTGAAGGTGCGGTACACCTGTAAGCTTTATCTATACCCTTTTTTCTTCCGTGTTCTTTAGCAATTGCAGATTTATGCAACATTTTACAAATTGCGTTACCTGTTTGGAAATAAACTCCAGTAGGTCCACCTGTTCCTATCGTGAAAAACTCTGCTGATTTTGCAACACCAGTTAATGATAAAGATGCAGCTAGTATCAGTAAAGCACTAGATAGAGATGTAATTATTTTTTTCATTTTTTCCCCCATGTATCGTTATTTTTATATTATAATTCTAACAGTAAGTAATTGGGTCTGTATAGTCGGATTTTATATTGATTCTGACCACTTTTTCAGCTTATTAACACCTTCTACTATCTTAGGGGCTAACTCATAAATTAAAGCATCATTAATTTTTGTGTTGTCTTCAATTTCTTCCATAAATCTTTTTCCATCAAAGTCAGTAAAGCTTAGTCTTGCTAACATTCGATTTTGATCAAATCCAAAGTCAGATCCAGGCAATAAAGCAACACCTGTCTTATTTAAGATATCGTCACACATTTCAGCTGAAGAATTAAACTTTTTATTCAAAAACTCTGGCATCAAATAAAATCCACCTTGAGGTTTATTAATTAAAACTTTATTTGATTTTAAGTTTTCATAAACATAATTACCAACTGCTTTTAAAATATTTCTTGATTCATTAATATAATCTGAGTGATCATTTTGATAAGCTTTAATTGCTGCATATTGAATAGGAGCACTAACAGCAGAAAAAGTTTCGCTTGCTAAAACATTTATCATATCTTTAATTTTACTTAAAGAGTCTGGAACTATGAAATAGCCCAATCGCCATCCACCAGCTCCACACCATTTACTTAATCCAGTACTTATAATTGTTTTGTTAGGACAATAATTTGAAATAGATTTATAATTTTGTTCAAAACTTAATTCTGAGTAAATTTCATCAGATAAAATAATGAGATTATAATTGTTAGCAACTTCAGCTATTTCTTCTAAGTTTTCACAAATTTGGCCAGATGGATTATTTGGTGAATTAATAAATAATAAATAGTTTTTATTTTTATCTTTTATAATTAATTCCTCAATCTCTTTTGCTGTCGGGAACCAATTATTTTCTGCTTTTGTTTGTAAAATCTTTACTTTATTTCTTCCAAGTATTGCCTGGGGTGCATAAGAAACCCAGCTTGGAGCAGGTAAAATAATTTCTCCATCAAAAATTATATGTAACAAAAACATTAATTCCTTAGACCCAGGTCCTATTATTACATTTTGAGATTTATAATTTAAATTTTTTTTACTGGAAGTATATTTTGCTACTGCATCTCTCAACTTGGATAATCCTTGCATAGGTAAATATTGATTTTGATGAGCATTGACTTTTAATTCCTCAACAACATCTGCTGGAACTTTAAATGGAGATTGTCCAAAACCAAATTTAAATATTTTTTTTCCTTGCTCCTCTAATTTTCTAGAAGTCTCATTTATTGCTAGCGTTGAAGATGGTTTGAGGCTTTTAACTAAGTCTTTTAACATTTAATTGCTAAGCTCTTTTAAATTCTTAAAATATTTTAAAGCTTCAGGATTTGCTAAAGCTTCTTTGTTTTTTATTTTATTTCCTTCAATTATATTTTTAACTGCTAGTTCTACAATTTTACCACTTTTAGTCCTTGGAATATCATTAACCACAATTACTTTACTAGGAACATGTCTTGGGGAAGCATTTTTTCTAATTTGCATTTTTATTCTTTTTAATAAATTTTTGGTAAGATAAAATTTTGAATTCATAATTAAAAATAAGACAATTCTAACATCATTATCCCAAGATTGCCCTACAACAATTGACTCTTTTACTTCCTTAAATTTTTCAACCTCGGAATAAATTTCTGCAGTTCCAAGCCTGACACCGCCAGGATTTAAAGTTGTATCTGAACGGCCGTGAATAACAAAACCATTGTTTGTTTTTATTTCAGCAAAATCACCATGATGCCAAACATTAGAAAAACGATTGAAATATGCATCTTTATACTTTTTATCATTTTTATCATTCCAAAACTTCAATGGCATTGAAGGGAAAGAATTTTTACAAATTAATTCTCCCTTTTTATTCTTTATAGATTTTCCTTTGTCATTAAAAATATCAACATCTAAAGCTAATCCTTTATTTTGAATCTCTCCCACGTGTACAGGTTGATATAAATTTCCTAAAACAAAGCATGAAACAATATCAGTACCACCAGAAATTGATGCTAAATGAACATTCTTTTTAATATTTTGATACACATATTTGAATCCTTCTTTTGATAAAGGTGATCCTGTTGAACAAATAGTTTTTAACTTTTCTAGATTATACTTATATTTTAGTTTTGGTTTCAATTTACGTAATGCATCTACATATTTTGCACTTATTCCTAAAAATGTAATATTTTCTTTTTCTGCTATTTTTAGTAATAAGTCGTCTTTCTTAAACATTGGCGATCCATCAAATAATACTATTGAAGCTTTAGAGGCTAAAACACTTACCAGCCAATTCCACATCATCCATCCACAAGTAGTGAAATAAAAAACATTATCTCCTTCTTTGATATCACAGTGTAATTGATGTTCTTTTTTATGTTGAATTAATACTCCTCCAGTCCTATGACAAATACACTTAGGTTTTCCTGTTGTTCCGCTTGAATAAAGTATTGCAAGCTCATGATCAAAATCATATTTAGAGTAGTTTATATTCTTAGATTTAATTTTCATTAATTCATTCCATCTAAAAACATTTTTCTTAAATGATAATTTATAATTTATAAATTTTTCTCCAGGATAGCTGACAATTACAATATTTTTAATCGAAGGTATTTTTTTCAAAATTTCTGTAAGTCTTTCTAAAATATTAATTTTTTTTCCATTATAAAAATATTGATCGGTAATAAATAATAACTTTGGATTAATTTGAGAAAATCTTTCTATGACTCCCTTTACTCCAAAATCTGGTGAACAGGAGGACCATATTGCTCCTATCGAAGATGTTGCCAAAAAAGCTTCAACAGTTTCAATGGTGTTTGGCATGTAAGCAACCACTCTATCTTTTTTTTTAATCTTTTTGTCTTTAAGAAACTGTATTAGCTTACTTGTGTTTCCATTTAACTTAGTCCAAGTTCTCTCTTCTCTATAATTATTCTCACTTAAAAAAGTTATAGCTTTTTCATTATTATTTTTAGATAACAAATTTTCAGCAAAATTTAATTTACTCTTAGGTAGAAATTTATTTTTATAAAATATTCTAGATTTTTTAATTTTTTTACTCCCTTTTATTCCTTTGATTTTGCTAAAATTCCAGAAAGTACTCCAAAATTCTGGGGCGTTTTTAATGCTCCAATTTAATATTTTTTTATAATCACCGTTAAAATTTTTGTTAAATTTTTCAGAAACATATTTCTCAAAATTAAAAAGAATTGAATTTTTTTTTCGATTTAAGGATGCTTGCCAAATTTTTTTGGTCATATTTTTTTTTAAATTACCATTATAGAATTAATCTTATTTATGATAATCTAACTGAACTATATAAGTAAAATGAGAACTTTTTACCCTCCGATTCGGTCATGTTTTAGTCTATTTTTGTTCTTTAACAGCAACAATATCTGGTAGGTAAAAAAAAAGATATACCAAAGATAGAAATGACTAAACACAAAATCACAGCTGTTCTTGGACCAACTAATACAGGAAAAACCCATCTAGCTATAGAGACTATGCTGTCTTTTGATACTGGCATGATTGGATTTCCATTAAGATTATTAGCTAGAGAAGTTTATGACAAAGTAATTAAGAAAATTAGTATTGATAAAGTAGCTTTGATTACAGGTGAGGAAAAAATAATCCCTCAAAATGCAAAATATTTTTTATGTACTGTTGAGTCAATGCCCATAGATAAACATTTAGAATTTGTTGGGGTGGATGAAATACAAATGTGTGCTGATCATGAAAGAGGTCATATTTTTACAGACAGACTTTTAAATATGAGAGGAGAAAAACTTACAATGCTCATGGGCTCTCATACGATTAAAAATATAATTTCTAAACTTGATGCGGATGTAGAATTTATAAACAGAGACCGTTTATCAAAACTAACATATACGGGTCATAAAAAAATTTCTAGAATAAATAGAAAAACAGCAATAATCGCATTTTCTGCAGAAGAAGTTTATGCTATAGCAGAACTAATAAGAAGACAAAAGGGTGGCGCTGCAATAGTGATGGGATCATTAAGCCCTAAAACAAGAAATGCCCAAGTAGAATTGTATCAGTCTGGTGATGTTGATTTTTTAGTGGCAACCGATGCTATAGGAATGGGAATTAATATGGATTTAGACCATGTTTTTTTTTCAAATCTTAAAAAATTTGATGGTAAAAAATTAAGAAAATTAAATCTGTCTGAAATTGGTCAAATTGCAGGTAGGGCTGGTAGATATCTTAACGATGGTAATTTTGGAATTACTGGTGATTGTAAAGAAATTTCATCAGAAGATGTTGAGCTAATAGAAAATCATCAATTTGAAGAAATAAGAAATCTTTTTTGGAGAAATTCAAATCTTAACTTTAATAATCCATTAAGTTTAATTAAATCTCTTGAGGAAAAACCTCATACAGAATGGTTAAGAAAAATACATGAATGTGAAGATGAAAAAGCTTTAAAATATTTTTTAAGAGACAAAAGTTTAATTAATTTAGAATTTAACAGGAAATCGCTTTGTCTATTATGGGAATGCTGCCAAATACCCGATTTTGTTAAGAAAACTTATGGAAATCACTATGAAGTTATTCGTAATGTATTTTCATTTCTAAACAGTGAAAAAGGGCAAATTAGTAATGAATTTATGAGATTACAGCTTATAAAACTTGATAAATTAGAGGGAAATGTAGATTCTTTATCAAATAGAATTGCAAATGTTAGAACTTGGTCTTATGTTTCTAATAAAAATAACTGGATTGAAAATCAAGACTATTGGATAGAAAAAACAAAACACTTAGAAGATAGAATTTCAGATAGACTTCATGAAGAACTTACAAAAACTTTTATTGATAAGAGAGCGAGTGTTCTTGCAAGGGGTTTAAAACAAGATATGGAATTTAAGACAGAAATTTTAGAAAATAACGATGTGATGATTGATGATCAATTCATTGGGAAAATAAAAGGTCTCAAGTTAGAGTTGGATTTTAAAAAAGGGGCGCTAGAAACTGACATTAAATCATTAAAAAAAGCAGCAAGGCAATCTATTGGGCCTGAACTTGAAAAAAGAATTCAAATAATTATTGATACAGGACTAATTGAGTTGAATGATGATTTTAAAATTTATTGGAATAATTTTCCTATAGCAAAACTATCTGTTGGAAATGACTACTTAAATCCTAATTTTGAACTTATTATTGATGACACTGTAGAACAAAATCCAAAACAAAAGTTAGTTGACTTTATTCACAAGTGGATCAAGACAAGAATTAACACCGTCTTAAAAAGTCTTATTGATTTAAAAAATCTTAAAGAAAAAAATTCTTCAATTAAAGCATTAGCTTATCAACTTTATGAAAATAACGGGGTGCTAAAACGAGAGCAAGTTTCAGAATATTTAAAAACACTAGGTCA
>QBYI01000004.1 GCA_003282895.1 Pelagibacteraceae bacterium AG-325-F15
AGTAATTATTTACATGCCTATGATACCAGAGGCAGTGATAGCTATGCTTTCGTGTGCGAGAATTGGAGCAATTCACTCAGTTGTTTTTGGTGGCTTTGCATCAAATGAACTAGCTAGTAGAATTGATGACAGTAAAGCAAAATTGTTAGTTACAGCATCATGTGGTTTTGAGCCAGGAAGAACAGTTGAATACAAACCTCTAGTGGATGAAGCTGTTAAACTAGCTAATCATAAAATAGAAAAGATGATTTTATTTCAAAGATCGGGTCATGTTAGCAGCTACTGCTTTCTTCTTCATGGAAACTGGCAACGTAGCAGCGGGCTGGAGAACTTCAGTTATCGTTGCAGGTCTAGTAACTGGTATTGCATTCATACACTACATGTACATGAGAGAAGTATGGGTGACTACTGGAGACTCGCCAACAGTATACAGATATATTGACTGGTTAATTACTGTACCTCTACAAATGGTTGAATTCTATTTAATTCTATCTGCTGTAGGTAAAGCAAATTCTGGAATGTTCTGGAGATTGTTACTTGGTTCAGTAGTAATGCTAGTAGGTGGATATTTAGGAGAAGCTGGATACATCAACGCTACACTTGGTTTCATTATCGGTATGGCAGGTTGGGTATACATTCTTTATGAAGTATTCTCTGGTGAAGCAGGTAAAGCTGCAGCAAAAAGTGGAAACAAGGCTCTTGTAACTGCTTTTGGTGCAATGAGAATGATCGTTACAGTAGGTTGGGCAATTTACCCACTAGGTTATGTATTTGGTTACCTAACAGGTGGTGTAGATGCAGAATCACTTAACGTTGTTTATAACTTAGCTGACTTTGTTAACAAAATTGCATTTGGTCTAGTAATTTGGGCTGCTGCAACTAGTTCAAGCGGAAAAAGAGCTAAGTAGTTTTACTAAGTAAAATATTTAATTAGGGCGAGTATGTTTATACATGCTTGCCCTTTTTTTTTAAGAGCTTATATCTAATTAATGGCAAAAATAAATTTCATCACGCACGATAAGCAAACACATACAATTGATGTTCAAAATGGACTTACGGTTATGGAGGGTGCAGTTCAAAATGATATTCCTGGTATTGATGCAGATTGTGGTGGTGGAATGGCTTGTGCGACATGTCATGTATATGTTAATGACGAATGGTTTGATAAGCTACCACCTAAAGAAGATGGAGAAGAAGATATGTTAGATATGGCATTTGAACCAAAACAAAATAGTAGATTAAGTTGTCAATTAACTGTTTCAAATGAATTAGATGGTTTAATAGTTAACATTCCTGAAAAACAAGTTTAAATGAACAAAACAGATGCATTAATAATTGGAGCGGGACCAACTGGTTTGTTCACAGCACATCAATTAAAATTAATTGGTCTTGATTGTGAGATAGTAGATAATTTAGATAAAATAGGTGGACAATGCATTGAACTTTATCCAGATAAGCCAATTTATGATATACCAGCTGTTCCTGAATGTACGGGAGAAGAGTTAACCAATAATTTAATTAATCAATTAAAACCTTTTGATATTAAATTTCATCTCAGTGAAAGAGTAGATGAAGTGAAAAAAGAAAATCAGAGCTGGGTAGTTAAAACAAATAATGGAAAAACATTTTTAACCCCAAATGTTATAATCGCAGGAGGTGTTGGATCCTTTGAACCTAGAAAATTCCCTGTGAAAGAGTGTGAAAAATTTGAAAATCAATCGGTTTTTTACTCAATTAGAGATAAAAAAATATTTGAGGGTAAAACCGTAACTATTTTTGGAGGAGGAGATAGTGCCTTGGATTGGGCTGTCGAATTATCAAAAAGCTCAAAAGTAAATTTAATTCACAGAAGAGATGATTTTAGAGCCGCACAGGCAACAGTCGATAAAGTACATGAACTCGCAAAAGAAGGAAAAATTAATCTATATACCAAGTATCAAATGAGTTCTGTTAAAGGTGAAGAGAAATTAGAAAGTATCGACATTAAAAATGACAACAAAGAAATCAAAACTCTTAATTCAGAATACGTTTTAGGTTTTTTTGGGCTTGTTATGCAGTTAGGACCAATTGCAAATTGGGGATTAAATATTGATAAAAAAACTATTGAAGTAGATACAGAGAAATTTGAGACGAATCAAAAAGGTATTTATGCTGTTGGTGATATCTGCTCTTACCCAGGAAAATTAAAGCTTATCTTATCTGGTTTTCATGAGGGTGCTTTAGCTGCAAGAGCTTGTTTTAAACTGGCAAGACCTGATGAAAAGTATAGATTTGAATTTACTACCTCCTCTAAAACTTTAAAAGATCGACTAGGCGTTAAAGGTGATTGAACTCCTTACAGCTGATACACCTAATGGTAAAAAAATTAGTATCATGCTGGAAGAGATTGGTTATCAGTATAAATTAACCAAAATAGATATAAGTAATGGCGAACAATTTAAACCTGAGTTCGTAAAATTAAGTCCATTTAGTAAAATTCCAATAATTATTGATCATGATAAAAATGAGACCATATTCGAGTCCGGGGCAATTTTAATTTATCTTGGAGAAAAGAGTGGGAAATTTTATGACAATGAAGATCGATTAAAAATTAATCAATGGTTAATGGCTCAAATGGGATATGTGGGTCCTATGATAGGACAACATCATCAATTCCATCATTATAATCCAGGCAAAAGTGAGTTTGGTGAAGAAAGATATTTCAAAATTACAAAAAGAATTTATCAAGAATTAGATAATAGACTAAAAGAATCTAAATTTCTTGCAGGAGAAAAATATACAATAGCTGATATTGCAACTTGGCCTTGGATTGCTAGGCATGAGTGGCATGACATTGGTCTTAAAAATTTTAAAAACTTATCAAGATGGTATTATGAAATTTCCACACGAGAGGCAGTAATAAAAGGATATCAATTTATGAATAAGGAAAGTTTGCCTCCTCAAACATAAATTAATTCATCAACTTAAATAAAGAAGTTAAAATACCATTACCTGATAACTCAATAGCTAAAACAATAACAATAATTAGAATTAACTTACTATTCATCTTGTAAACACATATAGTAACAGAATTATCCAAATAATAGGATAGTAAATATAAATATATTTTTTTGCAAAAAGAAATGAAATTGAATTTTTGTTTGATTTTTTTCTTTTCATTTTTTAACTATAATTGACCTTTTTTAGGTGCACCTTTATAAAAAATTTCTTGAAGATTGTCATTTTCCTTTTTTTTTAACTTAAGGTCTTTTTCACTCATTAACAATGAAGTTCTCTCAATTTTTTCGTGATAATTATAACTATCCACACCTCTAGCTAATTGCACACTATTTTTACCTATGATTTGTTTAACATTTGCTCCAATATAGCTTTGGATAACAAATCCTATTCTTCGGTCGTCACTTTTGTTTAAATCTGAACCATGTACCACAGTTGGATGGTGTAATGACATTTGACCTGCTTTTAATATCAAAGGAGTTGTTTTTTCTTTAGGCACATTATTAACAGTCTGACCTCTGGTTAATAAATTTCCTTCATTAAACATCTGATCATGATCTTTTAAACTATCTTTATGAGAACCTGACCACATTCTCATGCAGCCATTGTGTTCATTAGAATCTGTTATTGCAACCCAAGCAGTCACCCAATTATGAGGCTCCAATCCAATATATTTTGCATCTTGATGATAGCTAACAAAACCTTTTTCATTAGGATTTTTGATAAAAAGAGTCGTTCCACAAACAAGTATATCCTCACCAATTAAGCTTTGAACAGCATCTAATATTTTAGGATGATGTGTAACTTCATCTAATAAAGGTGAAATTAAATGAGCATTATATCTACCTGACTTATCTAATTCACCAGGCATTTCTTTTTCTATTAATTCTATTTCATCTCGAATTTCTTTTGCCTTTTCTTTTGAAAAAATATTTATTGGCGAAACAAATCCTTCATCCTCATATTGTTTAAGTTGATTTGAAGAAAGATAAGACATATTATTTTAAAAACATTACATGAGCGCTACTATTTCTTCAATAAATTACTGTCCAGTTAAATCTGTATCATTTCAGACAATTAAAAATTGTAAAATCAAAAAAGATATTGGAATTGTTAGTGATAGAATTTTTGCATTTGCAAAAGATCTAGATCAAGAACAGGTAAAATTATTTGAAAAAAGCCCTGATGATAGAAAAGGAAAGTGGAACAAAGTTTTAACATTAAAAAATTCTCCAGTATTAAATAAATATAACTTTATTTATAAAGATGAAAAACTAACCCTTACTTTAAAAGACAAAGAAATATTAACCATTGATGTTAATCAATCAGAAGAACGCGAAACACTATCAAATACAATTTCAGAATTAGAAAGTTCCTTAAAGAAACCAATAACTTTAATGAAAAATCATGAATTTCCCTTTTTTGATACATCAATTTCTAATAAAGTAAATTTTGTAAACTCAGTCTCGCTAATAAACATTCAAAGTATTAACGATTTTAGAAAAAAAATTGATAGAAACGTCGAAAGCTCAATATTTAGAGGAAATATTTATATAGATGGAATTGAACCTTGGAAAGAACGTGAATGGATTGGTAAGATTATTAAGATTAATAATCTTTCCTTTAAGGTAGAAAAAAATATTCCAAGATGTGTTGCTATTAATCTAAAACCACAAACAGATGACAATTCATTTAACTTACTTCAATCATTAAAAAAAACTTATAATCATTTTGAAATGGGAATTTATTTAACTGCACTAGATGATGGTGAAATAAATATCGATGATATAATAAATAATTAGTCTCAGATTCAATTATAAGTTGATCTTTAAATTCAAGTTTATTTGCATCAAATTAGAAATCTTGTTAACCTTTATTTATTATTAAACAAAGAGGAGAGAGATAATGAATAAACTAATTAAATCGATTTCAGTTTTTCTTGTAATTCTTTTTAGTATTTCATCTGTCAATGCTGCAACATTAACTGATAGGTTAAAAGATGGACACAAGTTAAGACTGGGTTTTGGTACTGCAGTGCCATGGGCTTACGCTGGTGATAACGGTGAAGCTTTAGGATTTGTTAATATGATTGCTCTAACAGTTCTTGAAGAAATGGGAATTACTGAGCATGAAACTAAAGTATTTGAATGGTCAGGATTAATTCCAGGAATTAATGCTAATAGATCTGACATGATTACTGGTGGTATGTACATTCTAAAAAGTAGATGTGCGAACATCAATTTTTCAGACCCCATTGGAGTTTTTGGAGATGCTATGTTAGTACCAAAAGGAAATCCTAAAAATATTAACAATTATGCTGATGTAATTAGCACAGGTGCAAAACTTGTAACTGGTGCTGGTTTCAACACAGTAGAAGCTGCTAAGAAATTTGGTGTTCCAGATAGTCAAATGTTATTAGTTGAAGGTGAAGTTGGAATTTTAGCTGCTATGAAAGCAGGTAGAGCTGATGTTGCTGTTCAAACTTTCTTTGGTGCTAAAGAGCACGAAGAAAAAACAGGTGGTGCATTTGAAGTAACAGATCCTAAGTTAATGCCTATGGAAACTGTAAACGTAGTTGGTATAGGTTTTAGAAAAACTGATACTGAGTTTAGAGATAACTTTAATGCTGCTTTAGCAAAAGTTATGGCAAATCCTGCTAAGATGTTAGAAAGAGCTGGTAAATATGGCTATGATAAAGCTCAATTACCTCCTCCTGAAATGACTACTGAGTGGGCTTGTTCAACTAAATAAAAATAATAATTTTTTAATTTATCAGGCGACAATAATTCGTCGCCTGATTTTTTTTTAATCATAAGGGTTTAATAGTGAGCTATTTTGCATTTTTATCCGAACACGGTCCGACCATGTTACTTGGAACAATAACTACTATTAAGGTATTAGTCTGCTCAACTATTCTTTATGTAATCATTTCACTAATTTTTGGATTAATGCGTTTGTCAAAAAATCCACTTATTCAAGGTACAGCAACAGTTTATATAGAATTTTTCAGAGGAACATCTTTATTGGTTCAATTATTTTGGTTTTACTATGTATTGCCCTTTTTCGGACTTACACTAGAAGCATTCACCGCGGGGGTGGTTGCTATAGGAATGAACTTCGGCGCTTATGGAGCAGAAATTGTAAGAGGTGGAATCTTAGCAGTCCCAAAAGGACAATGGGAAGGTGCGTTTGCACTAAACTTTACACCAGCAAAAAGAATGAGGAAAATAATAATACCTCAAATATTTCCAATTATTTTACCACCAGCAGCAAATCTAACCGTAGAACTTTTAAAAGCAACCGCACTTGTTGCTTTAGTGACAGTAGTTGATTTAACATTTGAAGCAAAACAAATCAACTCTATTACTTGGTTATCTGCTCAGTGTTTTGGAACAGCACTTTTAATTTATTATATAATTTCAAGATTTTTTCTTGTTCCATTTTTACGTTGGTTGGAAGTTTTAGCAGCAAGAAAAGTTGGAAAGGAAGTAAAATAATATGAATGCAGAATGGAGATGGGATTTTGCGATAGAGATATTGCCACAAATGTTATGGGCAACTTTGAACACAATTTTAGCTGCTGGAATTGGCTACGCTATCGCTGCAGTTGTTGGATTATTATTTTTATTAGGTCAAAGAACCCCAATTAAAATAGTAAATATGATCAATAGAGAAATTGTTGAATTTATTAGATCAACACCTTTATTAATCCAATTATTCTTTGTCTACTTTGTACTACCTCAATTTGGAATTACATTATCAGCCTGGGTTTGTGGAATGATAACAATTGGTCTTCATTTCGGAACTTATTTATCAGAGGTGTATAGAGGAGCTTTAGAAGGTGTACCTAAAACACAATGGGAAGCATGTAGAGCCTTAAATTTTTCAACATTTTATACATATAGAAAAATAGTTTTGCCTCAAGCGTTTCCAATTGCAATACCAGGCATGGGTAATTACTTAGTTGGTATTTTTAAAGATACACCATTATTATCTACTATTGGAGTTGCAGAACTATTTCATGCAGCAACTGCTGTTGGAGGATATCACTACCGTTATTTAGAGCCGTATACTATAGTAGGCTTAATATTTTTAACTTTATCAATTCCTGCAGCAATGTGGATTAGAAAAATTGAAAAAAATGTTAATCTAGCTCAAGGAAAAATAAAAAAAGAACAACTTTAATATGGAAGAAAACTCATCAGATATCATCGTTAATTTTTCAGATGTAACAAAACAATATGGAGATTTGGTTGTTCTAGATAAATTAAATTTAGAAATTAAAAAAAATGAAATGGTTTCAATAATTGGACCTTCTGGATCAGGGAAAACTACAGTTTTGAGAGTACTGATGACTTTAGAGAAAATAAACCAAGGTGTAATTCATTTAGATGGAGAGCCTCTAACACATATGGACTCTGACGGTAGATTAGTTGAAGCTAGTGAAAAATATTTAAGGGAAAGAAGATCAAAAATTGGAATGGTATTTCAACAATTTAATTTATTTCCTCATATGACAGCTTTACAAAACTGTATTGAAGCACCTATTGAAGTTTTGGGTATGAAAAAAGAAGAGGCAGAACAAAGAGCTTTAGATTTATTAGAATTAGTTGGTTTATCTGATAAAAAAGATGAACACCCAAGTAGACTATCAGGAGGTCAGCAACAACGGGTTGCCATTGCTCGAGCGTTAGCAATGAGACCGAAAGTAATGTTGTTAGATGAAATTACATCAGCATTAGATCCCGAAGTTGTAGGAGAAGTTTTGAATGTTATTAGATCTTTAAATAAGGAACATAATTTAACAATGATTATGGTGACTCACCAAATGGGATTTGCACGAGAAATTTCAGATAGAGTATGTTTTTTTAATGAGGGTAAAATATTTGAGCAAGGTCCACCAGAACAATTGTTTGGTGATCCACAAAATGAAAGAACTAAACAGTTCTTACATGCAGTTCTTGATGCTAATTGATTAATTGAGATTAATCATCTGCATGAACTTTTTCATCTTTTTCATGCTTTTCTTGTGCGGCGATTGTATATTTAGCTACAGGTCTAGCCATTAATCTTTTTAATCCAATTGGTTCAGCAGTATCTAGGCAATATCCATAAATATCTTCTCGAATTCTTGCTAACGCTTTATCGATTTCTGAAATTAGTTTTATTTGTCTGTTAATAGCTTTCATCTCAACATTTTTATCAGTGTATGAACTTGCTTGATCGACAATATCAGCAGAAATGCTGTTATCATCCATGCTACCGTTATAAAGTGCCTCATTATTTGCTTTAACTAATTCTTTTTTCCATTCTGTCAGTCTCATTCTAAAAAATACCTTATGTTTTTCGCACATATATTTTTCAGTATCTTTTGGAACATAAGTCTTGGAAATTTTTATAGGTGCTTTAGCAACTATTTTTGGCTTGCTTACTGTTTTAGCTTTTGCTTTAGTAACTTTAGCTTTAACTTTTGAAACTTTAGCTTTAACTTTTGAAACTTTTTTTTTAACTTTAGTAGTCTTCGGCATACTTAAAAATTGAATTTCCGGAGTATATTCAGCAAATTAGGGGTGTCAAGTAAGCTGAATTAATATTAATATTTATAAATGACCAATTATACCAAGAATATAAATAATATATTTTACATCTTTGTTTTATCACATCTTTTATTTTGGACATTGGTACCATCTTTAACAAATCATAATTTACCACTTGATACTATTGAAGCTTTAGCTTGGGGAAGTAATTTAGACTGGGGATTTAACAAGCATCCACCAATGAGTGCATTTTTTCCAGAAGTTTTTTTTCAAATTTTTGGTTCACAAGATTGGGCTTACTATTTACTTAGTCAAATTTTTGTAATTATTTCTTTTTATTATGTTTTTAAACTTTCAAAAGAAATTTTAAAAAATGATTTACTAAGTTTAATTTCAGTTCTACTTTTGGAGAGTATCTATTTTTACAATTTTACAACCCCAGAATTTAATGTAAACGTTTGCCAACTCCCATTCTGGTCATTAACAGTTTATTTTTCTTGGAAAATTTATAGTGGAAAAAACATTAAATTTACGGATTGTTTATTAATAGGATTTTTTGCAGCTTTTGGGTTTTTATCAAAATATTTATTTCTATATCTTTTAGTTTCAATTGATCTTTTATTTTTTTACTTAATTTTTATTAAGAAAAATAAAAAGTTTGATTTTAAGTATGTAATATCACTTGAAGTCTTTTTGGTTGTTTTAGTCCCTCATTTAATTTGGTTAAACAATAACGATTTTATAACTTTAACTTATGGACTAGCAAGAACTGGTCTAGAACAATCAAGTTTAGTTGATCATATCAAATTTCCATTAATTTTTATTGCAAAACAAATTGGAATATTAATTCCATTTTTATTTTTAGTCATGCTGTTAGTTAAAAAAATTAAATTTAAAATAAATTTTAATAACAAAGAACAACTTTTTTTAATTGTAATAAATGTTGTGCCTATCTTTTTAATGTTTTTAACTTCAGTGATAACTGGCTCAAAAATAAGAACCATGTGGATGACACCTTTTTATTTATTTTTTGGAACTTTTTTTGTTTATTTTCTTAAAACTCAAATTAATATTAAAAATCTAAAACCATTCATTTCTGGGTTTCTATTTTTATTTTTTATATCTCCAGTGATTTATTCATACATATCAATTTCAAAAGAAGATAAGAGAACAGATTACCCAGGTAAAGAAATTGCCATTAAAACTCAATATGCTTGGGATCAGCAATTTAGTTCAACAATAAATGTCGTTTACGGAAATGAATGGAATGCTGGTAATTTATCTTACCATCTAAAATCAAGACCTGTTTGGGAGGGTATTGTTGAAAGGAATAAACTTGATCAATTGAAAGACTATATGTGTCTTGATAATGTTTGTGTTGGATCTAAGTAAAGATGAAAAAGTATACAATTTTAATTCCAATTTATAATGACAGAGAATCTTTAACAAAATTAATAGAAAATATAAATTTCGAAGCAAAAAATCTTACATCTCAGATATCAATAATTGTAGTAAATGATGCTTCATCCCAACAAATTACGGACAATTATTCTAATACTGAAAATATAAATAGTATTGAAATTATAAACATGAAAGAAAATAGAGGTCATGCAAGATGTATCGCCTCAGGATTAAAGTATATTTTTGAAAAAAAAGAATTTGATTATGTTATTCCAATGGATGGAGATGGGGAGGATAGGCCTGAAGAAATCAAAAGCTTTATTCAACTAGCAGAACAACCCAATGATAAAACTATAGTTGGGGAACGAACTAAAAGATCTGAAAATTTATTTTTTAAAACTTGTTATCAATTACATAAACTTTTAACCTTAGGTTTTACTGGTCATTCAATTAAGTTTGGTAATTTTACCTGTTTATCCAAATCAACTATTGAAAAAATGTTAAATGAAAAAGCTACTTGGAATAGCTTTTCTGGTTCATTAAAAAAAGTAGAAAAAGATTTGTTAGCCATACCTTCCGTAAGAGGGACAAGATATTTTGGCCCATCTAAAATGAGTTTTTTTAACTTATTAAAACACTCCCTTTCAATTATAAGTGTATTTCGAAAAACAGTTTTAATTCGCTCGGCTTTATTTATAGTTTTTTATATTCTTCTAATGCAAAGCAATGCATCAATTATCACTTCAGTTCCTTTGGTTTTGTTACTGATAATGATTTATTCAATTTCAAGTTTAGCTTTAAGAGAAAATTTAGATGAATTTAATAAGTGTTTGTTAAATATTAATGATATTGAAAAAATAAAATGATAAAAAAAATTTTTAAAATTTTACTACCAGTTTTAATTCTATTTAATTCAAGTTATGCAGAGCCTATTGTGGTCAAAAAAACAAAATGGCATCATATGGATATCAAAAAACATTTTGAAGTAGTAACTGAAAATGTTCGTGCTGGTAAAACTGCGCAAAAATTTGAAATTAGACACGGTGAATGTAAAAAACAAGACTGTAAGTGGGGTGCACATAGGACTGAAAAACACTTAAAGATTTATCAATTTTCAAAAAAAAAATTTAAAGATCCTGTATTTTATGCTGTAAGCGTTTTTATACCTGAAGATTTTGGGTATGATTTTGTAGCTTCAAAGATGTCAATGTTTCAAGCTAAAATGATGGGAGTTGATATGCCACTTTGGATGGTTTCAACTCAAGGGTCTGGCTTTCAAGTAAGATTAGGTCACTATAAAAGATGTGAAGTGCACTCATTTAAAAAAGGGACCTGGAATGATTTTGTGGTTAAGACAAATTATAGTAGAGAGAGAGTTAAAGGTGAAAAATATTTTGAATTATGGTGGAATGGAAAAAAAATAGATGAGTGCACACACTATATTCCTTTTATAACGAAAAAACATATTCAAGAATCGAAAAGTCATGGGTGGAGTAGCAATAAACAACAAATTAATATGAGATATGGTATCTACAAATTTAGAGTAGGTGATTACTTATCTCAAATAGCTAAGAAAAAACCTAAAAAAATGAAGACCATGACACAACCAAGTGGTATGAAAAATATAATAAATCCTTTTAAATATGATTGGGGCGTTAAAATTCCAACAACAATAATGTTGTATGATGAAATTAGGATTGGCAAAAGCTTCAATGAAGTAGATATAAAAACAAATGATCCTGTCGATTAAGATTTATGAAAAAACTTTTAATAATTATGTTATCTTTGTTTGTATTTGTACCTGTTCAAGCTAAGGTTAAATCTAAAGATATTAATTTTCCAGGAAAATTTTATACCGATAAAATTAAATCTTGTGAAGTATTAGAAGATATTACAATGAGCTCGAGACTCTTTAGTGATATTTTTAGAGTTAAGGGTTTTGTTGGATATGATTGGCATAGTGATCATCAAAAAAATAGTACATCACTAACAGTTAAACATGAAAACATTACTGAACCTATTAAAATTTTGATGTTACTGGCTCACAACTCTTTATCAAATAAAGATCAATATAATATTAAAGAGGCAAAAGATTTATTAGTTGAAATAGCAAAAGCAGATACGTTGTATGACTCAATTGATCCTGAGGGTCTTAAAAAGAAACCTAAGTGTTGGAAGAATAGTGATGTGAACGCTCCATGTTGGTATCATGAATATCAATTCGCAAGAGATGTTTTTGGTAATTACATGATTTCTGCGATTTGGTTAAAATCTGAATTAGACGATAGTGAGTTTAAAATTATAAATACATATATAAAAAAGATGTATAAGAAATTTTTAAAACCAAAAGAGTTTGAACCTACCGATAGAGGATTTTATCAAATGGCTAATTCTGGTATACCAACATTAGTTTATGCCTCTTGGTCTAATGATAAAAAACTTGCTGCAAAAGAAATTAATTTCAGATTTAAACAAATAGATAAATTATTTTATGATGATGGATACATTAACAATAATTCATTCAGGGGTGTTAGAGCTCAATGGTATCACTCTTATGGCTTAAATCCTGCTCTTGCATATGTTTATATTTCAAATTTATGGGGAGCAAAAGTTCCTGAAAAGATTATCAAAAAATTAACTAATGCAGGTCTCGTTGCCAATCTAGCTTTAAAAGATTATGAGAAATTTAGAAGTCGACCATTTACTGGTGAGTACAATGAAAATATAACTGAGGATCCAAAACACGCAAGAAAGCATACACATCAAGACGCAATCGGAATCGATGTACTAATGGAATTGGTTACAGGTGTAAAATTAGAAAATGATCCAATTTATCTTCGAAAAAGAAATATAACTGGCATAGATGACACTATAGGCTTCAACCCTCATTGTATTAAATGAAGCAATCTATTTAATTAGTTCTAATCGTTGGTAGTGAATAAAAATCAGCTGTATCTATCTTAGAAGAATACTCTCTTTTCATATTCCATCTCTTTTGAACGCCAGCGCTTGCAACACTTAAGGTAGATCTTCCGTATCGATGATTAGTATTATCAATAGACCTCATTAAATTGCTAATTTTCTCATCTTTTTCAGATGAAAATAGATTAGTTTTATCATTAGCGTTAGACAATCCCGTAAGCATAACACCTGCTTTTTGATATTGGTAACCATTTTTGAATATACCCTCTAATATTGTAACTGCAGTTTTAACTACTTCGATACTATTGTTTGTTGCAATTGGAAAATCAATTGTCTTTGCATTTGAATAATATCCGTAGTTTCTTTGAAACGGACTAGTTCTAACAAATACTGTAATTGCTTTTGCAACTAAAGATTCTGATCTAATTTTTTCAGATGCATTCAAACAATAGCTTGCAACTGCTTCTTTCAATTCTTGAAATTTCTCAATTCGTTTCCCAAATGATCTTGAGACAACACAACTTTTTCTTTTTGTTGTAGTAGTTTCTAAGTTAATACAAGGAATACCCTTAAGCTCCATTGCAGTTCTAGAACTTAAAACATTAGAAGATTTTTTAATCCAACTATTAGATTTATTCTTAAGTTGTTTTGCATTATAAATTCCATTCTTTTGATAAAATTTTGTTAACTGTCTACCAACACCCCATACGTCATTAATTTCTACTTTTTCAAGAACAGGATCCAAGTTATCAATACCAATTAAACTAGTAACCCCTGATTGCTTTTTTTTTGCAATATGGTTTGCAATTTTACTTAGAGTTTTTGTTTTAGCAATTCCGATACTAGTTGGAATACCAGTCCATTGTAAAACTGTTTCTCTAATTTCTTTTCCAACTTTTTCTACATCTTGATCTGGAAAATTTGATAAATCTAAAAATGCTTCATCAATAGAATAAATTTCTATATCAGAATTAAATCTTTTAAGAGTTCGCATTACTCTTCTAGATAGATCGCCATATAAAGAATAATTAGATGAAAAAACTTCTACTTTATTTTTAATAATAATATCTTTTGCTTTAAAGTAAGGTTCACCCATTTTAATTCCTAAAGCTTTTGCTTCATTAGATCTTGAAATAATACAACCATCATTATTAGATAAAACAACAACAGGTTTTCTTCTTATTTTAGGATTAAATAATCTTTCACAAGAAACGTAAAAAGAATTACAATCAACTAATGCTATTTTTTTAGTACGTAGAATGGATGACATAAGTTACAACTCCCCAAATAAAAATATCTTGTTCTTCGTTAATTAAAATTCTGTCAGTAAATTCTTTAGATCCTGAAGTTAAAAACTTTTTATCTCTTTCTTGAACTAAACTTTTAACCACAAGTTCATCATGAACATTTGCTATTACTGTTGAAAAATTTTTTGGCTTTAAACTTTTATCGACAACCAGCAAATCTCCATCATTAATCCCAACATCCACCATTGATTTACCTTGCACCCTGATGATGAAGGTAGCTGGAACGTTTCTTATTAAATGCATGTTAAGATCAATATCTTCTTCGATATAATCAGTTGCAGGAGATGGAAAACCAGCACCTGCTTTATGTAGATAATATGGGATAGTTAGCTTCATGTTCTTGTTTTGTTCTTATTTATAGACTAGTTATACAATGCACGCAAGAGGTTGTATTTTGAGTCTGTAACTGAATCAAAAGTGAATCAAAACGTGAACATCGAAACTACATTTTGTGTGCTTGTGGATAACTTTAACCAGAGATAGTTTAAATTGAATATTAATTAGATAAAAAAGGCAAATGAAAACATTAACATGTCATTGTGGTGCAGTGGAAATCCAAGTTAATCTTAAAAAGGAAATAGATAAATTAATGAGATGTAATTGTTCAATGTGTAAAAGAAAAGGAACGATGGTTACAACAATTAATAAAGAAGATTTAAAAATTGTTAAAGGAGAAGATAAAATAAAAATTTATCAGTTCAATACAAAAGTAGCTAAACATCATTTTTGTTCAGAGTGCGGAGTTCAAACTCATAATTTAAGAAGAAGTGATCCAAATACTTATGGTATTAATGTAGGGTGCATAGATGAAATAAAACCAAACGAGCTATTTAAACTAAAGACCTTTATTAACGATGGTCAAAATCATATAAAAGACAGGAAATAAAATGAAAAAATTAACATGTCATTGTGGAGCAGTTGAGGCAGAAATTAATTTGGATGGAGATTTAGCAAAGGTTATAAAATGTAATTGCTCTATTTGTAAAAGAAGAGGAGCAATAATGTCTATGGTCAAAAATGAGGATTTTAAAATTGTAAAAGGTGAGGGTAAATTAAAACTTTATCAATTTCACACAAACGTTGCTAAACATTATTTCTGTTCTGAATGTGGAATTTATACTCATCATAATCCGAGAGTTAATCCAGCAATGACAGGTTTTAATGTTGGTTGCATTGATGAAATAAACACTTTTGACTTAAAAGATGTTCCAGTAAATGATGGTCAGAATCATCCATTAGATCAAAAAAAATAATTTTTAATGAATAAAATAAATAAATGTTTTGATAGAGTAAAAAAAGATTGTTTTAAGTTTATTAAATCTCAAGAAACTGTAACAGAAAAATTCAGAAATAAAGATGGAATGCTTAAAACTTTTTTAATTCCAATGTGTTTTTGGATTGCAAACAAGACTATAAATAAAAAACCTTATTTTGTTGGTTTGGCTGGAGGACAAGGCACTGGTAAAACAACTATCAGTTCAATTGTTAAAATAATATTAGAAAAGCATTTTAAACTAAAAGTATTTAAAATTTCTATTGATGATTTTTACAAAACTAGAAAAGAGAGAGAAAACTTATCAAAAAAAATACACCCCATGTTAATGACAAGAGGTGTACCAGGTACTCATGATGTGCAAATGATGCTTAATTTTTTTAAAAAAGTAAAAAGTAATAATTTTAAAAAAATTGAACTACCAGATTTCAACAAAGCAATTGATGATAGGTCTCCTAAAAAGTATTGGTATAAGCTTAAAGAAAAACCCGATGTAGTAATATTTGAAGGTTGGTGCGTCGGTGCGAAAGCTGAATTAAATAAGACACTAAAAAAATCAATAAACTTACTTGAAAAAACTAACGATCAAGAGCTCTTATGGAGAAACTATGTTAACAAACAATTAAAAACTAAGTACAAAAATTTGTATTCTCAACTTAATTGTATGATTTATTTAAAAGCACAAAACTTTAGTTTGCTTCAAAAATGGAGATTAAAACAAGAGCATAAACTATGGCTGAAGAGCAAAAAATCATCTAGCCATAAGATAATGAATAAGAATGATGTGTTAAAGTTTATGCAAACGTATCAAAGAATTACTGAAAACATGTTCAAAAAAATGCCTAAATATGCTTCTATAGTTTTAAATTTAAATAGTAACCATCAGATTAAATCTGCAGTATATAAGAAAAAATGAAAAAAACATTAATACTAATCAGTTTAACATTATTTTATTTTGGTAATGCATTTGCGATAACCTTGTACGATGCTTTAAATCAAACTTATCAGAATAATATTCAGTTAAATGCAGAAAGAGAAAATATTAAAGCATCTGAGGAGGATATTAATATTTCAAAAGCAGATTACAAACCGACTTTAACTTTAAGTGGTTCAAAAAGTATAGAAAATACAAATAAACTTACAAATCAAAGTGGAGGAGATGCTTCAAGTAGTGATGTTGATCCATTAACAACATCAATTAAATTAGAACAAACAATTCTTGATTATGGAAGAGATTTATCATTTGAGAAAAATTTGATCGGATTAGATTTAGCAAAAGCAAAGTTAATTAAAAAAGAGCAAGATATTCTGTACAGTGCAATTGATGTTTTTACTAATTTAATATTAGCCAAAGAAAAATTATCCATTAATAGAAAAAATTTAAATTTATTAAATAGGCAGCTTGAAAATGATAAGATAAGATTAGATCGAGGCCAAATTACTATTGCTGATCTAGCTCAAACTGAATCTTCGCTTGCAGGTGCTCAAGCCCAATTTACCCAAGCAAAAAGTGATTTAACAATTAGTAAATTAAATTATGAAAATATAATTGGAAAAATTGATAATCCAAAATCTCTCAAAAAAAATTCAAACTCAATTGTTAGTATTCCAAAAAGTTTAGATGAAGCGATAAATCTTTCTAAACAAAATAACCCAGATATTAAAATAGCAAATTTTGATGTAGTACAATCAGAAAAAGATTTAGCAATAGCAGAGACAGATTTAAAACCAACAGCATCATTATCATTAGAGAAATCTTTCGCTGATGACTTAAGCTCAACTATTGATAGAAAAGATAAAGATATTTTAAAAGCTACAGTCAGTTGGCCATTCTACTCAGGAGGTAAAAAGAAATCAAAAATTAATAAAAATACAAATTTAACAGTTAGAAAAAGATTATTATTAGATGATGTGATTAGAACAAATGATACTAATGTAGCTAGTGCGTGGTCTAGTTTAGCTTCATCAAAAAGTTTTCTAAATTCTGTAAAAGTACAAGTAAGAGCAGCAAAAATTGCAAATGAAGGAATTGCAGCAGAATACGAACGAGGTTCTAGAACGACACTTGATGTAATCCAATCAAATTCTTTATTACTCTCTGCCCAAATATCCTTAGCAAATTCTGAAAGAAATTACCTTATGGCTCAATACAATCTGCTTAAATCGGTTGGGTTATTAAATAGCCAATATCTAAAACTTAAGTAATTATTTGATTTTTTGAGTAAAAAATAAATATATTGCTAATGAGAACAAAATGTGTACATTTAATAGCATGATTCGAGTGTTAAAAAAATTAAAAAAAGAGGCTAAAAATGACGAAAAGTAACCTAAAAGTAGTTAAATCTACTAAAGATCAAGAAATGGACATTAAAGAAAAGAATAAAGCATTAGATGCAGCAATAGCTCAGATAACTGATAATTTTGGAAAAGGTTCGGTAATGAAGCTTGGCCAAAAAAGAGCAATGGATATTGAGTCAGTTTCAACAGGGTCTTTAAGTCTTGATTTAGCTTTAGGAATAGGTGGATTGCCAAAAGGTAGAATTGTTGAGGTTTATGGACCAGAGTCTTCTGGAAAAACAACATTGGCATTACAAGTTGTTGCTGAAGCTCAAAAAGCTGGTGGAATTTGTGCATTTGTTGATGCAGAGCATGCATTAGATCCAGTTTATGCAAAAAAATTAGGTGTAAATACTGAAGAACTTTTAATTTCTCAGCCAGACGCTGGTGAGCAAGCATTAGAAATAGCAGATACTCTTGTTAAATCAGGATCTATTTCAGTTATCGTAATTGACTCAGTTGCAGCACTAACACCAAAAGCTGAAATTGAAGGTGAAATGGGAGATCATCATGTTGGTCTTCAATCAAGATTAATGAGTCAAGCGTTAAGAAAACTTACAAGTTCAATTTCAAATACAAATACAATGATGATTTTCATTAACCAAATTAGGATGAAAATTGGAGTTATGTTTGGAAGCCCAGAAACAACATCGGGTGGAAATGCTTTAAAATTCTATTCATCTGTTAGAATGGATATTAGAAGAATTGGTGCAATTAAAGATAAAGATGAAATTATTGGAAACTCAACAAGAGTCAAAGTAGTTAAAAATAAAGTAGCACCACCATTCAAAGTTGTTGAGTTTGACTTAATGTATGGAAAAGGAATTAGCAAAATGGGTGAATTAGTCGATCTAGGATCAAAAGCTGATATTATTGAAAAATCAGGTGCATGGTATGCATATAAAGGTGAAAAGATAGGTCAAGGTAGAGAAAATGCCAAAACTTATCTTGCTCAAAACCCTAAAGTAGCAGCTGAAATAGAATTAGCTATAAGAGAAAAAGCAGGTGTAATTCAAAAAAAGATTGAAGGAAATCCACTTGACCCTGAAAAAGCTGCAAAAGATCAAATAGAAGATCCAAAAGCAGAAAAGAAAGAGGAAGTAATTCCTACTAAAAAGAATTAGTTAAAAAGTCATCTTTAATTATTAAAAGGCGCTTAAATTAAGCGCCTTTTTTCCCTTACTGTTATCTAGACATAAAATAAAAAAGCTGTATTTTAAAAATATGGCTGACAAAACACTTAATGAAATAAGAAATACCTTTCTAAAGTATTTTGAAAAGAACGATCATAAGATTGTCGAGTCTAGTAATTTGGTTCCAAATAATGACCCCACTTTAATGTTTGCTAACTCAGGAATGGTTCAGTTTAAAAATGTATTTACTGGGCTTGAGAAAAGAGATTATCAAAGAGCTACTACTTCACAAAAATGTGTAAGAGCAGGTGGAAAACATAACGATTTAGAAAATGTTGGCTACACTCCAAGGCATCATACATTCTTTGAAATGTTGGGAAATTTTTCATTTGGAGATTATTTCAAAGAGCAAGCAATCCATTATGCGTGGGATTTAATCACTAAAGATTTTGGAATAGATAAAGATCGTCTATATGTAACAGTTTATCATGAAGATGATGAAGCATTCAATTTTTGGAAGAAAATAGCGGGTTTTAGCGATGATAGAATAATTAGAATAGCTACCTCAGATAATTTTTGGTCAATGGGTGAGACAGGCCCTTGTGGACCGTGTTCTGAAATATTTTTTGACCATGGTGATCATTTACAAGGTGGATTGCCAGGAACCAAAGATGAAGATGGTGATAGGTTTATAGAGATTTGGAATTTAGTCTTCATGCAGTTTGAACAAGTTACAAAAGATAAAAGAATAGATCTTCCAAAACCATCCGTGGATACAGGAATGGGGCTTGAGAGAATTGCAGCTTTGTTACAAGGAACACATGATAATTATGAGACAGATCATTTTAAAAAATTAATTAGTTCTATTTCAGACTTTACAAAAGTTAAACTGAATGAAAATAATATTTCAAGTTTTAGGGTTATCGCTGATCACTTAAGAGCAAGCTCATTTCTTTTAGCAGAGGGTGTACTTCCCTCAAATGAAGGCAGAGGTTACGTGTTAAGAAGAATTATGAGAAGAGGGATGAGACACTCTCACTTATTGGGATCTAAAGAACCAGTTTTTAATAAAATTTTTGATTCACTTAAAGAAGAAATGAAAAGTAACTATCCTGAGTTACAAAGATCTGAAACATTAATTAAAGAAACTTTAAAAATGGAAGAGGAAAAATTTTTAGTTTTATTAGATAGAGGAATAAAAATTTTAAATGAAGAAATTTCAAAGATTGATAAAGTTTTACCTGGAGAGGTAGCTTTTAAATTATATGATACGTATGGTTTTCCATTAGATTTGACAGAGGATATATTGAAAAATAAATCTTTAACAGTTGATCAAAATAAATTTGATGAATTGATGAAAAAAAGTAAAGAACTTGCAAAAAAGAATTGGAAAGGCTCAGGAGATAGTTCTGAAGAACAAATTTGGTTTGGTGTTAAGGATAAAGTTGGACCAACAGAATTTTTGGGGTATGAATTTAATCAATCAGAAGGAGTTATCTTATCAATTGTAAAAGATAATAAAGAGACCGAAAAATTATCTGCTAAAGAAGAAGGAGCAATTATAACCAATCAAACACCTTTTTATGGAGAGTCAGGAGGTCAGCTTGGCGATACAGGAACAATATCAGTAGGAGAATTTATATTTGAAGTAACTGATACACAAAAACAACTCGGTGATTTATTTGTTCATCATGGAAAGTTAAAAACTGGAGAAATCAAGATAAATGATATTGTTGAAATGAAAATTGATGAAGAAAGAAGAGGTAATTTAAAGGCTTATCACTCAGCAACACATTTATTACATGAGTCGTTGAGAAGAACATTGGGCAAACATGTTATGCAAAAAGGATCACTTGTTGCTCCAGATCGTTTAAGATTTGATTTTAGTCACATGAAACCAATTACAGATGACGAATTATTAGAGATTAATAAAATAGTAAACGAATATGTAAGCAATAGTACTGAAGTTTCTACAAGAATTATGACACCAAAAGCAGCCATAGAAAAAGGTGCATTAGCTTTTTTCGGGGAAAAGTACGGTGACGAGGTGCGAGTAGTTTCAATGGGCAAAGTGGAAAATACTTATTTTTCTACAGAACTTTGTGGAGGAACCCATGTTAAAAATACTGGTGATATTGGTAAATTTAAAACAATTAGCCAATCGTCAATCGCAGCAGGAGTGAGAAGGATAGAGGCATTAAGAGATAAGCAGCTAGAGGATTATATTAAAAATAAGGAGAAACTATCATCACTATCGGCAGAAAAAGATGAGGAAATGATTAAAGAGCTCTCTTCTCAAATCATTAAACTAGGTGGAAAGCCAAATCTTGAAAATAAGGATTTAAAGGTATCAATTAAAGATCTTTCAAGACAATTAGAGCAATTAAGTGTGAAAAATGTTTTAGAGGATAAAACAAAAAATATTATAAGTGATGTAGTTATCAAAGATATAAAAGTTAGACTTCAAAAAGTTCAAGATTTACCCCCTAAAGATTTAAGAAAATTAGTAGATAATGGGAAAAAAGAATTGGAAGAAGGAATAATTATTGTGTTTGCTATTAAAGATGACAAGGTTGGAATTGCTGTAGGTGTAACTGATACATTAACTAATAAATTTGATGCTGTTAAATTTGTTAAAACAGGTTCTGAAATTATTGGTGGACAGGGTGGTGGTGGAAGAAAAGATTTTGCACAAGCTGGTGGTCAGGATAAATCTAAAATTGATGAAGCTTTTGAAAAGCTTAAAAATTTAATTTAATTTCTTTTTAAGATTACCATCAATTTCATCTAAAAATTGATTAGTAGTTAAATATTTACTTGATGGACCCACGAGTATAGCTAGATCTTTAGTCATTAAACCATTTTCAACACATTCGATACAAACTTTTTCAATGGTTTGAGCAAATTTGATTAATTCATCGTTATTATCCAATTTTCCTCTATGAGCCAATCCTCTAGTCCATGCAAAAATAGATGCAATAGGATTTGTAGAAGTTTCTTTACCTTGCTGGTGCATTCTATAATGTCTAGTAACTGTTCCATGAGCAGCCTCAGCTTCCATTACTTTTCCATCTGGAGTTAACAATGTACTTGTCATTAAACCCAATGATCCATATCCTTGAGCCATCGTATCTGATTGAACATCACCATCATAATTTTTACAAGCCCAAATATATTTACCACTCCATTTCATTGCACATGCAACCATGTCATCAATCAATCGATGCTCATATGTTAAATTATTTTTTTCAAAATCTTCTTTGTATTCGCTGTCAAAAATTTCTTGGAATATATCTTTAAATCTTCCGTCGTATTGTTTGAGAATTGTATTTTTTGTAGACATGTACACTGGCCACTTTTTAATTAATCCATAGCTAAAACAAGACCGTGCAAAATCACTTATTGATTTGTCTAAATTGTACATTGAAAGAGCTACACCAGGGCCAGTAAAATTAAATACCTCATATTTTATCTCATCTTTTCCATCTTCAGATATCCATTTGACTTCCATTTTACCTTTTCCAGGCACCTTAAAGTCAGTTGCTCTATATTGATCGCCAAAAGCATGTCTTCCAATTACCACAGGATCTGTCCATGAAGGCACAAGTTTTGGAATATTTTTGCAAATAATAGGCTCTCTAAAAACGGTACCACCAATAATATTTCTTATGGTGCCATTTGGGGATCTCCACATTTTTTTTAAGTCAAACTCCTCAACTCTTGCCTCATCTGGTGTAATAGTTGCACATTTAATACCGACGCCAATTTTTTTTATCGCATTAGCAGAGTCAATCGTGATCTGGTCGTCAGTGTTATCACGACTTTTCATACCTAAATCATAGTATTCAATTCCTAAATCAATATAAGGGAGAATGAGTTTGTTTTTTATAAAGTCCCATATAATTCGAGTCATTTCATCACCATCTAACTCTACAACAGGGTTATTTACCTTGATTTTACTCATTAAAATAATTTTATCTTATTAATTGAATTTGATTGGTTTATATACATATTAATCAAAAAATTAGCAATTAGAAGAATATGTTTAGCAAGATATTTCCACCAATACATACAGAAGGTTATAAGTTTTTAGTAATTTCTGTAATTGTTACTTTAGTTCTTTTAGCCTTTAGTGGTTTTTTAGGAACTATAGGAATTCTTTTAACAATCTGGGTATATTATTTTTTTAGAGACCCTGAAAGAATTATTATTGAAGACGATAACTATTTAGTAAGTCCAGCAGACGGTGAAGTAATTAAAGTTGAAGAAGTAGATGGACCTAAAGAAGTTGGCTTGGAAAATCAGAAGTTCAAAAAAATAAGTATATTTATGAATGTGTTTGATTGCCATGTAAATAGAATACCATGCTCTGGAACTGTTGAAGAAATTTTATATAAACCTGGAAAATTTCTAAATGCATCATTTGATAAAGCTAGTGAAGATAATGAGAGAAATTATTATAAGATCAAAGATAATGCAGGAAATAATATTATTGTTGTTCAAATAGCAGGCTTAATTGCTAGACGAATAGTTTGTGAAACAAATAACGGTCAAACACTAAGTCAAGGAGAAAGAATTGGTATGATAAGGTTTGGAAGTCGCGCAGATGTTTACTATGAAAACTATGATCCTTTAGTAAAAGTTGGCCAAAAAACTATTTCAGGTGAAACTTTATTAGCTAAAAAATAATTATGGAACAGCCTAAAAATAATCTCAAGGTAATCTCTGAGAAGAAAAATGTAAGAATGATCTTACCAAATATGTTAACTTTAATAGGTGTTTGTATAGGGCTTACATCAATCAGATTTTCTTTTAATGGACAGTTTGATCTTGCAATTATTGCAATTATTTTTGCAGCATTAATTGACGGATTAGATGGAAGAATTGCAAGATTAATCAAAGGGACATCAAAAGTTGGAAAAGAACTAGATTCTTTAACTGATATGATAAGTTTTGGTGTAGCACCAGCATTTATTATGTATTTTTGGACTTTAAGTTCTCTTGGAAGATTAGGTTGGTTGATATGTTTAATTTACGTGATTTGTGTGGCTTTAAGATTAGCAAGATTTAATATTAATTCAAATCAGGAACCATCTTGGAGAGATAATTTTTTTGAGGGCGTCCCATCTCCAGCTGGAGGAATTTTAGTTTTAACACCATTAGTTATTAGTATGACAAATTTTGACTTGATTAAAATTGACAATAATATTATTGCTCCAATTTTTTTTATTGTTACATCTTTATTATTGATAAGCAAATTTCCAACATACTCATTTAAAAAAATAGTTATTCAGAGACAAACAACGATTTTTTTATTGTTTGGAATAGTATTATTTTTTGGATTTATTCTTATCTATCCTTTTGTAGCAATTTCAATAAGTGCTATTCTTTATTTACTAATGTTTCCAATAAGTTATTTTCATTACAATAAATTAAAGAAACAAGATGCTGATAAAACCAACATAGAAGATGATGATTTTGAAGACATTTTATAATGAAGGAAAATGTTATTATATCTCTAGCAGACTCAAAATACTTTGAGTTGTTAAATGAATTAGTAGACTCATTAAAACAGTTCAAAGAATGCGAAAATACTGCAATTTGTATTATGGATGCGGGGCTAAATAATGAGCAAAAATCGATTTTGTCATCAAAAGTTGATGAAATAAAACCAGCAGATTGGGACATTGAAGTTCCAGACTTTAAAGTTAAAGGAAGAGAATGGTTAAAAAGCCAAGTATCTAGAGCTTTTTTACCAAAGTATTTTCCTAATTATAAAAAATATTTATGGATTGATGCAGATGCTTGGGTTAACTCCTGGGAAGCAATAGAGTTATATTTTAAAGGTTGTGAAAATCAAAAATTATCAATCTCAACATCAGCTGATAGAGCATACAGAAATGTTATAAGGGCTGAATGGTTTTTAGGAGGTTATGCAAGGATTAAATCACAAAATTATAAACATGCAAAATCATCTGGATTTTCAGAAAAAATTGCAAGACAAGTTGCTCTTAAACCTCATTTAAATATTGGTGTTTTTGCATTAGAAGAAAATGCACCTCATTGGGAAGTTTGGCAAAAAAATTTAAAAATTGCTTTGAAGGCTGGCAAAATTTGGGGGTCAGAACAAATTGCTATGAATATAACAATATATTCAGACAACTTGCCAGTTGAAATATTACCAGCTTATTGTAACTGGATCCTTGTTGACGGGATAAAATTTGATGAAAAAAGGAATACTTTAGTTGAACCTTACTTACCAAATCATCAAATTGGCATTGTTCATTTTGCTGGAAAAAATAATGATGCGATCAGAAACAATAAAGATCATATTTCTAAGGTAGAAACTGTAGATGGTAAAATAATAGATATGAAATTAAGATTTAGAAATTAATTGAAAAAAAATAAAATTTCAAAAAATTGGGTTAACAAACAAAGAAGAGATACTTATGTTAAACAATCTAAAGTCGATGGATATAGAGCAAGATCGGCTTATAAGTTAATTGAAATTGATGATAAATTTAAAATATTCAAAGGTGGTATTACGGTAATAGACATTGGAGCAGCTCCTGGAAGCTGGTCTCAATATGCTGAAAAGGTCACAAAAAGTGGAAGATTGATATCCATTGATCTAAAGAAAATGGAACCAATTGGAAATACTGTTCAAATTCAAGGAGATTTTACACAACAAATAATTCAAGATGAAATAAAAAAACATACAGCCACTGAAGTAGATGTTGTCATGTCAGATATGGCAGTAAATACGACTGGAATAAAAAATATAGATTCAATTCAAACAGGAGAATTATGCAAGGAAGCCATGTTTTTTGCTAAAGATCTGTTAAAAGAGAATGGTTTCTTTATTTCAAAAATTTTTATGGGAGGCACTTTTAACGAAATAGTCGCAGAAGGAAAAAAATATTTTAAAGAAGTTAAGGTTTTCAAACCTAAATCTAGCAGAAAAGACTCTAAAGAGAGTTTTATAATATGTAGAAACCTCAGATAGAGACTTTAAATTTAAAAGGAATCGTATATAAATGATCATGGATCCTATAAAAGAAGCACTTACCTTTGACGACGTTACTTTAGCACCAAAATACTCGGAAATTCTGCCTTCAGAAGTTAATACTGGTATAGAACTAACAAAATATCTTAAATTAAATATACCTTTACTATCATCAGCCATGGATACCGTAACAGAGAGCAAAATGGCAATTGCAATAGCAAAAGCTGGAGGAATTGGTGTAATACACAGAAATTTAAATGTTAAAGAGCAAATTATAGAAATTAAAAAAGTAAAAAAAAAAAAATTATTAGTTGGAGCTGCTGTTGGTGCAGGACCAAACGAATTTACAAGAGCAAAAGCTTTAGTTAATGAAGGTGTAGATTTAATAGTTGTTGATACAGCACATGGTCACACAAAAAAAGTTGCTGAAATTATCAAATTTATCAAGAAGATTAAAAATAAAAAAATTGCATTATGTGGGGGTAATATTGCAACACCAGAGGCTGCAAAATTTTTAATTAAACTGGGAGTAGATATAATTAAAGTTGGGATAGGGCCAGGCTCTATTTGCACTACAAGATTAGTTGCTGGTATTGGTGTACCACAATTGAGTGCAATATTATCAGTTAGAAATGGGATTAAAAATAAAAATATAAAAATCATTTCTGATGGTGGAATTAAATATTCCGGAGATTTGGCAAAAGCATTTGCAGCAGGAGCCGATGCAGTAATGATAGGTTCATTGTTTGCGGGTACAGATGAAGCGCCAGGAAAAATAATAAAAAAAAATGGAAAAATTTATAAAAGCTTTAGAGGAATGGGATCTATTGGTGCAATGAACAAAGGATCAGCTGACAGATATTTTCAAAGCAAACAAAAAGACTCATCGAAATATGTACCAGAAGGTGTTGAAGGATTTGCAAAGTATAAAGGTGAAGTAGGTAGTATTTTATATAAATTGATAGGAGGACTCAAATCTTCTATGGGTTATCTTGGATCTAAAAACATTTTAAAACTAAGAGACAAACCTAATTTTGTAAAAATTACTAAAGCAGGTTTTTATGAAAGTATGGTACATAACGTAGATGTAATAAAAAACGATAGTAAATATTGATGCATAAAATTTTAAATATATTAAGTTCAATTATAATAGTCATTACAATTTCAACAGTAGCATTTAGTAAAGAAAATTTTTTTGATGAAGCATTAAAAAAATATCAAGATGAAAAATATGAAGAAGCAAAATTTATTTTTGAGCGCAATATAGTTTACAATCCAAAGGATGCTAAAACATATTTGTATTTGGCTAAAATTTATAATCATCAAGACGATCAAAGAAAAGAAGAAAAAAATTTAGAAGCAGCATTATTAATTGACCCAAGTAATGAAGAAGCATTATTGATGTCAATGAAAGTTGCCTTAAAAAAATCAAATTATTCAAAAGTAAAAACTTTATCTGAAACATTCGTAAAAGTTTGTAATAAGCTATGTGATGAAAATGATCATATTCAAGAGTCTCTTAAAAACATAGAACCAAAAAATGAGTCTTGATCAAAATCTTGGCAAAATCTTAATTGTTGATTTTGGTTCACAATTTACTCAATTAATAGCAAGGAGAGTAAGAGAATTAGGAGTTTTTTCTGAGATTGTAAGTCATAAAAAAATTAAATTAAAAGATATTGATCAGACTATTAAAGGAATAATTTTGTCTGGAGGGCCATTAAATGTTTATCAAATAAACAAATATTCATTTGATAAAAAAATTTTACAATTGAACATACCAGTTCTAGGCATTTGTTTTGGACATCAAATACTTTCAAAATATAATGGTGGCAAAGTTAAACAATCTAAACATCGTGAATTTGGTTTAGCAAATATTTATAAAAAAGATAATAGTATTTTAATTTCAAATTTTTTTAAAAAGAGCAATACAAAAAAAGTTTGGATGAGTCATGCAGATCAAGTTTCAAAAATTCCAAAAAATTTTAGAGTAATTGCCTCAAGCACTAATTCTAAATTTGCTATTGTTGAAGATAAGATAAAAAAATTTTATGGAGTTCAGTTCCATCCCGAAGTTACACATACTGAAAATGGAAAAAAACTAATTAGAAATTTTGTTTTTTTAATTTGTAAAATTAAAAAAAATTGGTCATCAAAAGATCAAAAATTACAATTAATTAAGGATGTAAGAACTCAAGTAGGATCAAATAAAGTGATTTGCGCTTTATCAGGCGGTGTTGATAGTAGTGTAGTTGCTCAACTTCTGAACAAAGCCATAGGTAAAAAATTATATTGTATTTTTGTTAATACTGGTCTTTTAAGAAAAAATGAAGAAATTCAAGTTGTTCAAACTTTTAAGAAACGTTTAAAAATGAATTTGATATATGTGAATGCTGAAAAAGAATTCTTAAAAAAATTATCTAATGTTTCAGATCCTGAAAAAAAGAGAAAAATTATTGGCAATTTGTTTATTAAAATATTTGAACGTTATGCCAAAAAGATTAAAAATGTAAAATTTTTAGCTCAAGGAACTCTTTATCCAGATTTAATTGAAAGTAAATCTGTTACAGGAAGTCAAACATCAAAAATAAAGTCCCATCATAATGTGGGGGGTTTACCCAAAAGAATGAAATTGAAACTTGTTGAGCCATTAAAGTTTTTGTTCAAAGATGAAGTAAGAAAGCTTGGTTTAGAATTAAATTTAAGTAATGAAATTATATCAAGGCATCCTTTTCCTGGTCCTGGTCTTGCAATTAGAATGCCTGGAGTAATAACAAATGAAAAAATAAAAATTTTAAAAGAAGCTGATCATTTTTTTATTCAAGCATTAAGAGATTATGGACTCTATAATAAAATATGGCAAGCTTATGCAGCCCTATTACCTGTCAAAACAGTAGGTGTTATGGGAGATAATAGAACTTACGAATATTTATGTTTGTTAAGAGCAATCACTTCCGAGGATGGTATGACAGCTGATTTTTATGAATTTAAAAAATCATTTATGCAAACTATCTCAAATAAAATTGTTAATAGCATTAGAGGTATTAATAGAGTGGTTTATGACGTTACTTCTAAGCCACCTAGCACTATTGAATTGGAATAATTTTATAATTATAAACTATTTTAATTAAGTTTTTAAGATCAATTAAAAAAATGAAAAAAAAAATTTTAAATTTTATAAAAAAAAAAAATAAATCAAAGATAGTGAGTTTAACAGCTTACTCAAAAAATATTGCTTCAATTTTAGATAATTTTTGTGATTTAATTTTAGTAGGTGATTCACTTGGATCTGTTTTATATAATTATAAATCTACAAGAGAGGTCACATTAAAGATGATGATTGAACATTCTAAGAGCGTGAGAATGGGGGTTAAAAAAAGCTTAATGGTTGTTGATATGCCTTACAATACTTACAGAAATACTAAAGAAGCATTAATTAATGCTAAAAAAATTATGAAAAAAACTAAATGTGATGCAGTTAAGTTAGAAGGTGGAAAAAAAATTTTTAAAATTGTTAAATTATTAGTAAAAAACAATATTCCTGTTATGGGACATCTAGGTGTTTTACCTCAATCGGCAAAAAATTTTAAATTTAAAGGAAAAAAAATTTCAGAACGCAAAAAAATACTAAATGAAGCAAAATTATTAGAATCTGCTGGAGCATTTTCAATGGTTTTAGAATGTGTAGAAAGTAGCTTAGCTAAAATTATTACTAAAAATGTGAATATCCCAACAATTGGTATTGGAGCATCTGCAAACTGCGATGGCCAAGTCTTAGTAACAGATGATCTTTTAAGTCTTAACCCAATAGATGTTAGATTTGTTAAAAAATATTCTAATATTAGAAAAGAAATTGTTAAAGCTGTTTCAAATTTTTCAAAAGAAGTAAGAAATAAAAAATTTCCCTCAAAAAAACACTCATATTAATTAAAAATATTTAATAAAGTCCTCATTTATTTTGAGTATTTCTAAGTCAACTAATCCACCAATAATTAATTGAAACCCAACTATAAGAATGAACACTAAACCAACATAAGCAATCCACATATTTTTTTGAATATAATTTGCCATAATTGTTGCTAATGCTCCTGTTAAAACGACTGATAAAACTAGTCCAAAAATCATAAAACCAAAATAACCTTTGGCAGCACCAACTACTCCAATCACATTATCGAAACTGATTGTAATATCAGCAAATAGCACCTTGTATATACTTTGGATGTAGGATGGTTCTTTACCTTTTTTTACTGGGGTTTTATTTTTGGTTTTCATCTCAACCAAATCTTTTCTTAAATCATTTACTATCCAAATTAAAAGTAAACCGCCCAGAATTTTAATGAAATAAAATTTAAAAAGATAGGTTGCAAATATTGCAAAAACTACTTTAAACACTAAAGCACCAGCTACCCCCCATAAAATGATTTGTTTTCTATATTTTGGAACAAAATTAGCTGCTATTAGGCCAATAATTATGGCGTTATCAGCTGCTAAAATTATATCTATAAAGATAATTTGGAGTAATATTATGGCTTCTTCAATCAATGTGTTTTAATAATATTAAAATATTTTAGGAAAGCAATATATTTAAGATTTAATCATTAACATTTTTTTAAATTGATTTTGAACCAGATTCATAATGAAATAACATTTTTAAAAAAGGAGTATTGATGAAAATAATAAATAAAGTGTTAACAATTTTCTTTGCATTATTGTTAACTTCAAATTTTGCATCATCTGCAGAGAAATGGGATATGGCACTAGCATATGGTGCATCTAATTTTCATTCTGCAAATGCTACAGAATTTGCTAAAAATGTATCAGATAAAAGCGGTGGCAAATTAACTATAGTAACTCACCCTGGTGGATCATTATATAAAGGCGGAGAAATCTTTAGAGCAGTTCGAACAGGACAAGCACAAATTGGAGAAAGATTTATGTCTGCTCTAGGTAAAGAAGATCCTTTATTAGAAATAGACTCACAACCTTTCTTAGCTTCATCTTATGATGATGCAATGAAACTATACATGGCTTCAAAGCCAGAAATTGTTAAAGGCTTAGAATCAAAAGGTTTAGTTTTTTTATATGCTGTACCATGGCCAGCTCAAGGTCTGTATAGTAAAAAAGAAATTAACTCTAAAGAGGATCTTAAAGGTTTAAAGTTTAGAGCTTATAACTCATCTCTAATTAGATTAGCTGAACTTACAGGAATGGCGCCAACTAAAATTGAAGCGGCAGAAATAAGCCAGGCTTTTTCAACCGGAGCAGTTGAAAGTATGATTACATCACCTACTACTGGAAAAAATAGTAAAATATGGGAAAATGGTGTGAAGTATTTTTATGATATCGCAGCTTGGTATCCAAAAAATATGATAATTGTAAACAAAGATGCTTGGAGCAAGTTGGACTCTGCGACTCAAAAGTTAGTTATGTCAGAAGCTGATATAGCTGAAAAAAAAGGTTGGGCTCTTTCTAAAAAGGGAAATACAGCTGATAAAAAAGCTTTGGCAGATGCAGGTATGATAGTAGGAAAAGTTAATTCTGCTTTGAACAATCACTTTAAAGAAGTTGGATCAACAATGTCAAAAGAATGGGCTAGTAGAGCTGGTTCTAGAGGACAATCAGTTCTAGCTGCCTACAATTAAAAAGTTATATATTAATAAAGGCCGTTTAAATTAAAACGGCCTTTTTATTATGATAAAACAAATTAATAAAAATTTAAGTCTCCTTTATATTGGGTCAGGTTATTTAGCTGCTTTTTTTTTAATAGCAGTACTATTGTTTATAATTACAGGTATCTCATCTAGAATTTTTGGTTTTTATATAAGAGGTTTAGCGGAATATTCAGGCTATTCGATGGCTGCATCATCTTTTTTTGCATTGTCATATACATTTTATGACAAGGCTCATATCAGAATAACTTTATTTTTAGAGAAACTAAAACCACTAAATAAAAAATTAGCTGAGATTTGGTGCTTATTTATTGCAACAATTTTTTCAGGGTTTTTAGCATTTTATTTTACTAAAATGACTTATATCTCTATTAAATTTGAAGAGCGTAGCGAGGGAGCAGATGAGATTTTAATCTGGATACCTCAATCTTCTGTAGCACTTGGTTCTATTATTTTTTTTATATGTGTATTTCATCATTTAATTAATTCAGTTTTAGGTAAAAAAATTAAATAGTTATGAATGAGGTTTTTTTAACAATCTTCTTTATATCTTTACTATTATTTTTACTTGGATCAGGAGTTTGGGTTGCTTTAAGTATGATTGCTGTTTCAGCAATTGGCATGATGCTTTTCACAACTAGACCAGTTGGAGATGCTATGGCAACTACCATTTGGGGGACAAGCTCATCATGGACTTTAACTGCATTACCTTTATTTGTTTGGATGGGAGAAATTTTATTTAGGACAAAACTCTCAGAAAATTTATTTAAAGGTCTGTCTCCATGGTTATCAAAATTACCTGGAGGATTAATTCATGTTAATGTTGTTGGTTGCGGATTATTTGCTGCTATTTCAGGATCTTCAGCGGCAACTGTTGCAACAGTTGGTAAAATGTCAATACCAGAATTAAGAAAAAGAAAATACCCAGAAAAAATCCTACTTGGAAGTTTAGCTGGCTCAGGAACTTTAGGATTATTAATTCCACCATCAATAATATTGATAATCTATGGAGTTACAATTGAAGACTCTATAGCTAAACTATTTATGGCTGGAATTCTTCCAGGAATAATGCTTGCAGTTATCTTTATGCTTTATGTTGTTATTTGGTCAACAATTAACAAAAAGCAGATGCCTACAATCTCTGAAAATTTCTCTTTTTTAGAAAAAATTAAAAAATCAAAACAATTATTACCAGTTGTTTTGCTAATAACTGCAGTTATTGGATCAATTTATACCGGTATAGCAACCGCAACAGAGGCAGCATCACTAGGTGTTGTTGGTGCATTAATTTTATCTTTATTTCAAGGAACTCTAAATAAAAACTCATTTAAATTATCTTTGTTAGGAGCAACAAAAACATCATGTATGATTGCATTTATTTTAGCTGGTTCTACTTTTCTTTCATTAGCAATGGGCTTTACAGGTTTGCCTAGAAATCTTGCAATTTGGATACAAGAATTAAACCTATCCCCTTATATGTTAATTTTTATTTTGACTATTTTTTATATTATTCTTGGAATGTTTTTGGATGGAATATCTGCTGTAGTTTTAACAATGGCAATCATAGAGCCTATGATTAGACAAGCTGGTTTTGATATGATTTGGTTTGGAATCTATCTAGTTATCGTTGTTGAGATGGCACAGATCACACCTCCCGTAGGTTTTAATTTATTTGTACTACAAGGAATGGCAAATAAAGATATGTCGTTTATTGCAAAAAGTGCTTTTCCACTCTTTTTGCTAATGATCTTAGCAGTCATAATTATTATTATTTTTCCTGAAATAGCTTTATGGCTGCCAGATCAAATGTCTCAGAATATTAATAAAAATTAATATTTAGATGTTTTCTTTCCTTCAATTACATCTTTGAGTTCATCAAACTCTTTACAATTACAATTCTGTAAAATAGCAAGACGCTCTTTAGCTAAATCTATTCTATTTGTGACTACATATAATTCACCTAAGTATTCGTTAATACCAACGTGGTTTGGTTCAATTTGCAAACCTTGCAAATAATACATTTCACCACCCTTGTAATCCCCAAGTTTTCTTGTTGTGAAACCAAGATAATTTAGTGTATCTGCTTTATTAGGTTTTTTGCTATTAGATGTTAATAATAGTTTTTGAGCTTCTTCGTATCTTTTCTTTGCTTTTTCTTTTTTATCTTTTTTTTCATATTTTTGTGCTGACTTAATAAGTTTAACTGCCTTATCATAATCAGATTTTACTTTACTAGAACTATCGCTACTAGTACCTGCTGAATATGAACTAACACTAAGCAAGGTAAGTATTGAGAAAGTGAGTAATATTTTTTTAATCATTTAAAAATTTCTCCATTAAATTTAAAGGTTTTAAAATAAGTCCATTTTCCACTAAATTATCTCTTATTGATTTAGCAGTAGCTAATGAACTTTCATTGTCTCCATGTATGCATACAGAGTCGATTTCACAAGGTATCTGCTTTCCACTGTGACAATTAAGTGCCTGATTTTTTACCATATTTAACACATGTTTTTTAGCTTGTTCTGGATCCGTTATTAGTGCGTGAGGTTTTTTTCTCGAAACTAAGTTTCCATCATCCTCATAATTTCTATCAGCAAAAATTTCACAGGCTATTTTCATTTTTAATTTTTTTGCTGCCTCTTCCATTTTTGATCCTGTTGGTACTAGATAAATCAAATCTTTACTTATTTCATTGATAGCTTTAGCTAAAGTAGTTGCTAGCTCGATATCTTCGCATGCCATATTATTTAATGCACCATGTGGTTTGATATGAGTAACCTTTTCCCCATGATTTTCAGATATTTTTTGTAAAATTTCGTATTGATCAATAATTAATTTACGGATCTCAGCTGCAGATAGATTCATTCTCTGTCTTCCAAAATTTTCTGGATCATTAAATGATGGATGGGCTCCAATACTAACGCTATTTTTTTTTGATATTTCCACTACTTGATTCATTGACTCGTTATCACCAGCATGAAAACCACAGGCGATATTAGCTGAATTTACTATTTCAAGTAAATCAGGATCATACTTATTAGAATGATGTTTAGATTTTTCACCTAAATCACAATTTATATTAATTTCCATAGTCTTAATTGTTGAAGTATAACATGACATGATAAAAAATATATCAAATCTTGGTGACGCAGCATTATACTGTGATTTTGGTACTGAGGTTAACAAAGATATTAATTCCAAAGTAATTAAATTTTTTGAAACTATTAGAGAGAAAAATATAGAAGGAATAAATAACCTTACCCCTTCTTATAATAAATTAATTATTTCCTTTGATCTTAAAATAACAAATTTTAAAAAAATTAAAGAAATAGTTGAGAATATTGAAATTAAGGAAACTCAAAAGTTAAATAGTAAAAAAATAGAAATTCCTGTTTGTTGTGACTCATCATTTTCTTTAGATATTGAAAGATTAGAAAAAAAATTAAATTTAGATAGAGAGCAAATTTTAGAGGTTTTTTTTAAAAAAGAATTTTTTTGTTATATGACTGGATTTATTGCTGGTATGCCATTTTTAGGAGATTTAGAGGAAAAAATGAGGGTACAACGTTTAGAAACTCCTAGAGTAAAAGTACCAAAAGGATCAATAGGACTTACAGAACAATTTGCAAATATTTATACTTTTGAAAGCCCTGGTGGTTGGAACATTATTGGCAATACTCCATTAAATGTATTCGATATTACAAAAGAAAAACAACCCAATCTCATCAATCCTGGAGACAAAGTAAAATTTAAAAGAATATCAATGGAAGAGTATAAAGATTTACATGGATAATAATTATTTTGAAATAAAAAGGGCAGGTATAAATACAACTTTTCAAGACAAAGGAAGAAATAATTTATACCACATAGGAATTCCTTTTAGTGGAGCTATGGACAATAGAAATTTTCTTTTAGCAAATAAATTAGTTGGGAATAAATTGGACTCACCAGTAATTGAATTTGCATATCAGGGACCTTTATTGAAGTTCAATGGTGACAAGATAACAATTACTGTTACTGGAGATGTTATTTTTAAATTAAATAAAAAAAATAATGAAATAGAGGGAAGATGTTATGAAACCTATCAACTAGAAAATGGTGATGAGATTAATATTTTATCAACCAATAAATCTGTATATGGTTATTTAGCAATTAGTGGAGAAATTGATTTAAAATTTCAATGGGGAAGCTGTTCTATAAATACCAAAGCTAATATTGGATCAAATGATGGAAAAAAACTTACCAATAAACAAAAAATAAATATCCGTAAAATAAATTTTGATCAAAAAAATAAGAAAATTGACTATTTAAACTCAAAGATAGAAAATATTAGAGTTATTAAAGGTACCAATTTTGATTATTTTTCAGAAGAGGGAAAAAAAATTTTTTTTGAAAAAGAATTCATAGTATCAAAATTATCTGACAGAATGGGTATGAGATTAGATGGTCCCAAAATTGAAAATATAATAAATACGAATATTAAATCAGAGGGTTTATTAAAAGGAGTGATACAGGTACCAGCTGATGGAAATCCAATTATTATGTTATCAGACCATGGGACAATTGGGGGATATCCAAAAATTGGAGTAGTTGCCAGTGTTGATTATGATAGATTGGTTCAAATTTCACCTGGATCAAAAATAAAGTTCAAAGAAATAGATTTATCTGATGCAGAAACTTTATTTAAGCTGTATGAAATGGAAACTCAAAATTTAATTTCACAAATTTAATGAATTTAATAACAAAATTACCAGGGCCTTTTTTAATTTTTTTAGGAGCTTTTAGTCTTAGTTTTGGTGGTTTGATTGTTAAGTCATTCGAAGGGGCAACTTTATGGCAAATTTTATTTTGGAGATCTTTATTTTTCTCACTTACAGTTCTGACTTTTCTTTTAATAAGTTATAAAAAGAAAACATTTAAAGCATTTAAAGAATCTGGACTTCCAGGTTTTTTTGGTGGAATTATTTTATCTTTTGGTTTCTGCGGATATGTTTTTGCCATGTACAATACTACAGTGGCTAACACAAATTTTATTATTTCACTTCAAATTTTATTTCTAGCAATATTTGGATATTTTTTTTTAAAAGAGAAGATTTCAGCTATTACATTAACATCAATTATTTTAGCAATGACAGGAGTTTTGCTAATGGTTGGAAATTCATTAACACCAGGTGAATTATCAGGAAATTTAGCTGCTTTTACAATGCCAATCACTTTTGCAGTGTTAATTATAATAGTCAGAAAATTTCCAACAGTGGATATGGTTCCAGCACAATTTGTTGCAGGTATTTGTTCTTGCTTAATAGGTTATTTACTTTCATCAAAGATAATGATTTCACCACATGATATTTTTTTAGGTTTTGTTGCTGGTTGTTTTCAAGTTGGTCTTGGATTTATATTTATAACAACTGGAGCTAGAACAACTCCTTCAGCAATGGTAGGAATAATCATGTTGTCAGAGTCTGTTTTAGGACCCCTTTGGGCTTTTTTATTTGTAAGTGAAAGACCTTCATTATTTGGATTAATTGGGGGAGCTATCATTTTATTTGCCGTACTGATACAGTTTTACTCACTTTTGCTTAAGAGCAAAAAAAGCGTCTCTCACTAAACTGAAATAAATTAATCTTTAGATTAATTTAAACAAAATCTTTCACGTGTTTAATAATAAACATTCCGCTATCGACTCAATTGTAAATTTGGATTACTATACTCAAAATATTTAGACAATGTTTAATTTAATTGAAAGGATATAACATGATTGCTAAAAAATTTTGTAAGACACTACTGAAAGTGTTTGCAATTGCTTTCTTTGCTCAAGCCGCCTATGCAGAGGTAACTCTTAAGCTTGGGACTACTGGTAGATTAGGTATGCCAATTGGTGATGCAATTGATCAAGCATTAATACCAGCTTTGGCAAAAGCCTCTGGTGGTAAGATGAAAATTGAACCGCATTATCAAAAAAGCTTATGTGCTGAACAGAAATGTGGCGAACAAGCCAATCAAGGGCTTATAGCTTTATGGACTAGTTCAACTGCAAACTATGGTAATTTTGGACCAGAGTTAGCAATTTTCGATTTGCCGTTTATTTTCAAATCACTAGAAGATGCGAAAAGAATATCAGATGAATGGTTAGCTGAAAGGCAGTGTAAACTTGCTCTTGAAAACGCTGGTCATATTTGTCTCTCTGTGTATTCAAGTGGTGGATTTAGACAGCTTGGAAATGCAACTAAACCAGTTCATGTTCCAGATGATATGAAGGGATTGAAATGGCGTACTACAAAGAGTCCAGTTGAGTTCATGCTAGTTAAAAATTGGGGTGCAACTCCAACTCCTTATGACTGGAGCCAGTTATATTCAGGCCTACAGTCAGGTGTAGTTGAAGGTCAGTATGTTGCTAGTCCATGGCAGCACGTAGCAAAACTTCATGAAGTAGCAAAGTATTTCACTGAAATTGGAGGAATGTGGTCAGGAAACATTTTAGCGATGGATGCAAAACAGTACAATGCATTGTCTGATCAGCAGAGAAAATGGTTACACAAAGCAGCTGATGCTTATGGAGAAAAAGTAAATGAGTTGGATAACGCTTGGATTAAGAATGGTGAAGATGCAATTAAAGCGTCTGCAAAAGAGTGGTATGTACCAACCGAAGCTGAAATGTCTAAGTGGAGAGCAGGTGCAATCGGTGCTTGGTTAGACGCTAAAGGTACTTTTGAACCAGAGGTAGCTAAAAGAGTGCTTCTAGAACAAGGAATGGATGGATTTGTAGCTCAGTTAGAGAAAGCTGGGGCTCTGTAAATCGTTCGAAGAAAAACTGTGTAAAGATCATTTAGCTCGATTTAAGAGTTAGATGATCTTTACCTTAAACAATTCATAACATATAAGTATCTATGGAAAGCATCATTCTACTCGTAGTACTCCTTTTTCTAATCTTATTAGGTGCTCCTATTGGATTCATATTAATTCTTATACCATTTGTTTATATTCTATTTACCGACGCTGTACCGCTTGTTTTGATCCCTAGTCAAATGTTTAACGCTATCGACTCGGTTCCATTAACTGCAATTGCATTCTTTATGTTA
>QBYI01000005.1 GCA_003282895.1 Pelagibacteraceae bacterium AG-325-F15
ATTTATTAATTTATTTTTTTTAACTAAAAATAATAAAGAGAAAAATCTAGATTTAAAAAAATATTTTATTTTAAATTATAATTATTTTTCTGAAAAAAATAAAAAAATTATCTTAGACAATTATTAATTAGTTTTTATAGCTTCATCTGGAGCAACATAATTGTGGCCAAAAATATCTGCTACAGCTTTAAAAGTTACTTCAATTAAAGCTTTTTGATTGTATCCTTATATAAGAAAAAACTATTACAAGATTATCTTTGAGCATTTTTATTTTTAATTTATAATAAATTTGATAATGAATAAAATTCTTACATCAAATGAAATTGCTAAGTTTAAGACAGATGGGGCTGTTTTTTTAAAAGGTAAATTTGATAAAAAATGGATTGAAGTATTAAAAGAAGGAATAGAAAAAGGAAAAAAAAACCCCAGCCCAAGATTTGTCAATCATACTCTAAATAAAAAATTACCTGGATATTATGAGGATTTTTGGACTTGGGATTTACATGATGAGTTTAAAGATTTTGTTTTTAATTCACCGACACCTAAAATTGCAGCTGAACTTTTAGAGGCTAAGAGTATCAATTTAGTGATGGATAATTGGTTTTTTAGAGAAGCAGGCTGCAAATCTTCACCACCCTTTCATCATGATATATCGTATTTTGATTTTGAAGGATCCATGTGTGTACTGTGGATACCTCTTGAAGATGTAAAAAAAGAAGATGGTATAGCATGGATTAAGGGGTCCCATTTATGGAATAAATTATTTTTAAGAACAAGATTCAATGATGGCCATTATGTTGATGGAGAGGCTGGTATTGTAAATGGAAAAAAATATGAATTAACTCCAAATATATTAGAAAACAAAAACAATTATGAATTTTTACAATGGGATCTTGAAGTTGGTGACTGCATTTATTTTGATATTAGAACTCTTCATGGTGGATTAAATTCTATAACCCCAAAAAAAGATGTTCATAGATATACTTTGCGAATGGCGAAAGAAGACTCTAAGATTATTTATAGAGGAGACTGGGCCAGAGAAGAAAGAGCTATTATGGAACAAAATGGTTATAAAAATGGTGATGATTTATCCGGTAAAATGTTTCCTACTTTATTCGAAGCCAATTAACTTCCATCAAATACTCTTGAATTAAATTTAAATTATTTAATTAAATTAATCATGAAAATTATAAGGCTTTCACTATCATTTTTTGCTAAGATTTATTTGTGCAAAAAAATAATTTTAAAAATTTTGGGCTTACAGTTTTTGACTTAAAAAAACTTAAAGGAAAAAGAAAGATAAAGTTTGTTCAGATTGATACCTTAGATCAAGGACTAGCTGCCAAAGAAGCTGGTATCGAGATGATAGGAACAGGTTATGATCAATCCAAAACTCATTTTCCTCAAGAGTTAAAAGGAGTTCATTTTCAATTTGGATTAAAATGGGGAAATCAAGTAAGTGCAGAGGAAGCTTTGAGAGCTTCAATGAAAGCTATGAATGATGGAGCACAATCAATTTATTGTCCAATGAGTCCATCAATAATTGAGGTTTTATCTAGAGAAGGAATTCCAGTAATTGCTCATGCAGGATTAATACCTCCAAAGATTACTCTAACAGGGGGTTATCGTGCAGTTGGAAAATCCTTTGATGAAGCAAAAATGATTTGGGAAATTGCTAAGAGATATGAATCAGCTGGAGCTTTTGCTATTGAATTAGAAGTAGTGCCTAGAAAACTTGCTTATGAAATTACACAAAGAACTTCCTTATTTACAATTTCTTTAGGATCTGGATCAAAATGTGACGCACAGTATCTTTTTTCAGCAGATATTTTAGGAGAAAAAAATGACTTTCTTCCTAGGCATGCGAAAAGATATAAAACTTTATTTAAGGAATATGACAGAATTCAAAATGAAAGAGTAGATGCTTATAAAAAATTTATTAAAGATGTGGATAATAATTTATTTGAAGATAAAAAATATTCAGTCTCAATGGATGACAAAGTCTTAGATAAATTAATAAACTTTATAGACAAAAGTGTAATAAAATGAAATTAAGTTATAAAGGAAAATCAGCTGTAGTTACTGGTGCATCGGGGGGGATGGGCTTAGAAATTTCTAAAAAATTATCCCAAAATAATATTTCAGTTTTGATGCTGGATATAAAAAGTCCTAGTAAAGTTTTTTTAAGAATGAATAGAAGATGCCAATTTAAAAAAGTAGATATAACAAATTTTAAATTGGTAAAAACTCATATAGAAAAATTTTTTAAAAAAAATAAAAGAATTGATTATTTAGTTAATACAACTGGTGTCCTTTGGTTTGATGAAGATGTGTCTGCAGTAAATATAGACGATAAAGTCTGGGATAAAGTTTTTCAAATTAATTTAAAATCAATGGTTTTTCTATCAAAACTTGTTGTGCCTAAAATGATGAAAAATAAGTTTGGATCTATGGTTCATATTTCTTCTATAGATGCTCTGTCGGGTGATGATAAACCTCAGGATGCATATGGGGCATCAAAAGCTGCTATGATTAGACTTTCTAAATCTTTTGCAATCCAATTTGCAGAAAACAAAATTAGATCAAATATAATTTTACCAGGTCCAATTGAAACTGGTATGCAAATAAGATGGAAAAAAAATCCTAAAGCAAAAAAGAATTTGGAAAAATTAATCCCATTGAATAAAGTTGGTAAACCTGATGATATTTCAAATGCTTCTATGTTTTTATTAAGTGATCAAGCTAGTTATATTACTGGAACTGAATTAATTGTTGATGGTGGAATTACCTCTAAACCTTAATTTTAAATAATGAATGTAATTCAATTTAACTTTTGTTTTAAGAGTTTTATTAAAAATTTATTATATAAAATTTAAATATTCAATTTATCTTTAATATTATAAAATAGAACTGCTAACCTAAAATAAAATATTCTCAACTTTGGAAAAATAAATTTTTTAGGTAAGCCTTTATAAATTTTTGAAATATTTAGATCTTTACTATTTGAAGAAAAAACTAATTTTGATAGTTGTTTTCCAGTCCAAGGAGCTGAACTGACTCCAACTCCATGATATCCAAAACCATAATAAATTTCCTCATTTTCAATTTTTCCAATTGAAGGGGTTAATTTTTGTGACATAGCAATTAATCCTCTCCAATTATAATCTATAGAAATATTTGACCAATTTGGAAAAATATTTTTTAAAAATTTTTCCATTATTTTTGACCTATTCAAATTTGACTGATCACTTCCAACAAAATCACCTCTAGTGCCAAATAAAATTCGATTATCTTTTAACTTTCGATAATAATACAAAAGATTTTTTGTGTTAGCTATTGGTGAAAATGTTTTAAAATTATGCGAGTCAATTTCATTTTTAGTTAATTTTCTTGTGACAATGATATTTGAAATAACTGGTAAAATTCTAGAATTCATTTGAGGAACTAAACCTTCTTGATAAAATCCATTTGTTGCAACTACAACTTTTTTTGTATTAACTGAGCCTTCAAGTGTTCTTAAAGTGTAAGAGCTATTAATTTTATCAATTTTTAATACTAAACTATGCTCAAATATCTTTAATTTTTTTGATAAAGCATACCTTGCAATACCATTTACAAACTTTAAAGGATTTATTGCAAAACCAGGTTTGTATGAAAGAGCTCCAAATTGCTGAGTTCCTTCATGACCAATTTTGTTGAACTCTTCTTTTGAATATATTTTAGCTTCTATACCAAGCTCACTTTTATATACTTCTGCTTGTTCTTTAATTTGTTTAAATTTATTTGGATGGTGAGCCACAATAAAATTTGAATCTCCGGTTACTTCACAATCAATGTTATAATTTGATATTATTTCTTTAGTATAATTTGATCCCTCTACCGAATTTCTAAAAAATTTTTTTGTTTCTTCTTTACCGAACATTTTTTGTAAATTTTTAAAAGATGTTTTTATTGGTGGAAATGCACAAAAGCCTCCATTACGGGATGAGGCTCCCCATCCTACTTTTCCGGCTTCAAGTAAAATTACATCAAGATTATAATTTTCAATCAAATTGATAGCACAAGATAAACCTGTATAACCACCCCCAATAATAACTACTTCTGCTTTTATATCTCCAGTGAGTCTTTTCAAATTGAAGTTTTCTTTTGTTGTTTCTTCCCAATAACTGTTTACAGGTTTTTCAAATTTATAAATATCTGTATGGTAGATATTTTTCATTTTTTATCAAAGCACTGAGGATGGTTCCACAAACTCATGACCAAATACATCTGCGACTGCTTTATAAGTTACATCACCTTTATGAACATTTAATCCTGCTAAAAAGTTTTTATCCTCAACTAAAGCTTTTTGATAACCCTTATTGGCAAGTTTAACTAAAAAAGGTAATGTTGCATTATTTAATGCCAGTGTTGAAGTTCTTGGAACGCCTCCAGGCATATTTGCTACACAATAATGAACAACGTCGTCTACAATATATGTTGGGTTACCATGAGTAGTAGGTTTACTTGTCTCAACACATCCACCTTGATCAATTGCAACGTCAACAATAACTGATCCACGTTTCATTAATTTTATCATATTTCTTGTCACTAATTTTGGAGCTTCTGCACCTGGAATTAATACACCGCCAATTAAAAGATCAGCTTCTGAAACTAATTTATTTAAATCAATTTTATCACTTTGTTCTGGGATTATTTTTTCCCCAAACATTTCAACTAATTGTTTTAATCTTTCTTCAGATTTGTCAACAATATGGACTTTAGCTTGCATGCCGGTTGCGATCACAGCAGCGTTTTCACCAACAACACCTCCACCTAAAATAACTACAGTTCCTCCAGTTACACCTGGCGCTCCACCCAACAAAAGTCCTCTTCCTTTTTGATTTTTTTCTAAACAATGAGCTCCTGCTTGAACTGACATTCTACCCGCAACAGCACTCATTGGAGCAAGCAAAGGTAATCTTCCATTATTATCGGTTACTGTTTCATATGCGATATTAATACTTTTAGATTTGATAAGTCCTTCAGTTAATTCTTTTGCAGCGGCTAAATGTAAATAAGTGTAGACGATTTGATTTTCCCTAATCATGTCCACTTCTACTTTTTGTGGCTCTTTAACTTTAACTATAATCTCAGCATCGTTGAAAATATCACCTGCTGTATTTGCAATTTTAGCACCTGCATTTGTATATTGTTCATTTTCAAAACCCGCTTCAAAACCACCATTATTTTCAACGATAACTTCGTGGCCTTCTAACACTAAAGTTTTCACACTTTCAGGAGTTAGCCCTATTCTATTTTCTTGTGGTTTGATTTCTTTAGGAACGCCTATCTTCATTACTCTTCTACTTTCTTAAGTATTAGAACTAATTAGTTTTTTTGGTTTTTTTGATAGTTAGTAATACCAGTTCTAAGTTTATCAATGATCTCATCTATATGTTTTTCCTCGCAAATAAACTGAGGAGCGATTATTAGACAGTCACCAGTAGCTTTAAAATTTACACCAGCTTCATAACAAGCTTTAAAACATTCAAGACCTGCTCTACCTGGTCTATTATTTAATTTCATATCAATACCACCCATCATTCCATAGCCTCTTATATTATCTACTGATTCTAAATCTTGAAGAGAGAATAAACCTTTTTGGAAATATGGTGCTAAATTTTTAGCTCTATTAAAAATATCATCTTTTTCAAAAATATCTTGAACCGCTAAAGCTGCAGCAACTGCAACAGGAATTCCTGAATAAGTATAACCATGAAATAATTCAACAGCACCTTTTGGTGAAGCATCCATTACTGCATCATAAATATCATCATGACATGCAACAACTCCCATTGGTACAACACCATTCGTTGTAGCTTTTGCCATTGTCATAATATCTGGGGTAACACCAAACTCATGAGCTCCAAATTTAGATCCTGTTCTACCCCAACCAGTAATTACTTCATCAAAAATTAAAAGAATTCCATGTTTATCGCATATCTCTCTAAGTTTTTGCAAGTAACCTTTTGGTGGAACTAAAGTTCCTGTTGATCCTGCAATTGGTTCAACAATACACGCTGCAATATTTTCAGCTCCAAAGTTTTGACAAATAGTTTCTAAATCATTTGCTAAATAATCACCTGTTTCAGGCTGACCGCTAACAAATTTATGTTCTGGAAGATGAGTATGTCTTATGTGTTGAACACCTGGCATTAAAATACTTGCAAATGTTTTAACGTTATTAACCATTCCTCCAACTGATACACATCCAATATTCATTCCATGATAGCCACGTTCTCGTCCTACAAATCTAAATCTTTGTGCATTACCCTTCGCTCTGTGATAAGCAACTGCAATTTTGATTGCCGTTTCAACTGCAGTTGATCCACAAATCGTAAAAAACATTTTGTTTAAATCACCTGGAGTATGTTTTGCAATTTTTGATGCTAATTCAAATGATCCTCCAAAACCTTGTTGAAACGGTTGAGCATAATCTAGAGTTTCTAATTGCTTTGTTACTGCTTCTGTGATTTCTTTTCTTCCATGACCCAATGGATTACAAAATAATCCTGAGCTTGCATCAATTTGTGTTTTTCCATGATGAGTTTTTAAATAAACTCCTTTTGCTTCAGTTATTAATCTTGGATTAGCTTTAAAATCTTTATTAGATGTAAATGGCATCCAATGTTCGTTTAATGAATTTGGAACTGAAGTTCTGTTCTCTGAGCTCATAAATTTCTTTCTTTGAATATGTTTAAATTGTTTTATATCTTAATTCTAAGGCCTCTTTAGACTAAAATAAATAGATTACTACCACATTATTGACACAACCATAAATTGTATAAGTTTCTTTTTTGTTTTACTTCAGGGTCAATTTGAATTTAAATATCCAGAATTTAATTAATTAAACATAGGGGAATAAATGAAAAAAATATTAAGTTTTATTCTAGGATCAATCTTTGCACTTAACCTATCAATTTCAGTTGCGAATTCAGCAGCTAATGAAGTTAGAGTTGCATATTTTCTAGAATGGCCAAGTCCAAATCTGGAAGACATGATTAAAAAGAATTATGCTAAAGCGCTGGGAGTACCAGTTAAATGGACAACTTTTTCAAATGGTGGAGCAATGACAGATGCCATGCTAGCGGGTGATATTGATATTTCTTACTCACAAGGATTAGTGCCATTTATTAATGCTGTAAAATCTAAAGCACCAATTAAATTAGTTGATGTTGCTATGGAATACGGAATGGGTGGAACTACATGTGTTACATCTAACGCTTCTGGAATTACAAAAGCAAACGCTACTGAATTAGAAGGTAAAAAAGTTGCTGTTCCACTAGGAACAATGGCAGAGTATGTTTTTGATGAAAGTATGAAGGTTGTTGGTGCTGACAGAAACAAAATGGATATCATTCAAATGGATCCACCAGAAGGTGCTGCTGCTCTTGTGAGCGGTGATGTTGTAATGGCATGTTTATTTGGTGGTAACTCAATTAAATCTGCAACTGCTGTTGGAAGTAGATTGCTTACAGTTAAAGAGGCTAGAGACGCAGGGATCTTGGGTATAGATATTACTTCAGTAACTACAAAGTTCATGAAAGAAAACCCAGGAATGCTAAGAACATTCGTAGAAGTAACTCATGAAGCTAATGCAAGATATCATGCAGGTAAACATGATGTTAATGCATTGTCTAAAGCTTCTGAGATGAAAGTTGCTGACTTGAAAGAAACTTTATCTGGAATGAAATTCTTAACTCCAGAGGAAACAAAGGTATCAATGGAGAGCGGAAATCTTCATAAATTCCTAGAGGGTATGGGTACTCCAAAAGGAAATGTCGATACAAGTTTCTTACCTTTATAATTTATAGGTAATTAAAATTTAAATAGGCGCCAATTTAATAAATTGGTGCCTATTTTTTTAAAAAATTTCTAATATATAATTTATGAGCGATCTTGTTTCACAGAATTTAAACATGATTTTTAAAACTCCGAAAGGGGAAACGGTTCATGCATTAAAAGATTTAAATTTCACGCTTAAAAAAGGTGAGCTATTAACAGTTCTTGGACCATCAGGTTGTGGTAAAACTACTTTATTAAATATTACAGCAGGATTTATTAGACCAACTTCTGGGAGTATCACTTTAAATAATAATGAAATTGATGGTCCAGGTGTTGAGAGAGGTATGGTTTTTCAGCAAGGTGCTTTATTCGAATGGTTAACAGTGGCAGAAAACGTGAACTTTGGATTAAGAATGAAAAAAAAGGATCCAGAAGAAACCCAAAGAAAAGTTAATGAATGGTTAGATATTGTTGGGCTAAAAGGTTTTGGAAACACTCCAACTTATCAGTTATCAGGTGGTATGCAGCAAAGAGTTGCTCTTGCAAGATGCCTTATAAATGATCCGGATCTAATTTTAATGGATGAGCCTTTAGGAGCTCTAGATGCCCTAACAAGAGAAAAAATGCAATCTTTGGTTTTAAAAATTTGGAAAGAAACCGGAAAAACAATTATTTTAATAACCCACTCCGTTGAGGAAGCATTATTACTTGGTGAAAGACTTTATGTTATGGCTCCAAGACCAGGTCGAATACATAAGGAATATAAACTACCCTTTGCTTCAATGGGTCTTAAAGAAGATTTAAGAGAAATAAAAAAAAATAAGGATTTTTCAGAAAAAAGAGAAGAAATATTAGAAATGATTTGGAATATGGAAGAAGAAATTATGGGGAAAGAAGTTTAAATGCTCACTCAAATAGTAACTTTCTTAATATTATTTGCTATCATTGGATGTGTTCTTTATGGGAGACGATTAATAAGAACTGAAAAAGTTGACGCTGTTTTTGGAAACCCTGAAAGAGCGTTAGGTGGTACGCACTGGGTAATTGTAGGAAGTAGTTTTCTTATTTTTGTTTGGCTCTATTATTCTTGGGATATTGCAAAAGGATTTTATCCTCAATCTGCAAACGAGCTTTGCCAGGTAGCTAAGGTTAATGACTCTTTACTTGGACTAAAATATCAATTTCCTATAGAGGAAAGAGAGTTAAAAAGTACTTCCCAAATTAAACAGGAAAATAAAAATCTTAAGATAATTTCTTTGGAAATAAAAAATTCTCCAAAACTTAATAATGAACAAAAAACAATTCTTATTAATTTCATAGACAAGACAAAACAATTAATTCCTTTGTTAACTAATGAAGATTTGATTGAAATTGAAACTAAACAAAGAATAGATGATATAACTGGTAAAATTAATCTTTTGACTGAAAATTTTCAAAAGCCTGATTACCCAGTAGAAACTCAGCAAGAATTAAATGAAAGACTACAAGCTGTAAAAGAAGAAGGTGGTTGGGGCATTACAAAAATTGATGCTGGTTCAGGTTCAATAGAAAATACATTGGAAGTGCCCCTAATTCCAGCTACAAATCGAGGATTAAAATTTAATGCTGCTGCACAAGAATTGAATTTAATAAGTGAAGAGTTTTTTAAATTACGAAACCATAATCCACAATTTAAAAATAAAATAAAAGAAATTAAAAATAATATTAAAACTTATAGAAAAGGCCTGGATGATAATGAAGAAATAGCATCTTCTTACGCAAAAAATATTGTTAAAATTGCAAGAAGAATAGAATTTGCAAGTATTTATCCACCAAATGCACTAGATGAAATGCAAAATGCTATTGTTAAATTTGATAATGCTCAATTACAAGCTCAAGGTGGTCTAAGGTTTATAGATATTTTATTATTTCCTGCTGGAACTATTGTAGCAAGTGGAGCAAATTGCTCAGAACAAGGTTCTGGAAGATGGCTACCAAAACCATCTGATACTTTTAATAAATTTGTCTTAATGTCAAAACCAAGTGTTGGTTATAAAGATGTTCCTCTTTTATGGGTAAAAATGGTTGATGTAAGTAACGTTGTTGGTTTTATAATTCCTGATTGGATTGCTGACATTTTACCAGGTGAATATCCTGTTCATAATAAAGATGGTGTAGTAAAACAAAATTTTAAAGGCATAGTTCTTAAATTTGCCACTGGTGATTTTAATTTATTAAAAGTACCTGTTCCTCATGGACATATATGGGATTCATTCTTGAGAGTATTTTTAGGTTTAGTTTTTGGAATTCTTATTGGGGTACCATTAGGATTGTTTATGGGTCTAAATCGATTTGCTAAAGGCTTCTTTGATCCTTTAATCGAATTATACAGACCTGTTCCACCACTAGCTTGGGCGCCATTGATTATTTCAGTCTTGGGAATTGATAATACTGGAAAAGTATTTTTACTATTTATGGTTTCATTATCAATTATGATTATATCTGCAAGAGCTGGGGCGTCAGGTACACAGCTTTCAAAAATACATGCTGCTCACTCATTGGGTGCCTCTAAAAAACAAATATTACGATATGTAATATTTCCTAACTCATTACCTGAAATTCTTACAGGGATAAGAGTTGCTGTTGGGATGTGTTGGGGAACACTAGTAGCTGCAGAGTTTTTAGCAGGAACAACAGGTATTGGTTTTGTTGAAAATGTTGCCAAAAAATACTTTCAATATGAGGTTATTTGGATAACAATTTTTATTATGGGAATGCTTGGGTTATTGTTTGATATAACCTTAAGAAAACTTATAGATAAATATATTCCATGGCGTGGCAAAGGGTAAATGTGAAAACCCCTGTTCTTAAAAAAGAAATCATAAAAATCTTTCAAAAGTTCGGTCTTAGCGAAGAGCATGCTTTAATTTCAACTAATGCATTAATTAATGCAGAATTAGTTGGTGCATATGGTCATGGTTTATCAAGACTTAAAATGTACTGTGATCGTATTTCAAAAAAAGTAATTAATCCAAAACCAAAAATTAGAATTAAAAAAATTTCTCAATCAATTTCTCATATTGATGCAAACAATAGTATTGGTTTTGTTGCAGCAGATATTGGAATTAAAACGGCTATTAAAAATGCAAAAAAAACAGGAATTGGAATGGTCGCTGTTAAAAATAGTGGTCATTATGGATTATCAGGTTATTACGCTGAACAAGCTGTTAAAAAAAATTTAATCACAATGATTTATACTAATGCTCCTCCAGCTGTTGCACCTCATGGCGCATTAAAAAGTTTATTTGGAACTAATCCTATTTGTTTTGCAACTCCAACTGGTTCAAAAATACCTTTTATATTAGATACATCTATATCTGTTATTAATAGAGGAAAGATAAGAGTTGCGGCAAGGAACAATCAAAAAATTCCTGAAGGTGTTGCGTTGGATAAATTTGGTAAACCAACAACAGATGCAAAAAAAGCTTTAAAAGGAGTTCAGCTTCCAATAGCTGGCTTTAGAGGATCGGGTCTTGCTTGGATGGTTGATATTTTAAGTGGAGTTCTTACAGGTGGAAATCATGCAGGACGTGTTAAAGATCCTTTTGATGATTTTACAGGTCCACAAAATATTGGTCATTTATTTATAACTTTTAAAGCAAATTTATTCCAAAAAAATTATACCAAAAGAATTAAAGATAATATTAAAACGATAAAAAAACTTCCAAAAATAAAAGGTATTAAAGAAATAATGTATCCAGGACAAAATAAATTTTATCGCTATAAAAATAATTTGAATAAAAAAATATTTATTTCAGATTTGATTAAAAAAGATTTAGAAAATTTAAAGAATTTTTAACCGACAATAAACCCTAGTACCCCAATTGATAAAAAAACTGAACAAATAATAACAGTATTTCTTAATTTATCTTTTTTTTGAGAAACATGAAGCCTATGATTTAGTTTATTGACACACACTTTTTTTGATTTTTGAGTTTCTTTTTTTAGCTTTAGAACATCTAAATTAATGTTTGGGGTCTCAATATTATTAGATGTTCTATTTAAGCTTTCAGTACTCATGCATGTAATAAACCACAGAATTATATTTTATAAATAAATTCAATGTCCAAAATGGGTTGACAGTAGTTCCTATATTGTCCAGAATGGGTTTTTATGAAGTCTGTACCAAGCATAACATTGCAAATTGATGAAAAAATAATTTTTAAGACTATTGCAAAAAATTTTAGCAAACTTGCTCCGTACTACTACTCGTTTATTAGTAATTGGCTAATTCGATCTTATAAATCTTATCAAGATATTGATAAGTTTATTATTGTTATTTATTTAATCAATAAAGACTTAATATTCTTTAGAAGAAATGGATTAATAATAGATTATGATACTTTTTATAAAGAAAAAACAATAGAAATTGAGAAAATTAACATAACTGACATCTCAAAAGACCTAAAAATACCAAAAGAAAGTATTAGAAGAAAAGTTTTAGAATTAGAAAAAAAAGGTGTAATTAAAAAAACAGGAAAAAAGATTTTTGTTAATAGATCAGCTTTTTATGCTGCTCAAGCAATTAACACATTAAAAGATTTAACTATTTTACTAAATGAATTTAGTAAATTATTAAAAAAAACAAAAGTAGGTGAAAAAGTTATTGAACCTGATGAAATTTCTAGTTCTATAAAAAAAAACTTTTCTTTTTGTTGGTACCAATTTTATAAATTTTTATTTATTTTTACAAATCGATGGAGAAATGAGGTAGGTGATTTGGAAACTTTTTCTATTGGTATTTTGGTTATGTTGAATGCATCACATAATGATAGCTTTAGGTTTAAAAATTTAAACCTTCGGGCTTATCAAAAATCTATTCAGGGTTCAGACCAAAGAGGAATAAATGCTATGTCAATTGCAGAAATAACAGGAATACCAAGACCAACAGTTGTTAGAAAATTAAAATTTTTAATCAACAATGGATTTCTTCACATAAATGAAAAAAAACTTATTTCAATTAATATAAAAGGACTAGCCTTAAATAAAAGTCAAAAGCTACAGGATCAAAACATTTTAAGCTTAAGTAATTTTATTTTTAGAGTATTTAATCAAATTAAAGTTATAAATATTAATTAGATTTTCTTAATATATAAATAAATATAAAACCTGTAATATACATTAATAGAGCATACGCGCCTGTAGGGATAACATATAAAATATCATCAAAAATCAATGTTGCAACAAACACTGCTAACGTACCATTTTGCAACCCACATTCTAAAGCAATACATTTTTGTTGTGCAATTCCAGAAACAAATTTTTTTGCGATAAAATAAGCTATTACCATCATTGTTACATTTAAAATCAAAACTGCCAAACCTGCATCTGCAAGATAAGTAAAAATATTATCTTTTTCTTCAACCCAAATTGCTGCAAAGACAACTATAAATAACCAACCGGTTAATTTATTAATTATGTTAATCTTAGATAAAATAAAATTTTCAGCAAAACCTCTTATAACCATACCCAGAATTACTGGGATAGTAACTACTAATGCCATCTTTAAAGCTATACCAATCATTGAAATTTCTTTTGAAATTTCAACTCCTAAAAAGTTAGCTGAATTAACAACAACAAGAGGAACAGATATAATGCTAATCAAGCTTACAATAGCTGTTAAAGAAATAGAAAGAGCAACATCTCCATCTGCAAATTTTGTAAGTACGTTTGAAGTAACTCCCCCTGGTGCAGCAGCAATAATCATCAAACCAACTGCTAATGGTGCAGATAAATTTAATATCAACGCTACCCCTAAAGCAACAATCGGTAAAATTAGTAGTTGAGAGATAAAACCTACAAAAAAATCCCTTGGGTTTCTTAAAATTCTTGTAAAATCTTTAATCGATAATCCAAGACCTAACCCTAGCATAATTATCGCTAATACAATTGGCGCAATCTTTGTTACAATCTCCATACCTACTTACCCTTGAATTTGTATTAAAAAATCTTGAAGAATTTTCTAATATCTTCAATTAAAAGTCTAGGTTTTTCTAATGCGGGAAAATGACCACCCTCATCCATTTTACTTATATGCTTTATATTAAAAATTTTTTCAATATAAGATTTAGGAGGCCAAGCTGACATTTCTTTTGGGAACATTGCTATACCAGTTGGAATATTAATCTTTTTAAAATCATTTGGAAAATAACGTCCCCCTTCTTCTCTTCTTCCATAATAAATCCAAGCAGCTGTATTGAAAGTATTGGTTAAAACATAAACCATAATGTTTGCCAACAATGTATCTTTTGAATGTGCACTCTCAATATCATTATTTTTTAAATCTGACCATCCATGCATTTTTTCAATAATCCATGCAGCAATTCCTACAGGGCTATCAACCATTGCATAACTTAATGTTTGTGGTTTGGTTGCTTGTTGAGTTCTATATCCATCTTGAATGATTTGATCATTATCAAAATCACTTAACCATTGTTTCTCCTCATTTGTTTCTGGACCATAAGGAAGCCTCATTGTCAAACAATTGATATGCATAGCAATACAGTGTTCGTAATGATCATATCCTAACCAGTTAGCAATAGTGGCTCCCCAATCACCTCCTTGTGTAAAATATTTTTCATAATTCAAATTTTTAGTCATCATCTTATTCATAGTATTTGCAATTTTTCTGGGACCTGCTGGCTTTTTTGGTGCATCAGAAAAACCAAATCCAGGTAGCGATGGTGCTATAACTGTAAAAGCATCTTCAGCTTTGCCTCCAAATTCTTCAGGATGAGCTAATGGTTTGATAATTTCTAAAAACTCAACAATTGATCCAGGCCATCCATGCATTAAAAGTAATGGTTTAGGATTTTTTCCACTTCCTTCTTCTTTAATAAAATGAATATCCATACCTTCTACATTTGTTTTGTAATTAGAAAAACTATTGATCAATTTCTCGTGTTTTTTCCAATCAAATCCTGAAACCCAATATTCACAAATTTCTTTCAAATATGTTTTGTTAGTTCCATGTATCCACCCTTCCATATTCTCAATAGATTTCCATGGGTAATTCTTTACTTTATTAGTTATATTAGAAATTTGTTCTTCTGATACACTAATTTTAAATTCTTTAATCATTTTGACATATTTTATTATCAATAATTACAAAAACAACTATATACATTTTAAATATTATTTATAATCATTGTTCATGCTTTCAAATAAAGAAATAATCTGTCCTAACAACCTTTTAGACGTTGCTCATAAAAAAAAAGGTGTGAAAGTTGCAGTTGTTAATGCTGGAAAACCATTGCCTATGCTATCAGTTCAAGATGCGGTAAATGAAAATTTAATCGAACCAATTTTTATTGGAGATAACAAAGAAATTTTAAAGTGTGCGGATGATTTACAATGGGACATTTCTCAATACGAAATCATTGACGAACCTGTTGAAAACAATACTGCAAAAATTGCTGCAAAACTTGCAAGTGAAGGTAAAATTAAAATAATTGTTAAAGGTCATATACATACTGATGTTTTAATGAAAGAAGTTCTTAAAAGAGAATATGATCTATTAGGTAAAACTAGATTAAGTCATATTTGGCACATGACAATTGAAAAAGATGATAAACCTTTAATTATCACTGACGGTGCCTTAAATGTATTACCCAACATTAAAACAAAAATGCATATTCTTAGAAATGTAATAAACTTTTCTAATAGAATAGGAATATTAAGACCAAAAATAGCAGTATTATCAGCAACAGAGGAGGTTTTAGATAGTGTTCCGAGTTCGTTAGATGCTGCTGAATTAACTAGATTAGCTAAAAAAGATAATTTAGATGCTGATGTATTTGGGCCACTTGCTTTTGATAATAGCATTTCAAAAAAATCTGCTGGAATTAAGGGAATTAAAAGTATTGTTGCAGGAGAAGCCGATGTGCTTTTAGTTCCAAGTGTTGAAACTGGTAATGCATTGGTTAAAATGATGATTTACTTTATGGGAGCTTGTGCTGCTGGAGTTGTTGTTGGTGGAAAAGTTCCTGTGGTAATTACTAGTAGATCTGACGAAGCTCAAGCACGATTAGCATCTATAGCCGCAGCCGTTGTTGCTTTAGATTAATTCTAAATAATAAATGAAACCGTTTGATTATATAAGTTTATATTTCTTAGTAATCATACTCTGTATTGTAAGCGTTAATATTGTATATAGATTATATTTTTAAATTATTGAATAAAATCTATTTTTACATTATTAAGAAACTTCAAAAAAAGGAAATAATTAATGGCAATACAATACCTAAAAAAATCACCAAAAACATCATCTACTGATGACACAAAAACCAGAGAGATAGTCGAAAATATTCTTAAAGATATTGAGACCACTAAAGAAGAAGGTTGTAAGGAACTTTCAAAAAAATTTGATAATTATGAAGGTGATGTAATTGTTTCAAAAGAGAAAATTGAAGAAATTAAAAAAAATTTAGATCAAAAAACTAAAGACGATATTCAATTTTCTCACGAAAGAGTAAGAAAATTTGCTGAGGCACAATTAAAAAATTATGGGCAAGATTTTGAAGTTGAACTATCTGATGGATTGTTTGCTGGACAAAAACTAATTCCAGTTAATACGGCTGGTTGTTATGTACCTGCAGGCAGATATGCTCATATAGCTTCAGCTGTAATGAGCGTCACTACTGCAAAAGTTGCTGGAGTAAAAAATATTATTGTAGCAAGTTCGCCAAAGCCGAACATCGGAGTTCATCCATCAATAGTTTATACTGCAGATCTTTGTGGAGCTGACTCAATACTTAATTTAGGTGGAGTACAAGCTATTGCAGCTATGACCAATGGTTTATTTGGAAATGCGCCAGCTGATATATTGGTTGGTCCTGGAAATCAATTTGTTGCAGAGGCAAAAAGAATTTTATTTGGAAAAGTTGGTATTGATTTATTTGCTGGACCAACAGAAATTGCAGTTATAGCTGATGATAAAGCTGATGAAGAGTTAGTTGCTGTTGACTTAGTTGGACAAGCAGAGCATGGTTATAATTCTCCTGCTTGGCTTTATACAACGAGTAAAAGAATTGCGGATTACGTAATTAAAAGAGTTCCTGAATTAATCGCAGAACTACCAGACTTACCTAGAGAAAATGCAGGTGCTGCATGGAGAGATTATGGAGAAGTAATTCTATGTGATACTGATGAAGAAATGGCTACTGTTAGTGATGAATATGCTCCAGAGCATTTAGAAGTACAAACACAAAATCTAGACTGGTTTCATAAAAGACTAAAGAATTACGGGTCTTTATTTATTGGAGAGGAAACAACTGTTGCATATGGTGATAAATGTTCTGGTACTAATCACATATTACCAACTAAAGGTGCTGGAAGATACACGGGTGGATTATTTGTAGGGAAATTTATAAAAACTCTAAGCTTTCAGAGAATGTCTAAAGAGTCTACTAAATCTGTTGGAGCTGCATGTGCAAGAATTTCAAGATACGAAGGAATGGAAGCTCATGCACGAACTGGTGATGCAAGACTTAGAAAGTACGGATTTTCAAACTAAAAATTAATTGGAGATTTTTTCTAAATCTACTTTTTTGTTCTGATTTTTTTTATTTGTTGAATTGATAGACTTTTTTGTCTTTCTTAAATTTATTAAGTCTGCAAAAGAGTGATTTACATCTCTGTGACCAGCTTCATCATCTCTTATTACTCTTACAACGTCTTTTAAAGTTGAGTGCAAAGGAAGATTCCAATAGTTGATTGCTATCTCAGGAGCTGGTTGATCCTCAATAGTTCCTGCTTCTAACTCATTTAAGTATTCTGTATAACTAATTACTGCCTCTTCCTCAAAATATCCAACAATTCTATGTGCTGTTCTTTGAGAAATTAAATAAATAATTCCATAGGTAAAAATGAAAATAAACTGAGCGATCATTATTATAAATCTTTCAATAGCTGTTGGTTTAGCCACATGAATGAAAGTCATTAAATGCATTCTTTCATTTTCAGCTTCATCTAATAAAGTTTTAATCCATCCTCTATCATCCTCTATTTTTCTTAAAGATTTTAAATGAATTAACATTCCCGCTACCATACCAGGAACAGCAGCAACTGTTTCAAGGACTACAGCTCTGTGGCCATATCTTTTTTTAAAAAAAGTATCTGCTAATAGTCTTAAAAATTTTGTAAATAATAAAGCAGTTTTGTCACTCAAATTTTTTGGTTGGAAGTGTTTATTTAGATCAATCATATAAGTAATAAGTAATAATTTTTTAAAAAAAACACATGCGTTATTTTCGGCGCTAAAAATCTCTATTTTACTTAAATTTTTAAGATCTTAATCTTTTACCATTTTCATCAAATATAAAAATATCTTTTGAATTAAAGCCAAGTGTGTTTGTGATAGTTTGGTGGCTTGGAATTTTGGCACTAATTTCAAAATTATTTATTTTAATATGAACAATTTTTTCATTACCTAAATTTTCTATTAAATCTACTTTTGGATTAAATTTATAATCACTAGTTGTTGAAATATTAAAATGCTCAGGTCTTAATCCAAAAAAATAATCTTTCTTAGTAAAATTATATTCTTCAAATTTTATTTTATTATCTAAGAAATTAATTTCATTGTTTGAAATTACATTATCACTTGTAATCTTCAAAATATTCATTTTTGGTGTTCCAATAAATTGACCAACAAAAATATTAGATGGATTACTATAAATCTCATCTGGGGTTCCAACTTGCTCAATATTTCCATGATTTAAAATAACTATTCTATCTGCTAATGTCATGGCTTCAACTTGATCATGTGTAACGTAAATCATATTTGTTTTTATTTGATTATGAAGTTTTGAAATCTCAACCCTCATCTCAGCTCTTAACGCTGCATCAAGGTTTGATAAAGGCTCATCAAACAAAAAAATTTTTGGGTTTCTTGTAATTGCTCTGCCAATAGCAACTCTTTGTCTTTGACCGCCAGAAAGTTGTTTAGGTTTTCTCTCTAATAACTCCTCAATTTTTAAAATCTTCGCAGCTTGCATTACTTTTTTATCAATTTCTTCTTTTGGCCTCTTCTCAATTTTAAGACCAAATGACATGTTTTCAAAAACATTCATATGTGGGTACAGAGCATAAGATTGGAAAACCATGGCTGTCTCTCTTTTTGATGGATGTAACTCATTAATTAATTGATTGTTTATGTGTATCTCGCCTTCATCTATTTGCTCTAATCCTGCTATCATTCTTAATAATGTTGATTTTCCACAACCAGATGGTCCAACCAAAACTAAAAATTCATCATCTTTACCTTCTAGATTAAAATTATTTATTATTTTATTTGTCCCAAAAGATTTGTGTATATTTTTAAATATAATATTAGACATAATTTTTTTTAATTAGTTCAAAGACATCTACACCAATTTGAATTAAAATATGAGCAACATCTATTGGGACCCAATTCTCTCTTATTTTTCCTTCATCATGATGATAAAAATCCATTACTCTCATAATAACATTTTTATTGTTGGGTGGATATCCTAACCAATCATCTGAACCATAAGTGGCTTGTATGCTGTGCCAACCTGCTGTTAGAGAAAATTTACCGTCACCTAATTCTGAATAATGTCCAAGTTTCCAATAGTTTCTCTCTTTAAATGTTTTTCTAAAAGGAAGTTGGTGGTAATCGATAAAACCTTTAAGTGACCTAGCGGTCCCTATTCCACTTGGGCCATACCAAATCATATTTTCATGCCAAAATTCTTTTTGAGGATGATTTATTAATTTAGATTTTAGATCTTCATCAGATTTACAATCAATTTCTGGTTTAATATTTAAACTTCTTTGCATGGTAAGCGCTTGTTCTAAATTGAATTTTGACACGTTCAGATCTTTTTCAAAATAATTCACACCATCAGTATTTATTGGATTTAACCAATTGCCCTCTGCTCCTCTTGATTTATTAATTGGTAAAATTCCTGTCTGAAATATTAAATCAATCGTATCTATCAAAATATGACATTCTACAATTTTATTGTCTTTAATTTCATGTATTTCGCAACATCTCAAATTAACCATTTTGTTATGAGCTTTAATTCCCAACCAATCTTTTTTAAAAACTCCAGATAACATTGATATAGAAGCGACTTGTACTTTATCTTTAAAAGTTCCACCTAGCATAACTTGCTCTCTTCTCTCCAAGTCTGGAAAAGACTCAAATAAAGGTGTCCAATAGTAATCTTTGAATTTTTCAGTTCCCGAAAATTCATTGATTGGATGGAAACAATTTACTTTAACATTTTTTGCAAAATATTTATTTAGATTTTTATCAATATGTAATTTTCCAGAATGGATAATATCTTTTAAATATTCTTTGACTTTTTTCTTGTTTCGATAATTTTCCTCTGGAGTAATGATAATGTTTTTTACATTTTCTTGTCCCTTAAGACCTGTGTCAAAATTTTCAATTTTCATATATAAAACTGTTATATTAATAAAAAATAATAATAAATATTATGACCGATAGAATTGCAAGATTTAATGAACTAACACCAAGCACATTACCTTTTGTTGAAGGAAGATTAGAAGGTCATAAGGAGAGAAAAAATTATTCAATTGTAGGTCCTGGTGTCGCAGAAGATAATCAACAATCTATTAAAATATCGGAACCTCATGGTTACAATCTTGGTGCTGTAAGCGCTAATCCTAAAAATGGCTCAGGCTTACACAGTCATACAACTGCTGAAGTATTTTTAATATTTTCTGGCAAATGGAGATTTTATTGGGGTGCTGATGGAAATAGTGAAATTATTTTAAGAGAAGGAGATATAATTTCAATGCCTACTAATATGTTTAGAGGCTTTGAAAATACTGGAGATGAAGAAGGATTAATGTTTGTAGTATTGGGAGAGAATGATCCTGGAATAATAACCTGGGTTCCAAAAGTTTTAAAAAATGCTAAAGAAACTGGATTAGCTCTGTTAGAAGACAATTCATTAATTGATCTTACCAAAGGCACTAAACCAGAAAACAAAAAATTACTAGAACCAATATCAAATGAAAAACTAAAAGAATTTGATCATTATAATTTAAATGAAATTGAAAAATTTATTTGTAGATTTTATGATCAATCAAAATATGAAAAAAACTTAAATGATAAAATTAAAATAATTCAAATAATTGGTAGAAATTTTTGTAGTTCTGTTATGGAACCAATTATAAGTCATAATACTGGTTTTAATTTAACTATTTTAAAAACTAAAAAAGGCATTGTTAAAGATTTGATATTTAATACTCCAACCATAGTATTTTCTCAAAAAGGAAGTTGGAAAATTAATATAGATGGCGATGAAATCGATTTAAATTCAAAAGATACATTTTCAATTCCTATAAATAAAAAAGTAAGCATTTCAGCTGATAATAATGAAGATTGTTTTCTTAATTGTGTTAGTAAAGCTTAATGAAAGGCTTTGATGATAAATATAAAGATTTTCCAGATTTTATTTTAAAAATTACTAAACAAATATGGGAGGGAAAAGATGTTGAATCTATTGGAGAATTCTATACTGATGACATTCCTGTTAGGTCTCCATTTGGGATTACTTATGGTAATAAACCAGTTATTGAAGCAACCTACCAAACACTAATAGAATTTCCTAATAGACAATTATTAGGTGAGGATGTCATTTGGAATGGTAATGATGATGATGGATATCATTCTTCTCATAGAATTTTAAGTAAAGGAACACATTTAGGTGATGGTTTTTATGGAAGACCGACCGGTAAGGAAATTTACTATAGAGTTATAGCTGATTGCGCATGTAAAAAAAATCAAGTGTATGATGAATGGATTGTAAGAGATCAAGGAGCTATGGTGAGACAAATTGGTTATTCTCCTAAAGAATTTGCAGAGATTATGATTGATAAAGAAGGTGGAATAAAAAAAGCATACAAACTATTTGATAAAAGTGAAGTCAAACCATCTAATTATCATCAAAAAGATATAGAAACTAACTCAGTTGGTGACAAATATTCAAAAATATTACAGAAAGTTTTTGAGCCAGAGTATAATTTTAGTGATTATGGTAGAGCATCAAGTATTTATTGGCCAGGTAATAAATTAGGTTACGGTCGAGAAGATGTTTCAAAATTATGGAACTCTTTAAAAGATATTTTTAGTGATATCAATTTTTCTATTGAACATATCGGCTATCTTAATGAACCAAATAAAAATCCTAGAGCATCAATTAGATGGTTTTTAGAGGGTATACATTCTAATGATAGTGAAGAATTTGGTAAAAAATCAAATTCTAAATTATTTATTATGGGAATAAATCATGCAGAATTAGATGATGACGGTGTAATAAGAGAGTGGGTACTTTTTGATGAAGTTGCAATCTGGAAACAAATTTTGATGAGTAAAGAAAATTAAAATGACAAAAATTAAAACTACACACGTTGGGAGTTTGCCTAGGTCAAATGAACTTTCTGATCTGCTATTTAAAAAAGATAAAAAAGAAAAAATAGATTTAGAAAATTTTGATGCTGTAGTTAAAAATGATGTAAAAAAAATTGTTAAAAAGCAAATAGATTTAGGTATAGATTTTGTAAGCGATGGTGAAATGTCAAAAATAAGTTATGCAACGTACGTAAAAGATAGAATAGATGGGTTCTCAGGTGAAAGTGAAAGAAAAGCTCCAAAAGATCTTGATGATTTTCCCTCATTTAAAGAACGAATTGCAAGAACTGGGGGAACGCCAAGTTACACTAGACCATGCTGTACACAAGAACTGAAAATCAAAGATTCTTTGTCTCTTACAAAAGATATTAATAATTTTAAAGAAGCTTTAAAAGATAATAATCATAATGAAGCATTTATGAATGCTGCATCCCCAGGTGTAATTTCTGCATTTTTGCCAAATCAATTTTATAAGGATGATGACGAATATTTAGAAAAGTTATCTAGGATTATGAGTAAAGAATATGAGGAAATTGTTTCAAGTGGATTACATTTACAATTAGATTGCCCTGATCTTGCTTTGGCAAGACATATGACTTTTAAAGATTTAACTGAAGAAGAATTTTTAAAGAGAGCAGAAAAACAGATAGAATTTCTTAATAAATCCTTAGAAAAAATTCCTCAATCCAAAATAAGAATGCATATTTGTTGGGGAAATTATGAAGGTCCACACACTCATGATGTTTCTTTAGAAAAAATTTTACCTTTAATTCTAAAGGCAAATGTAAAAACTTATCTACTAGAGTCGTCAAACCCAAGGCATTCTCATGAATGGCAGGTATTTGAAAACGTTAAATTACCTAAAGATAAAACTATTGCCCCAGGCGTTATAGATTCTACCACAAATTTTGTTGAACATCCTGAAGTTGTAAAAAATAGATTGGTTCAATTTTCAAAAGTGATTGATAAAGAACAACTGATGGCTGGGACTGATTGTGGTTTTAGCACTTTTGCAGGATTTGGTAATGTTGATGAAAATATTGTATATAAAAAGTTGGAGACCCTAGTAATAGGTACAGATCTTGCTTCAAAAGCTATTTAATTTTTTTCTTTCAAATAGATGTAAAAAACGACAAAATGTCCTAACAAAATACTTAAGGGTATTTGATAAAGTTTAATTACTAAATTTAATGAAAGGTAATAAAATATGAAAAAAATATTAATTGCAATATCATTTTTACTATTCAGTACTTATGCTAATGCAGATTGTAATATTAAATCAGGATCAATCAACATACTAGCAAATGATTTTCCAGCATTAAGAACTTTAGTTGAAACTGCTAAAGAGTGTAAAGGAAGTGCAGACTTCAAAGTTACACATTCAGCAGAACACAATAAAATTGCTGTACCTGCATTAACAGCCAATCCTTCGGAGTTTTCTGTTAGAGTTGCTGCTAACAGTTCAATTGTACCGTTGATGAATGCTGATTTGATTAGACCAATGAATGATCTAGTTAAAAAATATGGAAAAGGTATTCAAGACTCTCAATTAATTACAATTGATGGAAAAGTTATGGCTGTAGCGTTTATGGCTAATACGCAGCATTTATATGTAAGAACTGACGTCTTAAAAGAAAATGGAATTGCTATTCCAAAAACTTATGAAGAAGTTGTTGCTGCTTCAGAGAAAATTAGAGCTGCTGGAAAAATGAAATATCCATATGCAGCTGCTTATAAGGCAGGTTGGAACCTAGCTGAAGAATTTGTAAATATGTACATTGGTCACGGAGGTGAATTCTTTAAGGCTGGAACTGCTCAACCAAATATTAACAATGCAAAAGGTGTCGCAACACTTAATATGTTAAAAAAATTGGCTGACCTAAGTAATCCAGACTATTTAACTCATGATAGTGAAGCTATTAAAGTTGAATGGGAATCTGGAAATGTTGCAATTATGACTTTATGGGCTTCACGATCTGGAACTTTATTAGATGATGAAGGTGATGCAAAAATAACAGCTGCTACTAAATTAGTTGCTCCTGCAACAGTTGGTGGTGGAAACATTCCGGCCGCAACATTATGGTGGGATGGTTTTACTCTTGCTAAAAATAGATCTGATGCAGATGCAGAAGCTTCATTTAGATCATTGGCTCATGCAGCTTCATCAAAAGAGATGGTTGCTAAAGCTGCAGATCAAGCTGTATGGTTAGTTGAGGGTTTTGTGCCTGGTCCAAAATCTGTTGGTGTTATTGAGGCAGTAAAAATGGGAGCTAAACCTTATCCAATGTTACCGCAAATGGGGTTAATGCACGGTGCGTTAGGTAGTGAAATTGTTGAATTTTTGCAGGGAAATGAATCAGCTGAACAAGCTTTAAAGGATGTTGAGGCGGCTTATATGACTAAAGCAAAAGAACAGGGTTTTCTATAAAAACTAAAACAAACTTAAAAGTGGGGATTACTAAATCCCCACTTTAAAAATCTCATGCCAAATAAAAATTTTTTCTGGTTTTTTTTACCAGCAGGATTAGCGATGATTTTGTTCATTGGTTTACCAATAATTTCAACAGGTATTCAATCTTTTTACGCTCAACATGATCAAATACTTATTAACGTTAAGAAATGTGATCCATTTGGTTGTAAAGAATCTGTTGTTGTAGATCAAGAAGCAACTTCAAAAATTAGAGAAGAAAAACCTTTGGGTAAATTTAATGGTTTTAAAACTTATATCGATAGAAATCACTTAGCAACCGATCAAGTGTCAGAGTTTTGGGAAGAGAGTAAATCTTTTGGAGAATTTATAGGTAAAGTTGGAAATCTTCCATTTTATAAGGCTTTAGTGTTTACTTTGACGTACTGCATAATTGTTACACCATGTGTTCTTCTTTTAGGTTTTGTTATTGCCTTAAGTTTAAATGCAATTTCCAGAAAAATTCGTGGTCCTTTAATCTTTGGAACAATTTTACCAATGATTGTAACACCATTAGTAGGTTCATTAGTTTTATTTTGGATGATTGATGCGGAAGGAATTATAGGGGCAAATTTACAAATATTAATGGATGATCCATATCTTTCTGTTAAATCCTCAAAATCATTAACGTGGATCACAATTATAATTTATGGAATTTGGCATCACTCACCTTTTGCTTTTGTAGTTTTTTATGCTGCTCTTCAAACAGTTCCTCAAGAACCATTAGAAGCTTCAATTATAGATGGAGCATCTAGACTCCAAAGAGTAATACATATAGTTCTACCGCATATTTACCCTGTAGTTACTTTTGTTGCTTTAATTTCATTAATGGATAATTTTAGAGTATTTGAACCTATAATTGGTTTCAGTGCAGAAGGTAGTGCTCAATCTTTATCTTGGTTAATTTATGATAATTTAGTTAATGAAGAAGTGATACTATTTGGTTCTGCTGCTGCTACTTCGATAATGACTATTATAGGAATTTCAATAATCTTAGCTCCAGTTTTAATCAGAACTTGGAGGGAATTTAGAACAAATAGATAATTATGGACTACGGATTAGATAAAAAATCAAATAGTTTAAAAACTTTCAATACTATATTCATAGTTATATGGCTATTGATAGCATGCTTTCCATTCATTTGGACTTTTTGGGGTTCTTTTAAAGTAAGAGCAGATTTTTTCTCTAGAGCTGATTGGTGGTATGCAATAACTGCCTTTAATACACTGATTGAAACAGGAGTTAGATTTACTACAGAGGCTTACAGTGGTGCCTGGTTTGAGGGTGAATTTTGGAAAGCCTCAAGAAATACAATAATTGTCACTGTTAGTGTTGTTTCAATATCGTTATTTCTTGGAACCTTGGGAGCATACGCTTTATCTAGATCTACAAAAAATTATGCTTTTTGGATATTAATCATTGCTTTAATTTTTCGAGCAATGCCACATATAACTTTAGTTTCTGGTTATTTATTTCCTTTTTTTCAACTACAAATTTGGGGAATTTTACCAACTACTATTGTTGTTTTAGTTGCAATTAATCAACCTTTTACATTATGGTTATTATACTCATTCTTTAAAACTGTCCCTAAAGAACTTGATGAGAGTGCCCTAATAGATGGTTGCTCTTACTTTCAAACTTTTAGGCATATTATAATGCCAGTGATGTGGCCTGGAGTGATAACTGCTGGATTGTTTAGTTTGATGCTAGCATACAATGATTTTACTGTAACAGCTTTACTCTTGAATCAAGAAAATCATACAATGGTACCAAAGATACAAAGTTATCTTGGAACCAATCAACATGAAGGAAATTTAATGTGGGCTGTTTCATCAGTAGTTTCAGCAACTGCACCTCTATTTATATTGGTAATGTTTTTTCAAAGACAAATTATTAGTGGTTTAACAGCAGGAGCTGTTAAGGGTTGATTAAGTATAAAGCTTTATTATTTGGATCAATTGGCACATTAGTTGAAACTTCAGATATTCAAAGAAAATCATTCAATGAAGCTTTTAAAAGAAAAAATTTAAATTGGATTTGGACTAAAAAAATATATGAAAAGTTATTAAAAAAATCTGGAGGAAAAGACAGAATTTCAAATTATGCATTACAGAAAAAAATATCTGTAGATGAAGTAAAATTGAGAGAACTTAAAACCAAGATTTTTAACAACTATCTAAAAAAAAATAAACTTAAGCCAAGACCAGGTGTGGAAGAAATAATAAGGTACTGTAAAAAAAAAAAAATTAAATTAGGTCTTGTGTCATCTACCACTCAAAATAATATAAATTCTATTTTTTTTTGTTTGAGAAAATCATTAAATATCAAAGATTTTGATTTTGTTGGAAATTTAAAATTAGCCAAAAATCCAAAACCCTTTCCCGATATATATAAATTTGCTCTCAAAAAATTAAAATTAAAAGCTAATGAATGTATTGCAATTGAAGACTCTCAAGAAAGCCTTAATTCTGCTAAAAAAGCAAATATAAAATGTTTAGTATTTCCTGGAAAATTTCACGCTTCAAAAGAATTTAGAGGAGCAGAAAAAATTATTAGAAAAATTAGTAGAGATATTATTGAAAAATAAATTTTTTTATTAAATTATTAAATTCATCAGTTTTTTCTAAATGAACATTGTGAGCACAGTCTCTAAAAATCTCTAACTTACTTTTTTTAATATTTTTATTAAGTGTATCAACTTGGTCAAAATTATATGATGTATCTTTATTTCCCCAAACAATTAATGTTTCATTATTTATATTCCTTAGATTATCAATGCCAGACCAATCTTTCATTGCAACAAGTGCATTATCAGCGGTATCTAAAGTTACATCTTTAACTGCCTTTTGACATAAATGATAATTTTTATCTTTTTCACCTTTAACAAACCATTTTTTTGGCACACGTCCAAAAGATGACTTGATACCCTCTATTTTGAGTTTTTTTCTGGTTTCTTCTATGGTTTCAAATCTTCCAGGTATTTCGCCTATAGGCCCCGTAGCAAAACAAATTAATTTATTAACTCTCTGATTTGCAATTTTAACTATCTCCTGAGCTATCATGCCACCCATGGAATGTCCCAATAAATCAAATTTATCAATATTTTTTTTATCTATAATATTAATAATAAATTTTGCCATTTTGTTAATAGAGTCTAATGATTGGGCACTACCGCTCTCTCCAAATCCTGGTAAGGCAGGAGCTATAACTCTGCAAAAATTTGAAAAATAATTTTTTTGATAACACCACATTTCTGATGAACCCAAGTATCCATGTACTAAAATTAATGGAAAACCCGTACCTTTATCATCTATATAAATATTTTTCATAAAAAGATTAATTAATTTTTTTTTTGGATTTAAGTAAAGTATTATTATATCAAATTATAGATTTAAATATAAAGATTTAACGAATGAGAAAAAATAAAATTAAAGAAATGATGCTAAATAACAAGCCTGTTCTTAATGGATGGTTACAAATTCCTAGTACAGTTTCAGCTGAAATGATGTCTCATGAGAATTGGGATTCTCTAACAATAGACATGCAACATGGATTAATTGATTACAACAACGCACTACCAATGATGCAAACTATATCATCTACAAATGTTGTGCCATTAGTTAGAGTTAACTGGAATGAACCAGGACAAATCATGAAAATACTGGATGCTGGTTGTTATGGGATAATTTGTCCAATGATCAATAACAGAAAAGAGGCAGAAAAATTTGTTCAAGCTTGTATGTATCCACCAGATGGTTTTAGAAGTTTTGGACCTATGAGAGGTTTTCTTTATGGAGGATCAGATTATCCTAAATACGCAAACGAAGAAGTTCTTAAATTTGCAATGATCGAAACTAAGGAGGCATTGGATAAACTTGATGAAATAATGACAACACCTGGACTTAGTGGAGTTTATATTGGTCCTGCTGATTTGAGTATTGCCTTAGGTGAAGAACCAGGTTTTGACAAATCAGAAAATACAAAAGCTTACTCAGAGATTTGTAGAATTTTAGATTATTCAAAAAAAAATAATATATTTTCAGCAATTCATAACGGAACTGCCGAATATGCACTGAAAATGATAGAAAAAGGTTTTAATCTTGTAACTGTTGGTTCAGATCATAGGTCGGTAATAACAGGCGCAAAAGAAATTGTAGATAAAATTAAAGGTTCACTAAAAAGATCTGATAATAAAGCTTACTAATTTTTTTTAAATTAGGCTTTTATCATATTAATTATTACGAATATAATGATTACACACATAAATGTTATAATAAATAAATTAATAAATTTCCAAACTTTATAGTTACTTGCAAATTTTGAAAAAAATTTAGAGAGATATCCTATAAGAAAAAAAAATAAGAAAGAGGCTACTGAAGCTCCTAAACCAAAATATATCTTTTGATCAAAATTAAAATTTTTAGAAAAATTACCTAAAAAAAATACAGTATCAGAGTAAACATGAGGATTTAAGTATGTGAAACCAAGTGTTTTCAAAAAAATATTTAAGGCAGTAATACTAGTAAAATGTGTGTTAAAATTAACTTCTGCTTTGTATGCTTTTATTTTTGTATAAATAAAATGTAACAAAAAAAGTATTAGAGCTAAATTAAATACTAATTCAATAACATGATTGAAATACTTGCTGAAAAATTGAAAAATGAAAATTCCTATAAAGATTAATATTAAATCCGATATTGAGCAAACTAAGCATACAAGAAATATATATTGTTTCTTTAAACCTTGTTCGATTACAAAAATATTTTGTGCGCCTATCGCCAATATTAAGCTTAAACCAGTAAAAAAACCCAATATTAGATATTCCATTAGGTTTTATTAAACTCTTTTTTTACCTTGAACAACCCTATCTAAAATTAATGCTACAAATAAAATAGCAACACCTGCTAGAATACCTTGACCAACGTTCGCGTACTGCAAAGCTTCTAAAACGTCTTGACCTAATCCTTTTGCGCCAATTAAAGAAGCAACTACGACCATAGCTAAACTTAACATTACTGTCTGATTTACACCTGCTAATATAGATGGAGTTGCTAATGGTAAATCAACTTTTCTTAGTAAATACCATTTACTTGCTCCATAAGCAATCGCTGCCTCTCTTATTGTTTCTGGAACACCTCTTAATCCCAGAACTGTTAGTCTAACAACTGGAGTACCCCCAAATATCATAGTAATAATTACAGCAGCAACCTTTCCTGTCCCAAAAAAAGCAATTACCGGTATCATAAAAACGAAGGCTGGCATTGTTTGCATAAAATCCATGATAGGTCTTATCATTGAATAAAATCTCTGACGTCTAGCACAAAAAATTCCAAGTGGAATTCCAATTGCAATACTAAGAACTGCAGCTGTTCCAAGTAAAGCGAGTGTTGTCATAGCTTTTACCCAGAATCCTAAAAAACCCATGTAACATAAAAATCCAGTAGAATATATTGCAGCACGCGGACCAGCAGCCAAACCTGTTAATGTTACAATGGTGGTTATAATTACTATCCATGGTGTTTTAACAAATAATAATTCTAAAAAGTCTAAAACAGAGCGTATTCCAAATGTAATAGCTGTAAATAAAGCGTCTCCTTTAATTACAGCAAAATCAAATATAGTTTCTACCCATTTTATTGAAGTTAATCTTATATCTGGATGAGTTGGAAAATTATCCATTATAGAAATAAATCCTGGGAAACTATAATGAACTACTGAAAAAAACATTATCACACCAGTGAATATTGTACTTGAAATATAATTCTTTAATTGCATGCCTGGACTTATTGTTTTATCCGACAACCATTCTGAATATCTTTTTTCTAATATTGAGTTTGCTAAAACTCCTTGAATAATCTTAATTAAAATTAATAAAGCTATTCCAAATAAAGTTATCCAAATAGCTGATGCCTCTATTCTATCAACTTCATTGATATAACCTTGCATTGCATCTTCTAGAGATTTAATATTTCTTTTATAAACATCAACTTTGTCAGGATTGTTTGTAATAGCTGCCTCCAATTGTTTGTTTCTAAATGCAATAGTAGATTGCACTTGTTCAATTTTTTGAACAGCATCAGCAGTTATGTTTCCAAATAAACCTCTTATAATTTGAACAACAGAAAATGTTTCAATAATTAAAAATGCTAAAGCCCAATTCCAAACATTTCTCATTCCAAACCAAATTGGGCCTAAAATTGCGGAAAATAAATTAAATGAAAAAGAAAAAGAAGGTTTACTCCCAATTTTTTGGAATTCCTTAATGTAATAATTCGAGTTTGTTTTAACAAAATCTGTTATTAATTCTGATCTTGATGGATTATTAAGCTGTTTATTCTCCATCGGCGCCCTCTATTACTGCTTTTAAAAGATCAGATTGTGTAATTACTCCAATTATTTGTTTTTGATTATTTTGAACAACTATTGGTTTATCTTTTGACTTAGATGTTTCAATTAATTTACTCAATAAATCATGTTCATCTACAATCTCAAAGTCATCTTGAATTTTACTATTTTGATTCTCAAAAGAGCTTACCGTTTGCATAATTGATTTCGCTTGAACAACTTTTAATCTTGATATGCCTTTAACAAAGTCTGCCACATAATCATCAGCAGGATTAACCACAATTTCCTCAGGTGTGCCTATCTGAATTACTTTGCCATCTCTCATAATAGCAATTCTATGACCAACTCTTACAGCTTCATCAAGATCGTGAGTGATGAAAACTGTTGTTTTCTTCATTTGTTTTGAAAGTTTAATAAATTCAGTTTGAAGTTGTCTTCTAATTAAAGGGTCTAGTGCACTAAAAGGCTCATCCATTAAAAGGAAATCAGGGTCAGCAGCTAGTGCTCTTGCAAGTCCAACTCTTTGTTGCATTCCTCCAGATAATTCATGAGCAAATTTATTTCCCCACCCTTGTAATTCAACAATATCTAAAATTTTATTTGCAGCATCAAGTCTATCATTTTTACTTATTCCTCTTATCTCAAGTGGCATAGCTATATTATCCACTACAGATCTATGGGGCATTAAAGCAAAGTTTTGAAAAACCATTCCTATTTTTTTATTTCTCAATTCCTGTAAATTTTCTCTATCAAGTGTCATTACATCTTGACCATTAATAAAAATTTTTCCTGAAGTTGGCTCTAAAAGTCTATTAATATGCCTTACTAATGTAGATTTACCACTACCTGAAAGGCCCATTACACAAAATATCTCTCCTTTGTTTACTTCAAACGAAACATCTGAAACTCCAATTACAGAATTATATTTTTCTAAAGCTTCATTTTTTGAAATTCTTTGGTTTTGGATTGCGTCCATAGCTTCTTTAGAAGTGTTACCAAACACTTTCCAAACATTTTCTATTTTAATAGCTGAACTCAATGAATCCATTTTTATTTTTAATATAGGAATATATACTCGGCAATAATTAATTGCCGAGTATAAATGATTTAATTTAGATTAAAGTCCTAACCAACCATCAACAGTTGATTTGTTAGCGTCCATCCATGCTCTTGCAACAGCAGCTGGATCTTTTTTCTCAACTGAAATTGCGTATGCCATAGATGAAACATCATCTGCTGTTAATTGAAAATTCTTAAAGAATTCTACAATTGCTGGTGATTTACTTTCTAAAGATGTTCCCCATCCAATTTGAATTTTTTTAAGTGCATCTTTTGAAGCTACGTAAGACTTGTTATACCAGTCTGCATCTTCTTTAGGTTGAACCATTTTGTATTTAGCTGGATCAAATTTTGGTTCTTCCAACATAACTACATCAGCCATTCCCCAAATTGCATGTGGTTTATAACAATAAAATGCATACCCTTCATTTTTTTTAATTGAGTCAAGCACTCTTGCATTTTTAACTGCCTCTGCTGCTCTGATTGGTTCAATACCAGCATCATATAAACCATAGTCTCTTAATTTAACTTGGTTAACATTTGCTGAAGCCCAACCGTCTGCACCAATCCAGAATTCACCTTTACCATTGCCATCGCTATCCATAGCTTTAACAACTTCAGGTCTACCTAAATCTTCAATAGCAGTAATATTCATTTTTTTAGCGAACTGTTGTGAAACACAGTAACCCTGGTTTCCTTCATAAGGCTTGCTGCTTAATTTCAAAGTTCCTTTTGGAACTAAATCATTTGTATAAGCTTGTTGATTTGGCAACCAAATATCTGGGTGTACTTCTATTTCACCTTTACTTCTATCAATTGCGCCATAAATAGCAGTGTTGTTACCTGGAACAAGTTCTGCCTCTCCGCCCATTTTATCAGTAACCACTGCAGCTAATAAATTAGCAATAGCTGTCGCACCTGTCCAACCTGGATCTCCAATTTTAACTTTTTCAGCAAATGATGAAAAAGTTGCAAAAATTGAAATTAATCCAGCTACAAGTGTAGTTTTAATTATTCTCATTATCTCTCTCCTATTAATTTAAAAAATGAAGTCTAACTTAAATATTCGAGCAGAGTCAAAACAAATAACGAGCTAACCAATTAAATATCTTTAATAAAATCTATTAAATTTTTTGTAACTTCATTAGGAGCCTCAATAAGAAATGAATGTTTATATTTAGGGAGAATAACTAATTTCGAATTTAAAATCTCACTTGCCATTCTTTTATTATGATCAGGGCTACAACCCAAATCATTTTCACCAGTCATCAATAAACATGGCTTAGATATATTCTTTAACCAAGTAATCATTTCCGTATTTGCATAGATTTTAAAAACATTTAAAAAAACTTCAGGATCTGTATCAACAACTTGTTTTAATCTCGTTTTGACTAAATCTGGATTTTCTTCAATAAATTTATCTGTAAACCAACGTGTAGTAAGTTTTTGCAATGTTTGTTCAACACCTGTTTTTTCCATTTCACTTATTATTTTTAATACGTTGTTTTTATCAACATCAGATCTACCTGCCACAGTTGAAAGTAATCCAACTGACAAAACTCTGTTTGGAAATTTGATTGCGTAAGCAGGAGCTATCATCCCCCCTAATGAATGACCAGCAAAATGAGCTTTATCAATTTTTGTTTTTTCTCTTATCTTTTCTAAATCTAAAACTAAATCATCTAAAGTAAAATTTTTATTAGTAACTGGAGAGTTTCCATGACCTCTAAGATCATAAGTAATTACCGTAAAATGTTTTGATAATTCGGGTAAAAGGAAACGCCAAGCATTCTTTGCTGCTCCTATTCCATGGGTTAAAAATAAAGCTGGTCCAGAGCCTTGAATTGAATAATCACAATCTACTGCTTCTGACATTAAATTTTAAGCAACTTGATTTTTTGAATTTTTAAAATATGGAATTATCTCTTCACTAATTTTATGCATTGATTCTATAGTTTCATTTTGTTCCTGACCGAAACTTGAGCTAATTAAAAATTCATCAACTCCAGCCTCTGCATAAATACTTAATTTATCAATTAATTCATTTA
>QBYI01000006.1 GCA_003282895.1 Pelagibacteraceae bacterium AG-325-F15
TTTTGAGCTTCACACTCAATTAGTTCATCATTTAGTATAGATAAAGCACCTTTTTCACCTCTTGTAATGACAACATTTTTTTTAATTTGTTTTGAAAAATTTACTATTTCTTCAAAAGAATTAGCATTAATTAGTGAAGTAATTTCTTGTTCATTGGCAAAAATAATATCTAGTTTATTTTTAGCTAGTTCTAAAAAATGAGCTTTGTGCCTTTCAACACAAAATAAATCAGATAATGACATTGCAACTTTATTTGAATTAATTATTGCTTTATCAAAAGCTTTTTTTGGTTCCCCTTCATCCCATAGGTATCCTTCTAGAAATGTTATCTCACTATTTTTAACAACTGACGCATCTATATCTGTGTCATTTATTTTACCTGCTGTACCTAAAAAAGTACACATTGTGCGTTCTGAGTCTGGTGTAATCAAAATTAAACAACTTCCTGTAGGAATAGTTTCATTTTTTTTTTTATAAAAATAATTAACTTTTTCTTTTTTTAATCCTTCTTCATATTTTTGACCCAAATTATCATCACTTACTTTGCCAATAAAACCAACGTTATTGTCTAATTGAGATAATCCAACTATAGAATTAGCAACTGACCCACCTGATACAGTTTCTTCAATATTTATAAGGGATAAAAGATTTTTAAATTCATCCTCATCTATAAGCTTCATAGTACTTTTTGTTAATGAATTTTTAACTAAAAAATCATCATTTACTTTACACAGAACGTCAACGATTGCATTTCCAATTCCTAAAATTTTCATATTATGCTTTTTTGGTTATTACAGGTTTTTTTCGATTAGGATAACAAGTGTTACAAATTTTACAAGTTAAACCATAGCATTCTCTTGCTTTACAATATTCTCTTCCATAATAAATAATTTGTAAATGAAGTTTAGACCAAGCATTTTTTGGAAATATTCTTTTCAAATCTTTTTCAGTTTGAATTACATTTTTACCATTAGTTAATCCCCATCTTTGTGCTAATCTATGTATATGAGTATCAACTGCAAATGCTGGGTATCCAAATCCTTGAGACATAACAACACTTGCAGTTTTATGTCCTACTCCAGGTAGTTTTTCAAGTTCTTCAAAAGTTTTTGGTACTTTGCCATTATGTTTTTCTAAAAGTTGTTTGGACATTAAGTAAATACTCTTTGCCTTAATTCTAAAAATACCAATTTTTTTAATTAAATTTTCTATTTTTTTTCTTCCTAATTTTACGAAATGCTCTGGTTTATTATATTTTGGATATATATTTTTTGTTACATTGTTTACATTTAAATCAGTGCATTGTGCTGACAAAAGAACAGAAACTAAAAGTGTAAATATATTTCTATGTTTTAATGGAACTGGTGTAGTAGGGTAAATTTTATTTAAAATTTTTAATATATTTTTTGCTTTTTCTTTTTCATTCATTATGAGAAGTTTAATAAATCTCTCATAGAATAAAGGCCAGGTTTCTTTTTCACTAGCCATTTTGCTGCCGTTAAGGCTCCATCTGAATAAAGTCTTCTATCAAATGCTTCGTGATTTAAAGTGATTATTTCTTTACCGCTTGAAAATTTAACCTCATGTTCTCCAATAATTTCACCTTTTCTTATTGAATTAAAATTAATTTTTTTCCCGTAAGGGAATTTTTTTTTATTTAGAAATTTTTTTCCTATTAAATTGTAGAGGTCTTTATTTTTCCCATCGGCGATACCTTTGCCCAACATTAATGCAGTCCCTGACGGGTAATCTTTTTTATGTTTGTGGTGAATTTCAAATATTTTACTTAAATAATTATCACTTAAAGATTTTGAAGCGATCTCAGTCAAATACATTAATAAATTAACTCCAAGGCTCATATTTCCAGCTTTTAATATGGGAATTTTTTTTGAATAGTTCTTTATTATTTTATCCTGTTTTTGAGTAAAACCCGTTGTTCCAATTACTACTCTTTTTTTAAGTTTTGATGCAATTTTAAGAACATCTATAGTGCATTTTGGTATTGTAAAATCGATGATTATATCTGCCTTTTTAAAAGCAATTTCAGTATTAGGCTCAGGCCTAATTCCGTTAAATTTATAATTTATTTTTATGTTTTCAGTAAGAGTTACTAATTTAAAATTGTTATTAGATTTTGATGATTTAATAAGCTGTTGGCCCATTCTTCCCATGCATCCTGTAATAGCCAAATTTATTTTTTTCATAATAATTTAATTTTTTTTTTTATATTATTGTCTATTTAACTAATTAATAAATTATTATTGAATATTCTCAAGTATATCAAAATTAACTTTAACGACGTGATTAATTTTAGATTCTGGTAAGATAGGATGTTTCTTAGCTATATTTCCTGGAATACATGAAAAAGGCCATATTTTTTTTGTATTATTAGGGATTAATTTTCCCTTGTTAGTTTTATATCCAATTAATATTTTTTTTTCTTTTTTATCTAATTTTTTTATTTCTGTATGTTCATAAGGACCAGTTTTTTTGAAAAATGTTACTGGATCCATCCAGTATCCATCTTTTACTAAAAACCCTCTCCTAAATGAACTCCAATTTGGAGAGTCACTTTTAAAGACTGCGAAATGTAGAGCAGGTCTTCTTGCCCTTTTACCCATTTTTCCAGAGTTTCCATTTGGCCCCAAAACATCTCCTACTTTTACATTTTGACCAATTTTAAGGTCTAATGGCCATTTGTTGAAGTGGGTATACTGAGTATATGTATAAAAAGGTAAATTTGTTTGTTCAGGTGTATGCCTTAACACTACTTCAACACCTTTTCTTGATCTTTCATTTTTAAACATTCCTACTACCATTCCATCTGCCATAGCTAATACAGGTGTATTAAATGGCATTGGCAAATCCCTTCCTTTATGAAGTGCAGGTGTGCCATCTCGTTTATCGGTATAATCTATAGCCCAACAATCATCACATTTTTTACATTTTCCATTTTCATAAAACTTAGGTTTCATACCTAGTCTAATCATACCTCTTTTTTTTTGTATTTTTACATCTTTACTTGTTGGTCTTCCTGGTATTATTCCCGCCATTCTAAAAATTTCCAGATCAATTGTGCTAGGTGAAACAAAACCGTTCAAGTTTTGACACTCTAAGCAGTCTGACCTTAATTTTGGATATTTATATTCAATCCATTCTTTTTGTTTTTTTTTACTTCTTTTTTCTCCTTTATTTTTTTTCTTACCTGATTTATTTTTTTTATGATTATTGGCCATCAATTCATATGAAATTTCATTTTTAAACTCAGAATATTCTGAGCTCAATTCATGTGAGTAGGCAGGATTTAAAAACAAAAGTAAAATAAAGATAACTTTTAACATTCAGTTATGATCTCAATAAGCAACATTACATATAATTAGGTATAAAATAAATCATTTTTTACCAAAGTATATTAGTAATTTTTCCCAAATTATTTCATAAATTACATAAACAAAAATACTAACGATCATTACTATAAAACTAAATAAAAAAGATTTGTTCCAATTACCAAACCACATATAGGAAAATAATGTTATCCATATAATTCCAACGATTTGCCAAATAATTGCTTTATAAAAAAGCATTTTTTTACTCATAAAAGCTCCTTAAATTTAAAATTATTTTTATTTTAGACTTTAAGAGGAGCTTTACTTATCGTTAGTATATATAGTTTTGATGAATAAATTACAGTTCCAGTTTTTCCAAAAATTAAAAATTAAAAAGTTCATCATTAATTTTTCCAGAAACTTTTAGCTTTTTGAAAGAATTTTTTGATACTTGGATTTGATTTTTCATTTTCAATTTCTCTAAACTTTTCAAGCAATTCTTTTTGTTGTTTATTTAAATAAATAGGAACCTCAGTATTAACTTGCACGTACAAATCACCAAAATCACCTCTTCTCATGAATGGCATTCCTTTACCCTTTAATCTAAATTGTTTTCCACTTTGTGTTCCATCTGGTATTTTTAATTTAGCTTTACCACCATCAATTGTTGGTATTTCAATTACTGTACCAAGAGCTGCATCTGCTATAGAAATTGGAAATTCAAAAAACAAATTTTCATCAGATCTTTTAAAAAGTTCATGAGAATTAACATTAATAAATAAGTATAAATCACCTGTTGCTCCACCTCTAGTACCCGCCTCACCTTTTCCTGCTAATCTAATCCTAGTTCCATCATCAACACCTTTAGGAATGGTAACTGATATTTTTTTTGAAGCCTGTTTTTTACCTTGACCATTACAATCATTACATGGGTTTGTAATTTCTTCTCCATTTCCATTACATTGAGGACAAGTTTGTTGAACCGTGAAAAAGCCCTGATTAGATCTTATTTTTCCATTACCACCACAGTATGAACATCTGTCAGGAGAATGACCAGGTTTGGACCCATTCCCATTACATGTATTACATTTTTCAGTTGTAGAAAACTTTATATCTTGTTTTTTACCTTGGTAAGCTTCTTCAAGGGAAATTGATAAATCATACCTTAAATCTGATCCTCTATTATTTGAGCTTCTATTACCTCTTGATCTTCCTCCTCCTCCAAAATCTCCAAAAAAATCTTCAAAAATATCTGAAAAGTCAGCTCCACTAAAACCACCAAAGCCACCACTTTGTCTTCCACCTCCGCCTTCAAAAGCAGCATGTCCAAAATTATCGTAGTTTTGTTTTTTTTCTTTATCAGACAGAATGCCATAAGCTTCACTTGCTTCTTTAAACTTATCTTCAGCATTTTTATCGCCTGGATTTTTATCTGGATGATATTTGACAGCAAGTTTTCTATATGCTGATTTTAATTCATCAGGATTTGCACTTTTGCTAACACCTAAGACGTCATAGAAATCTCTTTTAGCCATTGGTTACCCTAAGATGATAGTTGTTGAGTGTCTTAAGCGCTTTTTTCTTTTTCTTCTTCTTTATCTTGGTCTTTATTTTCCTCTTTTACTTCCTCAAAATCTGCATCAACTACATTATCGTCTTTTTTCCCTTCATCATTTTTATCACCATCATTAGATGAATCTGGTTTTTTTTCTTGAGACTTATAGATAGCCTCACCCAACTTCATTGAGGCTTGAACTAAAGTTTCTGTTTTTTTCTTGATATCCTCATTATCAGTTCCTTTTAATGCTTCTTTTAAGCTTGAAGATGCATCTTCAATTGCTTTTTTTTCAGCATCAGAGATTTTAGATCCATGTTCTTTTAGATTTTTATCAGTTGAGTGAATTAGAGTATCTGCTTGATTTCTTATATCTACAGACTCTCTTTTCTTTTTATCCTCTTCTTTATTAGCTTCAGCGTCTTTAACCATTTTTTCAATTTCTTCTTCACTTAGTCCACCTGATGCTTGAATTTGGATTTTTTGCTCTTTACCAGTTCCTTTGTCTTTTGCGGAAACACTAACTATTCCATTAGCATCTATATCAAAAGTAACTTCGATTTGCGGAACTCCTCTTGGAGCAGGTGCAATTCCAACTAACTCAAAATTACCTAACATTTTGTTGTCAGTTGCCATTTCTCTTTCACCTTGAAGAACTCTAATAGATACCGCCGGTTGGTTATCTTCAGCGGTAGAAAATACTTGGCTTTTTTTTGTTGGTATTGTTGTATTTTTTTCAATTAATTTTGTTGATACACCGCCTAAAGTTTCAATTCCTAAAGAAAGTGGTGTTACATCAAGAAGCAATACATCTTTTACATCTCCTTGAAGAACCCCTGCTTGGATGGCTGCACCCATAGCAACAACTTCATCTGGATTAACACTTTTATTAGGGTCTTTTCCAAAAAAGTTTTTTACTTCAGCAATAACTTTTGGCATTCTAGTCATTCCACCAACCATTACTATTTCATCAATCTCGCTAGCAGTAATGCCAGCATCTTTTAAAGCAGTTTTACATGGCGGCAAAGTTTTTGAAATTAAATCTTCAACTAAAGCTTCAAGCTTAGCTCTAGTCATTTTTAGATTGATATGTTTTGGACCAGTTTTATCCGCTGTTATGAATGGCAAATTAATGTCAGTTTGTTCTGCTGATGATAGTTCAATTTTTGCTTTTTCAGCAGCTTCCTTTAATCTCTGAAGGGCAAGTTTATCTGACGTAAGATCAATCCCATTATCTTTTTTAAATTCAGTAATTAGATAATCAACAATTGCATTATCGAAGTCTTCACCACCTAAAAAAGTATCTCCGTTAGTTGATTTAACCTCAAATACACCATCGCCTAATTCAAGAATAGAGACATCAAATGTTCCTCCACCTAAATCGTATACTGCAATTTTCTTATTTTGTTTTTTGTCTAGACCATATGCTAATGAAGCAGCTGTCGGCTCATTAATAATTCTTAAAACTTCTAAACCAGCTATTTTACCAGCGTCTTTTGTTGCTTGTCTTTGTGCATCATTAAAGTATGCGGGTACGGTAATTACAGCTTTAGTAACTTCTTGACCTAAATATTTCTCAGCTGTCTCCTTCATCTTTTGAAGAATGAATGCAGATATTTGAGAAGGTGAGTATTTCTCTCCTTTGGCTTCAATCCAAGCGTCACCTTTTTCTGAATTGATAATCTTAAATGGAGCAGCAGCAATATCTTTTTTTACAGTAGGGTCTTCGAAATTTCTTCCAATTAATCTTTTTACAGCAAATATTGTATTTTCAGGATTAGTTACAGCTTGTCTTTTAGCTGGTTGACCAACTAACTTTTCACCATCATCAGTGAACGCTACAACAGAAGGAGTTGTTCTTGCACCTTCAGCGTTTTCTAAAACTTTAGGCTGGCTTCCTTCCATAATTGATACACAAGAATTTGTAGTACCAAGATCTATTCCTATAATTTTGCTCATAATCTAATTACCCTCTTTCATATATGTGTTAAATTTGTTTCTACAAGTTCATCAAATACAATTATTTTTCTGAATTTTCCTTATTTTCCTCAATTTTTTCATCTTTTTTTTCTGATTTCTTTGATACTCCAACTAAAGATGGTCTTAGTAATCTATCTTTAATCATAAAACCTTTTTGAACTTCTTGAATAATTGTACCTGGTTCTTTCTGATCATCTTCAATTTCCATCATTGCCTGATGTAAATTTGGATCTAATTTTTTATTAAGGCAATCAATTGGTGTGATATTATTTTTATTAAAAGTTGAAATAAGGTCTTTTTCAATAATATCAAAATGCTCTAATGTTTTTTTTAAGGCCTCAGTATTCTTTAAAGTTTCATCGCTCTCTAAAATTAATTTTGATCTTGTTAGATTGTCAATTAAATTTAAAGCTTCTTTAGCAAATGCAAAGCCACCATAATCAAAGGCATCATTTTTTTCTTTCTCAAATCTTCTTCTTTGATTTTCCATCTCAGCAAAAGTTCGTGCAAGCTTATCCTCTAACTCAGTAATTTTTTCCTCTAGAGAAATTTCCTTTTTTTCTTCAGTGCTGGAACTCTCTTTAACTTTTTCAGTTTGATCTTCAGGCTTATTGTTTTCTTCAGAAGGTTCTTTTGATGCGTTTTCTTGGTTTAGGTTTTCCTCTTTTTCCATGAGAGCATATATGGTAAGAAATCCAAAAATTGCTAGGTATTAATGAAAAAAATCTCAAAATTACTTATAGGAACTAATAATAATGGTAAATATAAGGAAATTAAGGATTTATTACCAAAATATATTAAAACTTATTCAACAAAGGAATTTAAGCTCAAAAGCCCTAAAGAAGATGGGCTTACATTTGAGGAAAATTCTATACTTAAATCAAAGTTTTTCTCAAAAAAAACAAAATTAATATGTCTTGCGGATGATTCAGGACTTGAAATTGATCTTTTGAATAAGGCACCTGGGATTTATTCAGCAAGATGGGGTGGAAAAAACAGTGATTTTAAAAAAGCTATAAATAGAGTTTATCGAAATCTTTTCAAAGTTGATAAAAACTGGCAAAGCAAAAAAGTTAAAGCAAGATTTATTTGTGCATTATCAATTTATAATTTAGATAAAAAAATAGCCTCTGTTCAAGGCAAGGTTGAAGGGTTTATTTCAAAGGAGCCAAAGGGAAAGAATGGCTTTGGATATGATCCTATATTTATTCCAAGAAATAAAATAAAAACTTTTGGAGAAATGAAATCCTCAGAAAAGTATAAAATTGATCATCGTTTTAATGCTTTTAAAAAAATTAAAAAATTTTTATAATTTTTTTATCTTCAATTTTATAAAAATTTAGCCGATGATAAATCTTATTATTTTTAATATCAAAAATTCCAATTTTACCTTTGAATGAGTTTTTCTTTTTAAATAATTTATTTAAATTTGATAAGTTTGTCCTCAAAGACAGATAATAGACTAGACCAACAAGGTCGTAACTTAGCAAAGTTAAGTGTGAAGGGTATTCTTTAAATTCTTTAAAAAACTTATCTTTATAATTATTAAAATTATTTTTGTTGATTGATGGATAATATATTGGCTGAATATCAGTTTCACTCAATAAGCTTTGATCAAACCATTGATTTAAAGTTATAAAATATTTATTTTTTGGTGATACATCGGTGTAAAGAAGAGAAGTTGCTACACTTTTTAAGCTTTCATCAAAATCTGCAATTACAACTGCATCAAAATTTAATCCACCTAATGAATATCTTTTTTCCAATCTTTTGATTTTTTTTTCTTTATCTATTTCATTTGACTCTTTAATTCTATAAATTTCATCTTCTAAATTTTGTTTTCTAATTTTATAATTAGTGATTTCTTCAATCTGGCTAGTTAATTTGGTTGGATCTGTATTGTATACGTAATCTTTAAAAATTTTAATTTTAGAATTTTTAATACCTCTTTTTACTTCAAATTCGAAATCTTGTATTGGTGTTAAAAAAATAGTTCTTTGAATATCATTATTTTCTAAAAATTTTTTTATTGTATTTAATTGCGATGTAGAATTAATTCCTGCAGAGATTACATTTTTGGGAAGATCTAAAGTTTTATTAGTTAAAGATAAAAATGTAAGATCCTTCATTTCGTCAAGGTATGTAATACTTTCATAAAATATTGGGCCAATTACAACTTTTACTCCCATTTGTTTTAATTCAAATGCAGATCTTAGAGTTTGATTTGGTTTAGTCGCCGTATCTTTTGGGATGATTTCAATTAAATCACTATCTATATCTTTTACAGCTAATGATACAGCTTTAATAATTGATTGGCCTAAATCTTTATTTTTACCAGTCATTGGTACAAGCAGACCAATTTTAATTTTTTCTGATGCTGCAACTGTTTTGAAAAATAGTAAAATTAAACTTATAAAAGTTATATAAATAATTTTAGTAAGTTTATTCATTTTAATGTTAGTATAATGCTTTTTAAGCATAAATATGATCATAAAATCACAATCTCAAAAAAAAGATAATGAAAATGGTCTTTATATAGTCTCGACACCAATTGGAAATTTAAAAGATATAACTTTAAGAGCAATTGAAACATTAAAAAAATCGTCTTTTATTCTTTGTGAGGATACAAGAGTTTCAAAAAATTTATTAGATAGATATGAAATAAAATCAAAATTGATCTCAAATCATAAATTTAATGAAACTAAAAACTTAAATAAAATTATTGATCTTATAAATTCTGGAGAAATTATTTCACTAATTTCTGACGCTGGTACACCTAGTATTTCAGATCCAGGGTCAATTTTAGTGAACGAGTGTATTAAAAATAATATTAAAATAATTCCTATTCCTGGAGCATCAGCAGTTTCAACAGCAGTATCAATAAGTGGTTTTTCAGAAAAATTTTTTTTTAACGGATTTTTGCCTGATAAAAAGCATGCTCTTATTAATGAGTTGAAAAAATTGTCTGAATTAGATCAATCGGTTGTTTTTTTTGTTTCAGCTAAAAAAATTAATAAAATAATACCTGAATTAAAGAACTACTTTATTGGTAGAAAAATTGTTTTCTGTAGAGAAATTTCAAAATTATATGAAGAATACATAAGAAAAAATATTGATGATTTAGAGCCTTTTGAAAAAGAGCCAAAAGGTGAGCTTACAATAGTAATATCTGAAAAAATAATTGATAAAAATTCTTCCCAAGAGCTTAGTGAATCAGATATTAATTTAATAAATAGTATGATTAAAAAATTAAGTGTTAAAGAAATTACAGATTTTATAAGTCAGAATAGAAAAATTTCTAAGAAAAAAATTTATAATTATTGTCTAAAATTAAAAAATGAAAATTAAATTTATATCAATTATTTTAATCGGAATTATATTATCAGGGTGCGTTGGTGTATCATCTCAGGGTATTTTTGGAACAGGAGTTTCTATTGCTCTTGATCCAAGAACTGTAGGAACTCAAATTGATGATTCAATAATGCAAAAAAATTTGACAGGGAAAATGGTTATTAAAGATAAAAAATATCTTCTCTCAGTAAAATCTAAAGTACTTGATGGTAGAATATTTCTTACAGGTAAAGTTGATAATCCAGAAGAAAAATTACAATTAACAAAGTTGGCATGGGAAATTAAAGGTGTTAGATCAGTTCGTAATGACATAAAGATTAAAGAAGAATTTAATTTTAAAAGATCTGCAAAAGACATTTTAATAACCTCTCAATTAAGAACAGCTCTAATTTTTAATAAAAATATTAAAGCCACCAATTATCAAATAGATACATATAAGAAAAAAATTTATGTTTATGGGATAGCACTCACATCTGAAGAAAAAGATTTAGTTATTAGTGAAGCTAAAGAAATACTTGATGTGGAAGATGTAATTGCAAGTATTATACTTGTTGAAGATTTAAGAATTCAAAAAGAATAATTATTTTTTGTAGTCAATAACATCTGCAGAGTAAGCTGCTATAGATGCTAAATTAATAAGTTCTGAAGTAGAAGATCTTAGAGGAGCAATTTCTATAGGTAGACCAAGCCCAATTAATAAAGGTCCTATAACTTTAGTATCTCCTAATGTTTTCATCATTTTATAAGAAATTGCTGCACTATGTTGTCCAGGCATAATTAAAATATTTGCTTTTCCAACAATTTTTGAAAATGGATACAATTCTTTATACTCTGAGTTCAAAGCAACGTCTGGCTGCATATCTCCATCGAATTCAAAATCTACATTCTGTTCTTTTAAAATTTCTACTGCTTTTCTGATATGTTTAGTTCGACTTGTCAAAGGTTGGCCAAATGTAGAGTGAGACACAAACGCTACTTTAGGCTCAAATCCAAATAATCTAACTACTCTAGCTGTAGAAATTGCTATCTTAGCCATTTGCTCAGAAGTGGGGTATTCATGAACGCTAGTATCACCTACAAAAATCGTTTTACCTTTATAAACCACCATGTTTAGTCCAAAAATTATTTCACCATCTCTTACATCAACTACTTGTTTAATTTTATCAAAAGAGGCCCCAAATCTCCTTGTATTACCCGTAACTGCACCTTCCGCATCTCCACAAGCAACCATACTAGCAGCCCAAACAACTCTATCATTTCTAACCATTCTATCACAATCTCTTTCTAACAAACCTTGTTCTCTCTGTAATTTTTGAAATAAATAGTTTACATATTTTTTTCTTTTCCCCACATCTTTTGAGTTAACAATTTCAATATTAAAATTTTCACTGTAACCAATATTTTTAATTTGTTCTTTAATTTTCTCTTCTTTACCAATTAGTATAGGAATTCCTAATTTAGAGTTTTTAAATGCAATTGCTGCTTTAAGTGTATTTTCATCTTCTCCATCAGCAAATACAATTCTTTTTTGATTTTTTTTAATATAAGAATTAATACCTTGCATAATAGTAACCGTAGGATCTAATCTTTGTTTTAGTTGTTCTTTATATAAATCAAAGTCATTAATATTTTTTCTTGCAACTCCACTATCCATTGCAGCTTTGGCAACAGCTGCTGGGATTATACTTATTAATCTTGGATCAAATGTAGAAGGTATTATATAATCCTTTCCATAGTGCGGTCTTTCTCCACCCATGGCAGCAACAACTTCATCAGGAACATCTTCTCTAGCAAGTTTAGCAATTGCTTGAGCAGCAGCAACTTTCATTTCTTCATTAATTGTTTTTGACCTTACATCTAAAGCTCCCCTAAAAATATACGGAAAGCCAATTAAATTGTTTACTTGATTAGGATAATCAGATCTTCCTGTTGCAATAATTGCATCATCTCTTACTTCATAAATTTCTTCAGGAGTGATCTCTGGATCAGGATTAGCACAAGCAAAAATTATAGGGTTTTTTGCCATTTTTTTAACTTGTTCTTTTTTTAAAGCTCCTTTTGCAGACAAACCTAGAAAAACATCTGCACCATCTATAGCTTCATCAAGAGTTCGAAATTTCGTTTCATTTGCATGCCTAGACTTCCATTGATTTACTCCTTCGGATCTACCTTTATAAATTACACCTTTTCTATCAATCATAATCAAATTTTGATTTGGTAGTCCTGAATTTTTAAATAAATCAGCACAGGCTTGAGCAGAGGCTCCCGCTCCATTAACAACTACATTTATTTCTTTTATTGATTTACCACTAATGTCCAATGCATTTAATAATGCAGCTGTTGTAATTATTGCAGTACCATGTTGATCGTCATGAAAAACTGGAATATCTAAAATTTCTTTTAATTTTTCTTCAATTATAAAACAATCTGGTGCTGCAATATCTTCCAAATTAATTCCACCAAAACTCGGTGCGAAATTTTTAATTGAATTTATTATTTCATTTGCATCTGAGCAGTCTATTTCAAGATCTATCGAGTCAATATCTGCAAATCTTTTAAATAAAACAGCTTTACCTTCCATAACTGGTTTTGAAGCAAGCGCACCTAAATTTCCCATTCCAAGTATTGCAGATCCATTGCTTATCACAGCTACCAAGTTACCTTTACTAGTATAATCATAAGCATAGTCTGGGTTTTCACTAATCTTTCTTACAGGAGCGGCTACTCCTGGAGAATAAGCTAAAGCAAGATCTCTCTTAGTAGTCATATTTTTAGAGGAGATAACTTCTATCTTTCCTGGTTTTTTAAATTTGTGAAAATCTAAAGCTTCTTTATCTGTGTAATGATCAATCTTTGTTTTTTTCATTTAGGTTAATTAGGTATACAATTAAGGTATAATTAAGACTAATATGATTTATGAACTTACTTAAGTCAACAGGCACATTTGGATTTTTTACTTTATTAAGCAGAATACTTGGATACTTAAGAGATATTCTTATTGCAATTTTTCTTGGTACTGGAGTTTTAGCAGATGCATTTTTTGTTGCTTTTAGAATTCCTAACACTTTTAGAAGATTATTTTCAGAAGGAACGTTTAACGCTGCTTTTGTTCCAAGTTATACTGAAGAGATTGTAAAGGGAAAACAATCATCAAATAAGTTTGCTAATGATATTTTTAATTTATTATTTTTAGGATTATTTTTTTTATTAATTGTTGTGCAAATTTTTATGCCAGCATTTGTATCAATTATCGCTCCTGGCTTCGTCGATGATAATGAAAAAATGGAACTAGCAATAAATTTGACAAGAATTACATTTCCATTCTTACTTTTTATATGCTTAGCTTCATTTTTTTCAGCGATTTTAAACTCACACAACAGATTTGGAATAGCATCAGCGGTTCCAATGATTTTAAATATAGTTTTAATTGGTGTTTTGTTGTTTTCTAAAATACTAGGGAATGAGCTTGTTTATTATTTATCCTATGGTGTTTCATTATCAGGCTTTCTTCAATTAATTTTTTTAAGTGTATTTGTAAAAAAATATTTTACTTTAAAATTTAATTTTAACGTAAAAGTAAATAATAAAGTAAAAATATTTTTTAAAAAGCTTTTGCCAAGTATTTTTTCGTCAGGTGTTACTCAAATAAATATTTTAGTTGGAACTATTATTGCTTCTTTTCAAGCAAGTGCAGTTTCTTACCTTTATTATGCAGATAGAATATATCAAATAAACTTAGCTATAGCTGGAATTGCAATAGGAGTTGTTATACTCCCACAACTTTCAAAGCATGTTAAAGCAAAAAGAAAAGATAAAATTTTATTAATTCAAAATAAAGCTCTAGAATTAAGCTTATTTCTTAGTTTGCCGGCATCTGCAGCATTGTTGATTGGTTCTGAAGAAATTATTTCTGCTTTATTTGGATATGGTTCATTTGATGAGTTGTCAGTTTTAAACTCCAGTAAAGCTCTATATTATTTTGCATTAGGCCTGCCTGCTTTTTCTTTAATAAAAGTTTTTTCAAGCTTCTTTTTTGCTAATCATGACACCAAAATACCATTTTATATTTCTCTTGTTTCTGTTTTAGTTAATATTGTAATTAGTATTTATTATTTTAGTGAAATTGGTTTTATTATCATTCCAATTGCAACAACAATTTCATCATGGCTAAATGCGTTATTACTGTTTATCTTTCTAAAGAATAAGAATCTATTTTCTTTTAATAATATATTTCTAATTAATTTAATTAAAATATCTGGAGCATCTATATTAATGGCTTTATTTTTTAATTTTCTAATTTCATATTTTCAAAAAGAATTAGCATTTGATCAAAATATAAAATCCTTTTATCTAATCTTAACTGTTGTATTAAGTCTTTTATTTTACTTAATAATTTCATATTTGATCAAAGCTTTTAAAATGAATGATTTTAAATTAAAGTATTAGCGATATGGGTAAAAAAATTTTTTCAGGAGTGCAGCCTACAGGAAACTTACATTTAGGGAACTATTTAGGGGCTATTAAAAATTTTGTAACACTAAATAATGATACTGAAAATGAATGTATTTTTTGTGTTGTTGATCTTCATGCCATTACCGTTAAACAAGATTCAAAAGAATTAAGAAATAATATTAGAGAAACTGTTGCTACTTTTATTGCAAGTGGAATAAATCCTAAAAAAAGTATAATTTTTAACCAGTCGCAAGTCTCAGCCCATGCGGAAGGCGCTTGGATTTTAAGTTGTATTGCAAGAATGGGTTGGCTAAATAGAATGACACAATTTAAAGAAAAAGCTGGCAAAGATAAAGAAAAAGCCAGTATAGGCCTATATTCATATCCTGTCCTTATGGCAGCTGATATTTTATTATATGATGCAACCCATGTACCCGTTGGAGATGATCAAAAACAACATCTAGAATTATGCAGAGATATTGCACAAAAATTTAATAATGACTTTGAGGTAGATAATTTTTTACAAGTTCCAGAACCTTTAATACAAAAAGAGTTTTCTAGAATTATGAGTTTAAAAGATGGATCAAAAAAAATGAGTAAATCTGAACTATCTGATTTGAGTAGAATAAATTTAACAGATAATAAAGATCAAATAATTAACAAAATTAAGAAAGCTAAAACAGACCCAATGCCAATGCCCAATGGTTTACAAGAGTTAGATGAAAGACCAGAAGCAAAAAATTTATTGGGGATATACGCAAGTCTTACTAATACTGAATTAGATAAGTCTATAGAAATTTTTTCTGGAAAAAATTTTTCTGTATTTAAAGAGAGTTTGTCTGAAGTCTTAGTAAATAAAATTGAACCGATATCAATTGAAATAAAAAAATTGTTAGCAGATCAAAAATATTTAGATCAAATTCTTCTAGAAGGAGTTGAAAAAGCAAATTTAATTGCTTCAAAAAAAATACAAAAAATCAAGGAAATAGTAGGTTTTTAGAAAATTCTATTATCAAGTTTTAATTTTTTAAATATTAACTATAAACATTATTATGTTCGTTCAAACTGAAGTAACTCCTAACCCAAATTCTTTGAAATTTTTACCTGGAAAAAAAGTTTCAAATAGTGGTCCATTCGAAATTACAAAAAAAGATGGTATTAAAAATGATTTAGTAAGAAATATCCTTTCTATTAATGGTGTTGAGGGAATTTTTTTGGGAGAAGATTTTATTTCAGTAAATAAAAATGATGAAATAAAATGGGATGAAATAAAACATATAGTAATTTCATTAATTAATGACTTTTACTCTGATGGAAAAGAATTTGTGATAGACGAAAATGCAGAACATTCAGATGATAATTTAGATGAAATTGAGAAAAAAATAGTCAAAATTTTAGATCAAAAAATAAGACCAGCTGTAGCTAGAGATGGGGGAGACATCAAGTTTAAAGAATTTAAAGATGGAATAGTAAAAGTACAGTTACAAGGAAGCTGTTCTGGATGCCCTAGTTCTACTATGACATTAAAACAAGGTGTTCAAAATCTTCTTTGTCACTATCTTCCAGAGGTTAAAGAAGTAATAGCAATTTAAAGTTAATTTATGAAAGTTAAATCAACTAAAAAAATTAAATCAAAAATAAAAACTAAAAATATCAATCAATTAGAATTAACTTTTAGAGAAAATATAAAAAATAAAAAAGATACCAACAATGAATACAATAAAAGTTTTAATGCTATTTCTAGAATATTTTTAAGTAGTTTTGTCGTAGTTTCTTTTTTCTACATTACACCGATCTTTATAAATTTTGCTGATAAGAATTTTAATAATAAAGAATTTACTAATAATTCAAAAAAGATTTTAGCCTACACATTAAATAGCAAAAATCAAAAAACAAAAGATAATGAAAATTTAACTGAGAAAGATTTGTTATTTGATATTTTTAGTTTAAACGATTTAGAAACAGACTCTGTAAGACTTAGTGCTGCTACGATAAAACAATTATTTGAGGACACTAATTATAGTCTTAAAGATGTTAGAAAAAATAAACTAGTAAAACCAATTGCCCTAACTTTGTTACCTCAAGAAATTAAAATGATTGAAAATACTAAAAAAAGAAAAGAATTTTTTATTCAAATCGTTTTACCTTTGATAGTTAAAGAAAATAACAATATCAGAATAGATAGAAAAACTCTTTTTAGAGTGATTAATAAAAGTAATAATAGTGTTACAGAAAAGCAATGGCTTGAAAAAAAATATAAACAGTATGGAGTAAAATTAGGAGATTTATCATCATTAAAAGTTAGGATGGATGAAATACCTGTCTCATTAGCTATAGCTCAAGCCGCAAAAGAAACTGGATGGGGTACCTCAAGATTTGCTCAAGAGGGTAATGCTTTATTTGGACAATGGACATGGTCAGGGGAGGGGTTAAAGCCAAAAGATGCTGATGCAGATAAAGGTCATAAAGTGATGAAATTTAATGTTCTGCAGGCTTCAGTTAGGGCTTATCAAAGAAATTTAAATACACATAGAACTTATAGAGCATTTAGAAAAGCTAGAGCAGAATTTAGAGATCTTAATAAACCACTTGATAGCATGGAGCTTTCAAAATATTTAAATAAATATGCTGAAACAGGCAATCAATATGTAGAAGTATTACAAAAAATTATTAAGCAAAATAATTTAAAAGATTTTGATGATGCTAGGTTGTTACCATCAAGCAGTGATTTTGAAAGTCTTATTTAATTTTCTTTAATTGGAAATTGAATACCAAACCATCTCCATTTACCATTATCGTTTAAAGAGCAATTTATTCTACCTCTTCTTGGCATAAAAGGTTCTCTAAATTTAATCGTTAATGTATAATTAGAAATATTAGTCTTTGATTTTTCCCACTTGTTTCCTTCATTTGAGTAACAATTGATATTATTTAAATTTTTTTGTTCTTTAAAAAATTTTACTTCAAATTTAGGTGGATTGTTTTCTTGTGATAAAAATTTTTCTTCCGGAAAAATTTTTTTATATTCTAATGGAAAATAATTTATTATTGATCTAAATCTTTTCAGTTCTCCATATTTTTCGTTAATTGGAAATCTTGGTAATTCAAACTTATCTTTATTAAGATCAATTATCCCCGAATGCTGCCCAAAAGCAAATTTAAAGTTTTCAGAAATATAATTTTTCATAAATTTTGAGTATTCACCAAATGGGTAAGAAAATAAATCTGGTATATAACCCAATTCTTTTAAAAATATTTTATTGGCTTTTTCTATATCTAAAATAAATTGATCGTTAGTTTCATTAATTAAATAATCATGAGAATGGGAGTGATGACCAATAAATGCAAAATCCTCAGACTCAACCTCTCTGATTTGATCCCAAGTCATATATCCCCTTTTACCAACTGGTTCAGTTGAAACGAATAAGATAAAAGGAATTTTATTTTTTTTAAGATAGGGCCAAGCTTCCTTATAAAAAGAAAGAAATGCGTCATCAATAGTAATTAGTATTTCTTTTTTTATTTTTGGACTATTAAACATTTTTTTAAATTTGTTAGGATTATTAAATTTATAATTAGACTCTTTGATTACCTCTATTTGTTGTTTAAAAATATCCATCTGAATATTTGTTGACGGATACTTAGATTCATTAAAACGATGATACATTATTGATAAAATACCCTCATCATTTGAATAATATTTGATATTATTTTCATCTGAATTAGAACTAAGATTAGAAAATGAAATAAAAATGAATAAACTTATTATAGACGCTGTTAATGAAAAAATATTTTTGATGATCATTACTAGTAAGAATATTTATAATATTACTTACGATAATACTAAAATTAATTATGAAAAATTAATCATAATTATTAATGATTTTTTAAAAAATAAGAATTTAAAGATAGACGATATTAGCAAGATTTACGTCAATAAAGGACCGGGAAGCTTTGCAGGCATTAGAAACTCTATATCATTAGTTAAAGCTTTCAATATTTCAAAAAAAATAGACTATTATTGTTATAGTTTTGAGGATTTTAAAGGTGAAAAAAATGTCAGTCATGAAAACATCCCTGATTTATGTGATAAATTTAAAATAAAAAAAAATTTGATTAACACCAATTATATAAGTTAGAATTACATAATGGCAGATAAAATTGAACAAAAGTTCCAAAAAAAAGGTTTAAAATTAACCGATCAAAGAAGAACAATTGCAAAAGTAATTTTAGAATCAAAAGAGGCTTATGGTGAGTCAGATCATCCTGATGTTGATGAATTATATAATAGAGTTTCAAAAATTGATACTAAGATTAGTATTGCAACGGTTTATAGGACAGTAAAACTTTTTGAAGAGGCAGGAATTTTAACTAAACATGATTTTAAAACTGGAAAAGCAAGGTACGAGTTAAATGATGATCACAATCATTTAATTGACATTAAAAGTGGTGAAATTATAGAATTTGTAGACGAGGAGATAGATAAACTCCAACAAAAAGTTGCAGAAAAATATGGTTATACTTTAGTTGATCATAAACTTGAACTATATGGGATTAAGAAAAAATCCTAATTAAATGAATCAAAAAATTTTTATTAAAACTTTTGGCTGTCAGATGAATGAATATGATTCAAATAGAATTTATGATGCAGTAAAAAAAATTGGATATCATAAGACTGAAAATTATGAAGATGCTAATTGCTATTTGTTAAACACATGTCACATAAGAGATAAAGCTAAAGAAAAAGTTTATCATGAAATTGGTAGAGTAAAAAAAAAATTTAGATCAAAACAAAAACCACTTGTAATTATTGCAGGTTGTGTCGCTCAAGCAGAAAATCAAGAAATGTTAAAAAGAGAGCCCTATATAGATTTAGTTATTGGTCCTCAGTCTTATCATAAAATTAATGATACAATACTAAATCATATTAAAGATAAGAAAAAAATAGAGGAGATAGAATTTGATACAATTTCAAAGTTTGAATATTTAAAAAAAATTAAAAATGATACTAGAGGCATATCTTCATATTTAACCATCCAAGAAGGTTGTGATAAATTTTGTCATTTTTGTGTTGTTCCTTATACAAGAGGACCTGAGTATTCCAGACCATTTAAACAAATTCTTGATGAAGCAAAACATTTAGTCAATAATGGCGCAAAAGAAATAATACTTCTTGGTCAAAATGTTAACGCTTACAATTATGAAGGTTTTAAGTTATCGAAATTACTTTTAGAAATTGAAAAATTTTCTGGACTAGATAGAATTAGATACACGACATCTCATCCAAAAGACATGACTGAAGATTTAATTGAAGTTTATAAGTTTTCAAAAAAACTTATGCCTTTGGTTCATTTACCTGTGCAGAGTGGTTCAAATAAGATTTTAAAATTAATGAATAGAAAACATACTATAAGCGAATATTATAAAATATTTGATAAATTTAAGAAGATAAATCCAAATATAGAGTTTTCCAGTGATTTTATTATTGGTTACCCTGAAGAAAATGATCAGGATTTTGCTGAAACACTAAATTTAGTAAAAAATGTAGGATTTATAAATTCTTTTTCATTTGTTTTTAGTCCAAGACCCGGAACAGTAGCTGCAGATTTAGAATTAATTGATAAAAAAATATCGATGGAAAGATTAGAATTAATTCAAAATCAATTATTTAATAATCAAACTAAAATGAATAAATCCTTAGAAAATAAAACAATTAATGTTCTAGTTGAAAATTTAACTGATGATAAAACACAAGTTTTTGGAAGATCAGAATATATGACATCAGTTATTTTTAATGGTAAGAAAGAAGATATTGGAAAAATTTTGCCAGTTAGAATTATTAAAAGTAATAGAAGTACATTATTTGGTGAAGTTATTAATAACTCAAACCAAAAGGTAGCATAAAAATTGAGTGGTTTAAGTAAAAAGAATATCGAAACTTCTTTAAAATTTGTTTATTCAGACAATAACTCACTTAGCGTTATCTTTCATGACAATGATTTATTGATGGGCGTTGTTGGAGAATTTAATAAAAATCTTAAAGATCTAGAAAAAATCACTGGCTCTAGCTTATACTCAAGAGGAAATTCTATTTTGATAAAATCCAATCCTCAAAAAAATGAAATTGTTAAAAATGCTATTCAATTTCTAGCCAATCAATATGTTAATAATGGTAGTATCGAGAATAAAGATATAGTTTCATCTGTAGATAAATTTATGATTAATGAAAAAGTTAAAAACAATAATGTAACAGATATAATTAAAACTCCAAAAAAATCTATTATTCCAAGATCTGAGAAGCAGAAAGAGTATGTTAGAGCACTAAGACAGAGTGATATTATTATATCAGCTGGTCCAGCTGGAACTGGAAAAACTTTTTTAGCTGTAGCTGTAGGACTTACCATGTTACTGGAAAAGAAAATTGAAAGAATAATTTTATCTAGACCAGCAGTTGAAGCTGGAGAAAGGTTAGGTTTTTTACCTGGAGATATGAAGGAAAAAGTAGATCCTTATCTAAGACCTTTATACGACTCTCTTTATGATTTATTTGATTTTGAAAAGATACAAAGGATGATTGAAATTGGTGATATTGAAATTGCACCTTTAGCGTTTATGAGAGGAAGAACATTAAAAAATTCATTTGCTATTTTAGACGAATCTCAAAATGCAACTGACACTCAAATAAAAATGTTTTTAACTCGAATTGGAGAAAATTCAAAAATAGTCGTAAATGGAGATCCAACACAAATAGATTTACCAAATAAAAATATGTCAGGCTTAGTTAGATCAAAAGAATTGCTGGGTCATTTAAATGAAATCTCAGTAGTCGATTTTGATCATTCTGATGTAGTTAGACATCCTCTAGTTTCAAAAATAGTTAAAGCTTACTCAAATAATGATTAAAATTGATGTCCTCTCAGATGAGAGGGCGTGGTCAAAAAAAATAAGAAAAAAAAAGCTTTTTTTTAATAATCTTTGCAAGCTTTTTCCAAAGAAATATCAATATTTAAATAAAGAAGTTAGTCTTACTTTATTACTTTCAAACAACAAAGGTATTAAAAAATTAAATAAAAATTTTAGAAATAAAAATAAATCCACTGATATTTTGTCTTTTCCATTTAATAGTAAAATTAAAATAAGTAAAAAAACTTATCTAGGAGATATTATTATAAGTTATAACTTTATGAATAAACCAAAAACTCAAAAGTTAAAAAGTTTTCAAGATAGAGTAATAAAGACATTTGTTCATGGTTTTTTACACCTACTTAATTTTGATCATATCAAAAATAAAGATTATAAAAATATGTTAAGAGAAGAAGATAGAATATATAAATCGATAATTTCTAAAAAAAATTAAATTGAATAAAAAATTTTATATCGAGTTAATATCTTTAATTTTACTAGGTATAGTAACTTCTTTTAGTTTACCTCCATATAATTACGTAATTATCAATTTTTTTATATTTAGTCTTTTTTTTATTTTTTTAATAAAAAAATCTAAAACGATTAATAATAAAAAACTTTTCTTTTTATATGGCTGGCTGTTTGGTTTTGGATATTTTATTTCGAATATTTACTGGGTAACAATATCTCTCACTTTTGATGAAAGTTTTAAATTTTTAATTCCGATAGCGTTAATTGTGATTCCTGCTTTCTTAGCAATTTTTTATGGCATAATTACTTATCTTTTTATTATTTTTAAACAAAAGAAATTAATAAGTTCATTCTTAATTTTTTCATTAATTTTTGGAATTATAGAATTTATAAGAGGTTTTATTCTTACTGGTTTTCCTTGGAATTTAATTGCCTATAGTTTTTCTAATCAATTAAAGATCATAAGTATAATCTCAATAATAGGAACTTATGGATTTAATTTATTTTGTATTTCCTTGTTCATAAGTCCTGCAATTTTTTTTCTAAGAGAGACAAAAAAAGATATTTTCGTAAGTGGAGTTTTTATTATTATGATTTCAATTTTTTATATTTATGGCTCTTCTTATGAAAATAAATTTAAAGCATCAGATATTGACACTAATGCTTTTAAGATAAGAATAATTGGATCCAATATAAGCCTAGATAGATTTTATAGAGATATTGATCCAGTATCAGTAATTAATGAATTAATTGAGTTAAGTGATCCAAAAAAAGAAGAAAAAACAATTTTTGTTTGGCCGGAAGGAATCCTTCCTGACATATCACAAAAGGACTTAGTTAAATACAATTGGTTATTTAACAAAAGATTTAATGATAATCACTTTTTAGTCATAGGTATTAATAGTCAATTTGACGATCAAGAAGTTGTTAATTTTTATAATACATTGTCAATTTACGATCATAATCTTAAATTAATTAAATCTTATAATAAAATAAATTTAGTTCCTTTTGGAGAATTTTTACCTTTTGAAAATGTTCTTAAAAAAATCGGTTTAAAATCAATTACTAACAATTATCAATCATTTTCCAAAGGAGATAGTAGAGACATAATAAAAATTCATAATAAGAATTTTTCATTAAAATTTTTACCACTAATTTGTTACGAAATTATTTATTCTGGTAAAATATTTAACGATAATAATTTTGATTTTATCATTAATATTTCTGAAGATGGATGGTTTGGTAAATCAGTAGGACCAAAACAACACTTTACTCACAGTATATTTCGAAGCATAGAAAGTGGAAAATATATATTACGTTCAGCAAATAATGGAATAGCAGCAATAATTAATCCTTTAGGTGATATAGAACAAAAGATTGATTTTGGAAAATCAGGACATATAGACTTTTATGAAAGTAAAAAAATACAACCAACTATATTCTCACAACATGGTAATAAAATTTTTGGAATATTGATTTTAATGTATATTTTTTTGATATTTTCATTTAATAGAAATAAAAATGAGTAATTTAAAAAATTATCTATTTACTAGTGAGTCAGTTTCTGAAGGACATCCAGATAAAGTAAGTGATAGAATTTCAGATATGGTGGTAGATAGTTATATATCTGGAGATCCGTTTTCTAGAGTTGCATGTGAAACCCTTACAACAACGAATAAAGTTGTGTTAGCTGGTGAAGTAAGAGGACCCGAAATTAAAAAAGAAAATTTAATTGAAAAAGTAAGAAGCTGTATAAAAGATATTGGTTACGATCAAGACGGATTCACTTGGAAAGAGGCTACAAAAATTGAATGCCATCTTCACTCACAATCTTCAGACATTGCAATGGGTGTAGACTCATCAGGTAATAAGGATGAAGGAGCTGGAGACCAAGGAATTATGTTTGGATATGCTTGTAACGAAACAGATGTTTTAATGCCAGCCCCAATTCATTACTCTCATAAAATATTGAGGCTAATGGCTGAAGATAGAAAATCTGGAAAGTTAAAAAATATAGAACCGGATAGTAAAAGTCAGGTTACATTTGAGTATGTAGATGGAAAACCCACTAAAGTTAAATCAGTAGTAATATCTTCTCAACATTCAGCTGATGTTAATCAAGTACAAGTCAGAGATTTATTAAGACCTTATATGTTAAATTCTATTCCAGAAAATTTTCTTGACGGTTTTAATGAGGATGAATTCTACGTTAATCCGACAGGAAATTTTGTAATTGGTGGTCCAGATGGAGACTGTGGTTTAACTGGAAGAAAAATTATAGTTGATACTTATGGTGGTGCAGCCCCTCATGGAGGAGGAGCTTTTTCAGGAAAAGATCCAACTAAGGTAGATAGATCAGCAGCTTACGCAGCCAGATATATTGCAAAAAATGTTGTTGCTTCAAAAATATCTGACAAATGTTTAATTCAACTAGCTTATGCAATTGGAGTTTCAAAGCCCTTATCAATTTATGTAGATTTATTTGATAACGATTTAGATAAAAATAAATTTGTAGTAGAAAAGATAAATGAAAATTTTGATTTAAGCCCCCGAGGAATAAGGGAAATGTTAAATCTAAATAAGCCAATATACGAAAAAACAGCAGCTTACGGCCATTTTGGTAGAGTTCCAGAAAATGATGGCTCATTTTCATGGGAAAAAACAGATAAAACTAATGTTTTTTCTAGATAGTTTCTGTTGAATTAAAATTTTTTTTTACTATATTTCACATACATTATTGAATTTACAAAATGGGCTTAAGCCCATTTTTTTTTGGAGTAAACAAAAATATGTTAAATAAAAGAGCTGATAAACTTGAATTATTAAGAATTGCAGAAGCTGTAGCATTAGAAAAATCTATTGATAAAGAGCTAATCATTAGTTCAATGGAAACAGGTATTGCAAAAGCTGCAAAGTCAAAATTTGGTCAAGACAACGAAATCAAAGTATCTATTGATAGAGACAGTGGTGATATAGAGATATTTAGAAAATTAATTGTTGCAGAAAATCCGGAAAATTCAAATACAGAAATTAAATTAGAAGATGCAATTATTCTAAATGAAATTAACAAAGATAAAGCTGTTGGGGATGAAGTTTTACAACCATTACCATCATTTGATTTTGGAAGAATAGCTGCACAAACAGCAAAACAAGTAATAAGTTTTAATGTTAGAGAGGCTGAAAGAGAAAGACAGTACAATGACTTTATCGACAAAAAAGATACAATATTAAGTGGTATTGTTAAGCGTTTAGAATTTGGAAATGTAATAGCTGACCTTGGAAGAACTGAAGCAATCATCCAAAAAAATGAAATGATACCAAGAGAAAATATTAAAGCCGGTGATAGAATAAAAGCTTATTGCTATGATGTAAGAAGAGAACCAAGAGGGCAGCAGATATTTTTATCAAGAGCACATCCAAAATTTATGGAAAAACTTTTTGTTCAAGAAGTTCCTGAAATATATGATGGTTTAATTGAAATTAAATCTTCTTCAAGAGATCCAGGTAGCAGGGCAAAAATTTGTGTTAAAGCAGTAGATACCTCTTTAGATCCTGTTGGAGCTTGTGTTGGAATGAGAGGCTCAAGAGTTCAAGCTGTTGTAAATGAATTACAGGGAGAAAAAATTGATATTGTAAATTGGTCTGAGGATCCTGCAATATTAGTATCTAACGCTCTATCACCAGCAGAAGTTCAAAGAGTAAATGTAGATACTGAAAGGAAAAAATTAGATGTAATACTTACTGAAGAAAATTTAAGTAAAGCAATAGGAAGAAGAGGTCAAAACGTTCGGCTAGCAACTAAGTTATTGAATTATGAAATTAATATCATGACTGATGCAGAAGACTCTGAAAGAAGACAAGTAGAGTTTAAAGAAAAAACAGAAAATTTTGTTAAGAACTTGGAATTAGATGAAACATTAGGTCAATTATTGGTTGCTGAAGGCTTCTCTTCAATTGATGATATTAAAGATACTACTGCAGAAAATTTAATGAAGATAGAGGGAATTGAAGAAGATACTGCAATAGCTCTGATAGAAAGAGCAAAAGAATTTCATCAAAAAGATCAAGAAGATATTTCAGAAAGAATTAAAGAATTAGGTCTTCAGGATAGTTTAATAAATCTAAAAGGACTAACTCCTGGAATGCTAGTTACATTAGGTGAGCAAAAAATTTTAACTCTAGAGGATTTTGCTGACTTAGCATCTGATGAACTAACAGGTGGATATGATGTAGTAAAAGGTGAAAGAGTAAAAATTCAAGGTTATCTTGAGGATTTTGCTTTATCAAAAGAAGAAGCTGATGAATTAATTATGTCAGCAAGAAACATTGTTTATAAAGATTGAGTGATGAGCTATGGAAAAAAAAACAAAATTAACAATATCTGGCACTGCCAAAAAATCATTCAAAAATATTGAGATTGCTAAAACTCAAAATAAAAATTCAGTAGTAATCGATAAGCAAGCAAATAAATTTCCAAATAGAAGTGGTTCATCTAGACCTGGTAGTTTTAAGCCTAAAACTGGATCAACATTTAATAGAGGCGCTCCGCTAAAACCATCTTTTGCTCCTAAATCACCACTGATAACAAACGATTTTGAAAGACGAAAATTAGCTGAACAAAGAGCAACAAAAAGACTTAAGGGTGATAATGAAAGTAAAGACAGAAAAACTTTAAAAGCTGGAACAAAAAAAAGAGAATTAAAATTAACAGTTTCAAGAGCTTTAAGTGATGAAATAGAAGCAAGAGAAAGAAGTTTAGCTTCTGTAAAAAGAGCAAGATTAAAAGAAAATAAAAATTTAAGCAAAGGAGAAGCTAAAGAAAATTTAAAGCCTGTTAAAAGGGATGTAAATATTCCAGAAGCAATCACTGTCAGGGAACTTGCAAATAGAATGGCAGAGCAATCAAGCAATGTTATTAAATATTTGCTAGGAATGGGTGTAACTGTAACCATTAACCAAACGTTAGCAGCTGACACTGCTGAGTTTTTAGTCAAAGAATTTGGCCACAATCCAATTAGAGAAGAAAAAGCAGAAGAGATTATTGAAAAAATAAAAGCAACAAGAGTTGAAAATTTAAAGAACAGACCACCAATTGTAACAGTGATGGGTCATGTTGATCATGGTAAAACTTCTGTGCTAGATGTTTTAAGAAGTGCAAATGTAGTGTCAGGAGAATTTGGTGGAATTACTCAACATATTGGTGCTTATCAAATAGAGAGCCAGTCAAATAAATTAACCTTTATTGACACACCTGGGCACGCTGCTTTTACAGAAATGAGAGCAAGAGGATCAAAATTAACTGATGTTGTTGTATTAGTTGTGGCTGCAGATGATGGAGTAAAACCACAAACTGTTGAGTCAATTAAACATGCAAAAGCTGCCAATGTTCCTATTGTAGTTGCAATTAATAAATGTGACTTGCCAGATGCTGATCCTCAAAAAATAAAAAACCAATTATTAGAACATGAGTTAATAGCTGAGGATTTATCTGGTGATACTCTAATGGTTGAAATATCAGCTACAACAAAAATGAATTTAGATAAATTAGTTGAGGCAATAATTTTACAAGCAGAAATACTAGATTTAAAAACAGATTTTGAGTCTAAAGCCACAGGTATTGTAATAGAGTCTAAAATTGATGTTGGTAGAGGACCAGTTGCAACTATCATTATAACAACGGGAACTCTCAAAAAGGGCAACTTTTTTGTAAGTGGTTTGAGATGGGGAAAAGTTAGAGCAATAATTGATGACAAAGGAAAAAATATTAATGAAGCACCTCCATCGACACCTGTTGAAATTTTAGGAATTAATGGTGCTGCAAAAGCTGGGGATGATTTTATTGTTGTTGATAACGAAAAAGAAGCAAAAACTTTAAGTGAAAATAGAGCTCAAGAAAGTAAAGATGGAAAAAATCCTTTAACTTTTGCATCACAAGACTCAGCATTTTCAGATAAATCTACAGAAGAGTTAAATTTGATTGTTAAATCTGATGTTCATGGTTCGTCTGAAGCAATTAAAAATGCAATAAGTCAGATTAAACATGATGAAGTTAAACCAAAAATAATTCTTGCAGATATTGGAATGGTAACAGAAACAGATGTCACTCTTGCAAAAGCTTCTAATGCAGTTTTAATAGCTTTTAATGTTAAGCCAAGCAAAGAAGCAAAAAAACTTGCTGAAAATGAAAAAATTAAAATTTCATCTTACAATATAATTTATGAAGTTTTAGATTTCGTTAAACAAAAAATGTCAGGCTTATTATCTCCTGATATCCAAGAAACAGTTACTGGCACTGCTCAAATTTTAGAAATCTTTAAGGTTTCAGGTGCAGGAAAAGTAGCAGGCTCAAAAGTAATGGAAGGTGAAATTACTAGTGCCTCAGATGTTAGAATAATTAGAGATGGAGCAATTATTTACACTGGTAAAGTTGGAACTCTATTTAGAGAAAAAAACCAGGTAAAACAGGTCAGTAATGGTCAAGAGTGCGGAATAACAGTTAAGGACTATATGGACTTTCAAAAAAACGACACAATAGAGGCTTTTAGTGTTACATCTACAGATAGGATGATTTGATGGCAGATAGAATTGGAAAACCGATTTCACAAAGGCAGCTTAGAGTTGGGGAGATGATTAAGCAGTCTTTAAGCATGATTTTTATAAGAAATGAGGCTAAGGTGCCGAATTTAGAAACCAATACTATAACGGTTACTGAGGTAAGAATGAGCCAAGATTTGAAAATTGCTAAAGCCTACGTGCTTCCACTTGGTGGAAAGGATGCAGATGAGGTGATTAAAGTATTAAAAGAATACTCATTTTTAATTAGAAAAATTTTATCACAAAAAGTGGTTATGAAATTTTTAC
>QBYI01000007.1 GCA_003282895.1 Pelagibacteraceae bacterium AG-325-F15
GGAATTGAAGATTTTGGTGTATTTAGCTTTTATTGGCTTTTTCTTTTCTTAATTTATGGATTGCAAATCTCTTACATAATTTCACCAATGCTGACTAATGCCCCAAAATATAACGATCTTAATCTCGACTTTTATTACGGTGGAATTTTTTTTCAACAAATAATTTTTACATTACTAATTTCTTCAATAATTTTTATAAGTTTATATTTTTTAGGTAATTTTAATTTGGAATATCAGTTTAGCGATTTTTATTTGCAATTTTCACTAGTAATCATATCAACACAATTGTATCAATTTATTCGAAGGTTATTGTTAAGTAAAAAACTATACTTAAGAGCTTTTTTTAATGATTTTTTTACTTATTTTTCTTTAATCATTTCTTTGATTTGTTTAAATCATTTAGATTTTCTAACTTTAGAGAACGTTTGGTGGTTAATTTTTTATATTTTTTTATTTGGCTTTATAATTAATTTTTCAATAATTGTTTCACTAAAATATCGATTAAAATATATCTTTGAATCAATTAAGGAAAACTGGATAATTGCTAAATGGCTTTTATTAACATCATTATCTCAATGGTTTTCTGGAAATTTATGGCTAATAAATACTGGATTACTATTAGGGCCATATATATTTGGAATTATTCGTGCATGCCAGACATTGTTAAATATTTCAAATATAATTTTTCAGTCAATTGAAAATTTTATACCAGGAATAGTGTCCAAAAAGTTTGTATCAGGTGGGATTTCAGAAATGGAGTTCTTTTTAAAAAAGTTTAGTATAAAATATTTTATAATAATTCTATTTATTGTTTTAACGATTGTTTTATTATCGAAACATTTACTTTATTTTTTTTATGGAAGTGAAACTGCATATTATTATAAAATACTAATCTACCTATCATTTATTTTACCAATTCAATTTCTACAATATCCTTTAAATTATAGCCTAAGAACTTTGGGTAAAACTAAGGGAATTTTTATTTCATTTTTGTTCTCTGCTATATTTGCATTATTAACTTCAAAAATTATTATTAGTTATTTTAAAATAGAAGGATTAATATTTGGACTTTATTCATCACAAATTATAATTACATCTGTATTATTCTTAAATTATTATCAAGTAAAAAAAAAATTAAATAGGATATAATTTGAAAATTTTATTGTCAGCTTATGCGTGTGAACCAAATACTGGATCAGAACATGAGGTAGGGTGGTCTTGGATTAAATCTTTATCTAGTAAAAATAAAATTTATGTTTTAACAAGATTAAAAAATAAAAAAAAAATATTAAAAGAAGTTAAATTAAAAAAAATTAAAAATATTTCATTTTTATTTTATGATTTACCCGCTATTTTTATTAAAATAATAAAAACTGGTAGTAACAAACCAAATTCATATTTGTATTTTTTATTATGGCACATCTTAATTTATTTCAGATATAAAAATTTTATAAAAAAAGAAAAATTTGATTTTATCCATCATGTTACTTTTGTAACTTTTAGAATACCTAATTTATTATGTCTAAGCGGCCCACCTTTTATTTATGGTCCACTTGCTGGGGGCGAAATTGTACCTTTTAAGTTATTTAAAGAATTTACTGTAAAGTCAAAATTAATTGAAGCAGTAAGATATATATCAAATTTATATATACAATTTTCGTTATTGATAAATATTACATTTTTTAAATCAAAAAAAATAATTTTAACATCACAAATTAATAAGAAATTTATTCCTAAAATCTATCACAAAAAAATACAAATAATACCTGCAGTTTTTAATAAAAAAATTAATTATAAATTAAAAAAAAATAAAAAATTAAAAATATGTTTTGTCGGTAGATTAGTCGAGTGGAAGGGTGTTGAAGTAATGAAGAGATTATTTCCTAAAATTCAAAAGTTTAACAAAGACATTAGTTTACATATATATGGTGATGGTCCAAGAAATAAAGATTTAAAAAATTTTATTATTAAGAATAATTTTAAAGATAAGATGAAAATATTTGGTCATGTTGATCAAAAAAAATTAATAGTAAGTTTTAAAAAATATGATTTGTTAATTTTTCCTACATTTCGAGATTCTGGAGGATCTGTAATTATGGAAGCTCTTAATAATAATTTAAATCTAATAACCACTAATGCCCCAGGACCAAAAGGAATTATAGAAAAATATGATTTAGGTTTTGTAAATATTTTTGATAAAAAGTTAGATCAAATATCTGATCAATTTTTTAAAAAAATTAAAAGATTTTATAGTCACAAATATAATAAAGTTTACAAATATAAGTTAAATAGACTTTTGTCTAAAAAAAATAAAGTTAAAAAGATTTACGATTTTTAATTTTATTTTCAAAAAAAGAAAATATTTTTTTTAACAGATATGCACTAATTAAAACACATGGTATAAATATTAAAATATTTAACGGAAATGAACTTAATGGGAATTCCTTGAAGTAACTATGTGTTAAATATATTTCTAAAGAAATTGATGACACAAACATAATAATTATGTTCATAATTTTATTTTTTTGAAATGAAATTATTTGTTTTGTTTTTAAAAATGTTAAAAGTGAATATAAGATAATAAGAATAAAAAAATGTTCTAGAAATTGAATAAAGTAATAATCATATTTTAACATTATAAATTTAAGTAAATAAAAGCAACTTATACTTATAAATAAAATAAATGATGAATATTCTATGCCTAAGTATAATTTATCATAAATCTTAAAGGCTAATACACCCAAAACCATAACAAATAGATAAAAAATACTTTTGGGAAATATATTTTCTTCAATAGAATATCTTTGGTTATCTATTAACAGATAATAGGAAATTAAATATATTATGAATATCACAAAAAGAGTTTTTTTAATTTCTTTAACTTTTAAATTTGTAATTATAAAATATATGATTAGATAAAAATACGTTAACACTGGCAGAAACCAAAATTCCTTAGGAAAAATTAATGTTACAAATAGATCTGTAGTATTTTCAACAACTATAAAGCCTATCAAGATATAAAATAATACAATTATGATTAATTTTGGGTAAATTCTCAAATATCTTTTTTTTACCCAAGTAAAGTAATTAATTTTATTTTTAGCAAGTGAATAGCTTAAACCAATTCCTGATATGAAAAAAAATATAGCATTTCCTATAGCTCCACCTGTAGCTAAATACTTATATTCATAGAATAAATGTAGGTGTGAATTTACAATTAATAATACCGCAAGTATTCTTAAAGTTGATAATTCGATATATTTCATAAAGGCTTTCTATTATACCTTATTAATGAATAATATTAGAAATATCAAAATACATTTCTATTTAATGTTATGTATTATATTTTCGAATTTTTTCTTTGGCTGGGCCTTTCAAAACTTTACAATTAGTTTTGTCCCTATTGTGTATGTTTTTTTATTATTACTTCTCTTGAATTCTAAATTATCTTCAAATTTAAAAATCTTACATGAAGTAGGATTGCTAAATATTTTTATTTTTTATTTAATATATAATATGGGTAAACTTTCAATTAATTATTTTGAATACGGATTAGTTGCTATTAGAGATGCAACATATGTCTTTGATAGTCTTTTTATATTAGTTTCATTGTCATTTTTTTCATCAATTGAATTCACAATCACAAAAATTTTAAAAATATGTTTTTTATACTCTTTCATGTTTATATTATTTTGGTACATTAAAGATAGTATAATTTTTTTATCTCCAATAATAACATCTCCAATAGGTAGTCAAACTAATTTATTTTTTAATTTCAGCACGATTAATATTACATGTGGTTTTTTTGCTTTTTACAGCTACCTCTTTCTAGATTCAAATAATAAAAAGTTTTTTTATTTTTTGTTATTTTTAATTTTTTCTTTAATACTTTTACCTAAACGTATGATCTATATTTGGTATTTTTCAGCTTTTCTTTATTTAATTTTTATTGATAAAAAAAATATTAATTTCACATTTAAACTATTGTCAATTTTTATAGTACTTTATACAATTGATTTGATCGGCATTTTTTCAACTTTTAAAATAAATGAAATTAATTTTTTTGATTTTTTTAAAAGTCATTTATTGAGTACAATTCCTACTTATGAAATCAATAATACAGATGATTTTTTTGTGGGAACTCAATCCACAATTTCCTGGAGAATTGATAAATGGACTATGACAATATCAAATGTAATGGCTACATTTAATACTTTTTTATTTGGATTACCCTATGGTGTTTCACTAACAGATTTTTATAACACTCAAGGTATACAAACAAGAGAGCCTCATAACTTATACATTACAATTTTTGCAAGAACTGGTTTAATTGGTTCTATTTTATTTTTAATATTGCATTTTAAGATTATCAAAATTCTATACAAAGCATATAAAAAAAGTTTAAAAATAAAAAATCAAACTATAAATAAATTAATGATTTTATTCACAATATACGCACTGTTCATTTTTGGGGGAGGGGGAATTAGTTCATCTATTTTATCTGCAACATATCACTCAACTCAATTTTATTTATTTACTGGAATATGGATTTCGATTTATTTAAAAATCTTAAAAGATGAAAATTTTTCAAATACATAATAAATATAGATATTTTGGTGGAGAAGACTCAGTAGTTGATGAAGAGGCAAAATTATTAACGGACAAAAATCATCAAGTTATTCAATTAATTAGGGACAATTCTAGAGAATTATCCTCCTTTAAAGAAAAATTACGCACTTTTAAAAATTTATCTTATTCCAAAGATAGTATTGAAATATTGAAAAAAGAAATTTTGAAACATGGTACTCCTGATATAGTTCATGCCCACAATACTTTTCCTTTGTGGTCACATTCTGTGTTTGATTTTTTTAATAAAAAAAATATTCCCATTATAATGACTCTTCATAATTATAGATTAATTTGGGAAAAACTTGGTTTATTTAATAAAGATAGGGCAAAGTATGGTTATTTCAAAGATTCTAATATTATTTCATATATTATTTCAAAATCTTTTAATAAAAGAAAGGATCTTCTTCAAACAGTATCTAAATTTATAACACTAACAGAATTTTCAAAGAAAAATTTTTCTAAAAATATGTTACCTGATGACAAATTGATAATTAAACCTAACTTTTTAAATCATAAAGGAAATGTAATAAAATCTATTTTAACAAAAGATAATGCAATATTTGTATCTCATATTTCTAAAGAAAAAGGTATTTTAACACTTATTAAAGCTTTTAAAGAAATTGATATTAATCTCAACATATTTGGTGACGGTCCTTTGTTTGAAACAATTAAAAAAAGTAAAGTTAATAATATTAAACTACATGGAAATTTATCAAGAGATGAAGTTAGTAAATTTATAAATAAATCCAAATTTTTAGTTTTTCCGTCTGAATTATATGAGCAATTTCCAATGACAATTTTAGAAGCATTTAAAGAAGGTACACTGGTATTAGCTTCAAATATTGGAAGTATAAAAAGTATAATTAAAGACAGATTTAATGGAATATTATTTGAACCCGGTAATAACTCAGATTTAATAGATAAAGTTAAATGGATTTTAAATAATCAAAAAGAATGTGATCAAATAGCATTAAACGCAAATAATGAATTTAAAAAAAAATATTCATCTGAAGAAAATTACAAACAACTTTTAGAAATTTACAACGAGGCTATAATTGAAAAAAAAAATTAAAATCATAAATTATTTGATAAATCCAATTACGACCAAAGAATTTATTAAACAATTTGACTCATTAATTAATTCAAAAAAATTAGTTAAATATGTATGTGTATCAGCTGTACATGGAGCTGTTGAAAGTTTTTATAACAAGAAATATCAATTAGCTCATGATAATGCATCAGTGGCTGTACCTGATGGAAGACCAATTTATTGGGTATTAAAATTGTTTGGATATAAAACAGATCACTTACCAGGATACTATGTAACTGACAAAATATGTCAGCTTGCTAATAAAAATAATTATTCAATTGGTATTTATGGAAGCTCAATAGAGGTACAGAAAAAATTTATTAGAAAGATTAAAAAAAGATACAAAAAAATAAGATTTGATTTCCTATATGCACCACCTTTTAGAAAAATGAGTTTAAAAGAAAAAAAAAAAATTCAAAAAGAAATTAACAAATCAAAAGTTGATATATTATTTGTAGCTCTAGGAGCGCCAAAGCAAGAGATTTGGATGTATAACAATTTTAAAAAAATAAACTGTGTATCTATTGGTATTGGAGCTGCAATAGATTTTATATCTGAAAATAAGAGATTAGCTCCAAAATTTATGGAATTTATAGGTTTGGCATGGTTATTTAGATTATTGTCTGAACCAAGACGTTTATTTTGGCGTTATTTTTCTACCAATTTTTTATTTATTTTTTTGTTCTTTCTTCAAATCACTGGATTAAAAAAATTCAAATAATTTTTTTTTCGTTAGAAAATGATTAAAACTAATATTTTTTACAACTAGACATTAAATAAAAAGTATAAAACCATAAAAATTAATTATTAGTTTTAGAATTTTTAGTAATGATTTTAAAAAATTGAAAGAAAAAATAATTAAGATCTAAATGAGTAGGTTAAGTATATTCTTTTAAATAAATAAGGTTATTCATATTTACAATAATCAAACACCGTAAAGTTATCTGCACTATTCATATGATGTGTACCTAAAAGGTTTTTTTTAAAATCTGGTTTTATATTAAGTATATTTTTTTCCTCAAATTTATCTTGATTAAGTTGCATAATTTTATTAATTGAAAATTTTCTTCCATACTGATTGTCTCCTAAGTCATTAATCCCATATGTTTGGGCGACCCGGAAAATTTCATTATTTTTATAAATTAGACCTCCATTTCTTCCATTTTTAATATCAAAAAAAATAGGATTTAATTTGCATGGTTTCCATGAATTAGAAATTGGATTATCAGCAAAATAAATTTCTAATTTTGAACTAAAGTCATTATAATAGCTTGTTGATGTTAACAAATAATAGTAATTATCTCTTTTAAATATAATTGTATCAGCACAATTAATTTTTGATATTAAATCATAACAATATTCCCATTTATGTGGAAATACACTACACTTATATAGTCTTATTGAATTTGCTTCAGCTGTTTCTGGAACCATATAAAGATTATTCTCATAAAAGAAAACAAAAGGGAACGCCAAGTGAAAGTTTTCTTCTATAATTTTTTCATAAATTTTTTTTCGATCATTTTCATCAATTTCTATAACTGAAATTGATCCTTTATTATTTTTGAATGAAAAATCTTCAACAAAGATAAATTTTTTGTTATTTTTTGAGATTACAAATGGATCTGCAAAATATCTATCTTTCAAATTATCAATTTCAACTAAATTTTGAAAATCAACCTTATCAAAACTATTTCTTGAATAACATACAGTCCATGTTTGTTTTTTTCTAAAAATATATTTCTTTAAAAACATATTACTTAAAAGTTTAATCTTATAAAATAAGTACCTTAGAACAATACTTATTTTGGGAGATTTATAGATTTTTGATTTATTTAGGTCACTATTATTAATGATTGTTACTTCATTTAATAGAATTTTTTTAATTATATTTATCAAATTATAATTACTCTCTCTTAGTAAATTAAAATAATTTAATGTGTAAAGTCTCTTCGTTGCAAATTCTCCTCTAAAAACAACTTTTCCATCATCCAAGGAGCTAGTTAATAGCTGTATAACAAATCCTGTTTCGCTTTTATTATAATAAGTCTCCCAAAAACCAGGAGGACCACCTCTATTCCATCTATTATCACCGTGATGAAATGAAATAATACCTAGTCTAGAAATTTTTAATTTATTATTTCGAAAAATTTCGTTAACGTTTCCTCTTATCGCAAGATCTAGCTTTTCATTTAATATTTTGTTGTGGTCATTTTTGCTGTATTCACTAAATATTCCTTTTTTAGAATATATGGGATCAACTGTTATTATTTTATTGAATTTCTTTTTATCAATAAAATAATTATTTTTAAGTTCTTTTAAATCATTAAAAAAAATAGATAAAATTTTTTTTTCAGCTAAAAAAATTATTTTAAAAAATAAAATTTCAAATATTCTCCATAATGAATATTTTTTAAGTAGAAATGAGATCTTATTAACTAAATTAAAATTTTTTTTTTTTTCTAAAATTGCAATCAATTCTATATTTTTGTCTGAATATAAATTATCTACAATCTCTTTTTCAAATTTATTCATGTTGAAGCTCTGAATAATTAAACCAACTTTAAAAATTTGATTATTTTTCATAATAATTCTTGTTATGAATTTTTTAGTAATTTTTTTTCATAGTCTATCGGAATTTTTATTATATAATTTAGATTATTATACTTTGGAACCCACGTAAAAATTTATTTAAATTTATAAATCTAATCTAATTAAGAATTAGATTATGCAAAAATCTGGACAAATATGATGAGAAATTTAAGTTATGATAAAAAACGAGTCTGTTAGCCATTTTTTTTCTCTGGACATTCTATAATAAATAAATAAACCTGAAGTTGCATTTATGACTTTTGATAATTCTCATAAAAATATTATTAATAAAAGTAAAATTTTAGAAAATAAAATCTTAAATTTTAAATCTAAAATTGTTCAAAAAGAGGATTTTTTAATTTTTGAAAAAAATCAGTTCGATTTATTTATAGATAGTACTTTTAACTTTATAGAAAAAATATTAGTATTTTTAGATAACAACTTGAAAATAAAACATAATTTTTTAAACATTATTAAGATGATTAAAAACTCTATTACAAAAATTTTAGAAAAAATATTACAATCTAATCAAACATTTTCTAATTCAAAACTATTAGAAAAGAGATTAGATGAGCAACAAAAATTTATTGAACAAAGTGTTAAAGAAAGTTTAGAACTTAAAAAAGATATTAATAAAATTAACGAAACTTTAAGTAAATTTTTAGGAAATCCGAATAAAGTTTCAGTATCTAATGAACCTGAAAATCTAGGACATAATTCAATTGCTCGAGTTGATTTCTATCAAGAAGAAAATGTTAGATTAGGAAGTGAATTATTAGATACAAAAAAGAAATTTGATATTTTAAAAGGAGAACTTGAAAAGTATCAAGAACAAAGAAGTAATTTAATTTCAAAAATTAATTCAGTGAATGAGGCTATAAACGACACTAATGTTTTAACCAATGTATTTAATAATGATCTCAAACCCAAGATTGATGTTGTTGATCATAATAAGTTAAAATCAAAGGAAGAAAATAAAGTTGATTTAAATCAGCAAGTTGCAAATATTTTTGCTAAACAATAAATGATCAAGAATAAAAAAATATTAATTGTTGGAGCGGGTGGTTTTATAGGTGGTCATTTAGTTAATCGATTAATAAAAGATGGTAATTCAATAGTTGCAACAGATATAAAACCTAAAGAATATTGGTTTCAAGACTTTTCTGTTGCTGAAAATTACTATGACATGGATATGAAAGACATATCTAATTGTAAAAGAGTTACAAAAAATATTGATTACGTTTTTAACATGGCTTGTAATATGGGCGGTATGGGCTTTATTGAAAATAATAAAGCAGAATGTATGCAATCTGTTTTAATAAACACAAACTTATTAATTGCATGTAAAGAGAACAATGTTCAAAGATATTTCTTTTCTTCAAGTGCCTGTGCTTACAATACAACAAAACAACAAGATGTTTTTGTAGAAGGTTTAAAAGAAGAAGATGCTTATCCAGCTAATCCTGAAGATGGATATGGTTGGGAAAAACTATTTAGTGAAAGAATGTGTAGACATTTTATGGAAGATTATGGTTTAGAGGTAAGGGTAGCTAGATACCATAATATATATGGACCCTTTGGTACTTATGATGGAGGAAGAGAAAAAGCACCTGCTGCTTTGTGTAGAAAAGTAATAGAGGCTAAAAAAGAAAAAAGAGACATCATTGATGTTTGGGGTGATGGTAAACAAACAAGAACTTTTCTTTATGTGGATGAATGTGTTGAAGGAACTCTAAGATTATTTGAGTCAAATCATTCAGACCCAATTAACATCGGAAGTGACGAACAAGTTTCCATTAATCAAATGATTGAAATTATTGAAAATATTTCTCAAGTAAATAATTTGAATAAGAATTATCAATTAGACAAACCCAAAGGTGTAAGAGGCAGATCTAGCAATAATGATTTAATAAAAAAAGTTCTAAATTGGAGTTACCAAATGAGCTTAAAAGATGGTTTAACCAAAACTTACCAATGGATTGAAAGTGAGATGAACCAAAAAGGTTCAAATTTAAATAGATTTACAAAATCATAATAAGTTAAAATCAAAGGAAGAAAATATAGTTGATTTAAATCAGCAAGTTGCAAATATTTTTGCTAAATAAAAATTCAACTCAAATTTATTTTGGTCATCAGTAATTTAATTTTTTTTCCCATTTAATTGCACTTTGAATAATTAACTTAATGTTATTGTATTTTGGTCTCCACTTTAAAATTTTTTTAAATTTTTTTGTATCCGCATAAACCTGAGCAATATCACCAGGTCTTCTTTTTTTATAATATACTTTAACTCCTTTTTTAATTTTTTTAAAAATATCAATAATTTGCTGAACAGAATATCCTTTTCCATAGCCACAATTAAGTAATATTGATTTTTTATTCTTTGTTAAATACTTGATAGATTTAATATGTATATCAGCTAAATCTGAAACATGTATATAGTCTCTAATACAAGTTCCATCTTTAGTTCTATAATTATTTCCATAAATATTCATTACTGGTTTTTTTTTTAAATACTGAATTGCTATATTTTTAACCAATTGACCATGTGATTTTTCAATTTGACCAATTTTGTTAGATGGACTTGCACCAGCAACGTTAAAATATCTTAAAATAGCATATTTATAATTATATTTTTTTGAGTATCTTTTTATTAATTCTTCACCTTTATATTTTGTATAAGCATAATAACCTTGCGGATTTGGTCTTTTATTTTCACCTACAGATCCTTTTACATTTCCATATATGCTGCATGAAGATGAAAAGATTATGTTTTTAACATTAGAACTTTTACACGCCTCTAAAAGTTTTTTGGTACCAATTATGTTATTTTGATAATATTTTTTTTTGTTAGTTTCTGCCTCACTAACATTAAGATATGCAGCTAGATGAATAATTGATGTAATATTATAATCTTTAATTATTTTACTAATTTTCGACTTATTTTTGATATCAGCTTTAATAAATTTAGCTTTTTTATTTATTAATTTTTTGTAACCAGTTACTAAATTATCTATAAGGATCACTTTATCCTTATTTTTAACTAGTTGTTCAACCACATGACTGCCAATATAACCTGCGGCACCAGTAACTAGAATATTATTGTTAGACTCGGGCATTTTAATATACTTAGATCATTAATGATAAAAAATCTTCCCAAAAAAACAAAGGTTGTAGTAATTGGAGGTGGTGTTATTGGCTGTTCAGTAGCATATCATTTAGCTAAGTTTGGATGGAAAGATACAATTGTCCTAGAAAGGGATCAATTAACTTCAGGTACAACATGGCATGCAGCAGGACTTGTTAGTCAATTAGGGCCTTCAGCGGCAGTAACTAAAATTAGAAAATATTCACTCGATTTATACAAAGAACTTGAAAAAAAAGTTGATCATTCAGCAGGATTGAGACTAAATGGAGCTTTATCAATTGCACAAAATAAAGGTAGATGGCAAGAATTAAAAAGACAAGCAACAAATGCACAACTTTATGACGTTGATGTAAGAATTTTAGATAAAGATCAAATTAAAAAAGATTATCCAATTATTAATACAGAAGAGATTTTAGGAGGAATCTTAATGCCAGGTGATGGTGCGGCAGACCCGTCAGGTGTTACTTATATGTTGGCAAAAGCTGCAAAAAGGGAAGGTGCTCAAATTTTTGAACAATCTCCTGTTGATGAAATTTTAACTAAGAATGGAAAAATTGAGGGAGTAAAAGTTAACGGTCAAAAAATTGAGTGCGAATATATTGTGCTGGCTTCTGGAATGTGGTCAAGACAAATTGGTGAAAAAGCAGGTGTCAGTATTCCATTATATCCTGCAGAACACTTTTATATTATTACAGAACCTATAGAAAACCTATCAAAAACTTTACCTACAATTAGAGATTTTGATAATCGCACCTATATAAAAGAAGATGCAGGAAAATTATTAGTTGGTATTTTTGAAGCTAATTCTATACCTGCTTTTAAAAAAACAAACAGAGTCCCTGAAGACTTTTCTTTTGGTGAATTTCAAGAAAATTTTGAACATTTTGAACCATACTTGAATGCTGCAGTAAAAAGATTTCCAATTTTAGAAACTGCTGGAATTAGAAAGTTTTTTTCAGGTCCTGAGTCTTTTACACCTGATACAAATACATTACTTGGAGAAGTTCCTGAAATTAAAAATTTTTTTGTAAGTTGTGGTTTAAATAGTATTGGGATTGGAAGTGGTGGAGGTGTAGGTAAAGTTACAGCTGAATGGTTAATGACAGGTCATATTAATGAGGATATTTTTAGTTATGACATAAAAAGATTTCAAAAATTTCATTCAAAACTAGGTTTTATTAAGGAGAGAATTACAGAAAGTTTAGGAGATTTGTATGGTGTGCATTGGCCTTTTAAACAGCATAAAACTTCTAGAAATATAAAAACATTACCACATCATGAAAATTTAAAAAGTTTAGGTGCATGTTTTGGTGTTTCAGGAGGATATGAGAGACCAATGTGGTTTGCTTTAAATGGAGAAAAGGCCGAATATGGATATAGTTATAATTATCAAAATTGGTATCCATCTGTAGAATACGAATGTAAAAATACAATAATGAATGTTGGTTTGTTTGACTTAACACCATTTTCTAAATTTGAAATATTTTCAAAAAATGCGCATAAAGAATTACAAAAAATCTGTTCAGCTAATATTAAAGATGAAATTGGGAAATGTACATATACACAGATGCTTAATAGCGACGGCGGTATTGAAACCGATTTAACAGTTATCTGCTTGAATAAAAATCATTATAGGATAATTAGCTCAGCGGCAACTAGAGAAAGAGATAAGTTTCATATAAAAAAATACCTTCCTTCAGATATTGAATTAAAAGATGTCACTGATGATCTTTGTGTTTTTGGATTATTTGGTCCAAAAAGCAGAGATTTAATTAAAACGTTAAGCAATGAAAATTTTGAAAATAATGATTTTAAATTCGCAACAGCTAAATTTATTACAATTAATGGAATAAAAATTTGGACACAGAGATTATCTTACGTTGGTGAATTAGGTTTTGAATTATATGTAGAATTTAAGGATGCAAAAAAAATATATGAATTGATTTTAGATACAGGAAAAAATTTTAATCTCTCAAATTGTGGCATGCACACAATGGATATTATGAGAATGGAAAGTGGTTTTCTGCATTGGGGACACGATATTTCTCCTGAAGAAAACCAGTATGAAGCAGGTTTGAATTTTGTAATTAGTTATAAAAAAGATATAAAATTTATAGGAAGAGACACCTTATTTAAAATCAAAGATAAAAAATTAAATAAACGACTTGTTATGTTGTGTTTAAAAGAAAGTAATCCTGGTGAACCTTTACTTTTACATGACGAACCAATTTATTTAGATGACAAAATAATAGGTGTAACTACCTCTGGTAATTTTTCATTTAATTATAATAAGAATTTATCTTTTGGATATATAAAGTCAGATTTTAGTAATGAAGAATTATTAAAAAAAAACTTATATATTGAAATTGAGAAAAATAAATATCCTGCAGAAATTTTATTAAAGCCTTTAAAACAAACAGATTTTAAAAATTTATAATTTATACATTAAATGAATTGTAATTTTGTTTATAAGCTGTTTAAATGATTTATGAAAAAAATAATTAAAGACAAATATTCATTAAACACAAATTTAAATCCTCAAATCAGATATTTTTCAGATCGTATAAAAACTACTAATATAAATATATTATTAAATAGAGTAAAAATTGAAAAAAAAAATGATTTCAAAAAGAAACTTTATATTTTTTCAATGTTATCTTTGTCGGTTATTTTTTTTTCAGCTATAGTTATTTCTATTTAAACTTTTAGAAAGTTAAAATATCTCTAATAAAATTATTGATAATAAAAACATAATTTCATTTAGTTTTTGTAAATGTATATAAAATTATCTTGATCAGGTTTATTTTCGTTATTTACTTCTTGAATTTTATAATATGGCAAATCCAAGTTAAAAGGGTCTTTTAATAAATTAATTTTTCTGTGCTGACCAGTTGAAATTTCTTTATTAAAATTAACACTTTCATAATTATTAAAAGCAAAATATTTGCAGTTTGAATTTTTTAAATTTGTTAAAATTTTTTTAATTATTGGCAGAGGTAAGTGTATAAAGAAATCCCTCATTAATATAAAATCATAATTATCAAAATCATTATATTCAGTTAAATCTTTACAATAAAATTTGGTATTTGAATTTGAATTAAATGTTAGCTTATTTTGATTTATTAAATCCTCTACAACATCAATTCCAGTATATTTAATATCTCTTTCAAAAATTTTCTTAATCCAGGCACAATCACCACAAGGAGCATCTAAAATATTTTTAATGTTATTTTCATTAAAAAATTTTTGTAATTCTAAAATTAAGTTGTTTGTTTGAATTGTATTTGCTGCTGAGCCAGGACCAGAGTAAGACTGATTTGAATCAAATTTTTGACTTTTGTTCCAATGATTTGATTTATAAATTGAATTGAAAACAATCTTATTTAACAATTTTTGATTTATAAATTTTGAAAAAAAATTATTAACAAATATTTTTCTAATCCAATAATATCTGTTTAAATATTTGCTCAAAATATGTAATTTTAAAATTTTTAATATTAAATAGTATATTGAATTAAAATTTAAAAATAGTATAAAACTCAAGCATTATATGGCGGGGTAGCTCAGTTGGTTAGAGCGCAGGACTCATAAGCCTGAGGTCAGTGGTTCGATCCCACTTCCCGCTACCAATTAATGTCCTGGAAAATCAATTAAATTTTCAACTTTATAATTATTTTTAACTAGATTATCTGAGCCACCTAAATCAAATAAATTTATAACAAAAATAAATGCTGAAACTTTTCCACCGGATATTTCTATTAATTTTGCACCTGCTTCAGCTGTACCTCCAGTTGCTATTAAATCATCAATAATCAAAACATTGTCTTTATGATCAATAGAGTCTTTGTGAACCTCTATTGTTGCTGTGCCATACTCTAGCTCAAAATCTACAGAATGAACATCTGCTGGAAGTTTATTTTTTTTTCTTAGCATGATAAAAGGTTTTTTTAATATATAAGAAACAGCAGAAGCAAATACAAAACCTCTAGACTCAATTGCTGCAATTTTGTTAAAATTAAATTTTTTTGACCGTTCAACTATCCGATTTATTGTTTCGGTAAATGCATTTTCATTCTTAATTAGTGTAGTAATATCTCTAAATAAAATACCTTTTTTAGGGTAATCAGGAATTGATCTAATATAGTCTTTTAAATTCATAATACTTAATTATAAAAGTATGAATAAATATTTTTTAAAATATGACAACAAATAAATTAGCAATTATTGGTGGTAGTGGCCTTTATGATGTTGAAGAATTTAAAGATAGAGAATTACTTGATTTTGATACACCATGGGGCAAACCTTCAGATCAAATATTAAAAACAAATTATAATAACAAGGAAGTATACTTTTTACCTAGACATGGAAGAGGGCATTTTGTTTCTCCTTCTAATATCAATTTTAGAGCTAACATAGATGCTCTTAAACAATTAGGTGTCACAGATATTGTCTCTGTTTCAGCTGTAGGTTCTTTAAAAGAAAACTTGCCACCGGGTAAATTTGTTATTGTAGACCAATTTATAGATAGAACATTTGCAAGAGCCAAAACCTTTTTTGATGATGAAATAGTAGCACACGTTTCTATGGCTCATCCAACTTCTAATGGGTTAATGAATGCTTGCGAAGATGCGATTAAGAAATCAAATATTGATTATCAAAGAAATGGAACATATGTTGTGATGGAAGGACCACAATTTTCTACATTAGCAGAATCTAATTTATATAGAACATGGAAAGCTGATGTTATTGGAATGACTAATATGCCAGAGGCAAAACTCGCAAGAGAAGCTGAAATTCGATATGCATCGGTTTCTATGGTTACAGATTTTGATTGTTGGCATCCAGATCATGAAAATGTTGACGTACAGCAAGTGATTAAAGTTTTGTTAGGTAATGCGGAAAAAGCAAAAGTAATGATCAAAAATTTAATTGATAATTTTGAAAATCATATTGATCTAAATGATCCTACTAATAATTGTTTAGATGTTGCAATAATTACAGCTCCAGAAAAAAGAACTAAAAAAACTATTGGTAAACTTAAAACAATAGCTGGAAGAGTTTTATCTAAATGAAGATTGAAGGTAAAGAATATCGAACAATATGGTATGAAAGAAATATTGTTAAAATAATTGATCAAACCAAACTTCCTCATCAATTTATTATTAAAGAACTTAAAACAGTCAATGATGCAATTAATGCTATTAAAATAATGGAGGTAAGAGGAGCGCCTTTAATAGGAGGAACAGCAGCTTATGGTCTAGCTTTGGCAGTTCAAGAGAGTAATGATAAAGAATTTATTAAAAAAAGTGCAGAGGAGTTAATTCAATCAAGGCCTACTGCTATAAATCTTAAATGGGCAGTTGACCGTATGATGAAAAAATTAACAGTAGTTAATAGTAAACAAATTTTAGATATTGCTTTAAAAGAAGCTAAAGAAATATGTGACGAAGATGAAAAATTTTGTAAAAATATTGGTATTAATGGACTTAAGATTATAGAGAAAATTTATAATAAAAAAAAAGATACAGTAAATATATTAACACATTGCAATGCAGGTTGGCTGGCTACAATTAATTGGGGTACAGCCACATCACCAATTTATCATGCACACAAAAAAGGTATACCTGTACATGTGTGGGTAGACGAAACAAGGCCAAGAAACCAAGGCGCGAATTTAACTTCTTACGAATTAAATGAAGAAAAAATTCCAAATACTATTATTGCTGATAATACAGGTGGTATTTTAATGCAGAAAGGCGAAGTTGATATGTGTATTGTTGGCACTGATAGAACTTTGTCTAATGGGGATGTTTGTAATAAAATTGGAACATATCTTAAAGCATTAGCTGCCCATGATAACAATGTTCCATTTTATGTTGCTCTTCCAAGCTCTACAATAGATTGGAAAATTAAAGACGCACAGGATATTCCAATAGAAGAGAGAAGTTCGGAGGAATTATCATATATAGAAGGTATTGATGAAGATAATAAGATTAAAAAAGTTTTGATATATCCAAATAATAGCAAAGCGATGAACTTAGCATTTGATATTACACCTGCAAAATATGTTACTGGTTTGATAACAGAAAAAGGGATTTCTGAAGCTTCTTCTGAAGGATTAAAAAAATTATTTAATTAAATTATCTAAGAGAGGCAGCTATATTTCCACCATCAACAGTTAGTACTGCACCAGTTGTTTTTTTTGATACAGCTAAATGAAAAAATGCCTTTGCAACATCTTCTGCCTTTACCTCATTCAAAAGTAAGTTTCCTCTCATATATTCATCCGTTGAAACTTCTCTGGCCTTAGCTCTAGATTTAATCATTCCATCATTTAAAAGACCACTTCTAATTCTATCAGCATTAACTCCATTTGATCTAATGCCAAGTGATCCATAATCAACCGCATATTGCTTACATAAACTTAATAAAGCTGTTTTTGGAAGACCATAAGGACCAAAGTTTTTTCCAGGATTTACTGATTGTTTTGAAATATTAAACAACAAACACCCTTGAATATTTTGTTTTTTCATTATTTTAATAGTTTCTGAAGCACAATTTTGATGAGAGAAAAAATTATCTTCAAAGCTTTCTCTTAAAATATTATCATCCACTTCAGCAATTGAACCACCAATTGCTGTTCCGGCATTTGATATTAAAATATCAATACCACCATATTGTTCACAGATTTTTTTAAAAGCATTTTTAACACTCTTCTTGTCTCTTACATCACAGTGCAAACATAGATCTTTAATTTCACTTTGCATATCTCTTACTTTTTTAGCATCATAATCAAGCAATATAATTTCTGCTCCGTGGCTTTTAAAAAGCTTATAAGTAGCAGAACCAATAGCACCAAAGCCTCCAGTTATAACAACTACACTTCCTTGGAGAGTCTTTTTAACTTTTTTAATTTTAGCTTGTTCTAGCGACCAATATTCAACGTCAAATAAATCTTTTTCTGGTATAAATTTATATTGTGTAGTTTCTTCAACTGATGAAATTACTCTTGCATTTGTTTCAGTTAGATCACCTGCTATTTTTGAGGCGCTCAGACTATCACCTACACTAAATAAACCAACATTTTGGACTAAAATTACTCTTGGTGAAGTATCAAGCATTGTTTTTTTCTCTTTGACTTTTTTCTTATTAGTATTGAAATATCTTACGTATTTTTTTCTATAATCTTTAAAACTTTTCTGAGCTACTTTTTTGAAATCTTCAATACCTGAATTTTTTTTTGGTGTAATTACCAATGGAAAAGGTTTTACCCTAATAACATGGTCAGGAGTAGCAGTTCCAACGCATGAATATCTTCTCACATCTTTTCCATTTATAAAATATTCTAAAGTTTTATTTGATCTATAATTTAGTATAAATTTTTGATCTATGTTTTCAGATAATAAACCTCTTAAAATTGGAGCGATTTCATGTGGACCAAATTTAGTGCTATATTTTTGAATTTGTTTAATTTTTTTTCTTTTTAATTTTCTTACAGTTCTTTCTGCAATAGAAACATATTTAATCATTAAATCATAAGATTTTTTAGCATCATTATCAAAAGTAAATATCCCGTGGTTTAAAAGTATTAAACAATTTACATTTGGGTTTTTTTTATAAATTTCATTTACTTTTTGAGCTAAAGCAAATCCTGGCATTACATATGGAACTATACTAACTTTAGAGCCAAAAATTTTTTTACATAGATCTCTCCCATTTGATCTATTGGTAATATTTACAATTGCATCTGAGTGAGTGTGGTCAACGAATTTATAAGGCAAAAATGCATGTAGAAAGGTTTCAACTGAGGGATTAGGAGATTTTATATCTATAAGGTTTCTTTTTTGGTAAGCAACCATATCATCGTCACTTAAATGTTTTTTATTTTTTAAAGCTAACAGTGGGTTTAATTTCACAGCAGGCAAACCAGCCGGTTCAATTTCAGCCATATCCCAACCACTGCCTTTTACACAAAGTACATCGTAGTTTTTGCTATCAATATCTTTAATTGAAGTTTTTACGGATGTATTTCCACCACCGTGTAAAACCAATTCACTATTTCTCCCTAGAAGTCTAGTAGTATAGACTCTTAGAGCCATATCTTTTGAATAACCTAAATTTTGATACTTTCTAATATATTTTTTAGCTTCTGAATTTGACCAATTGTTTTTCACAGTTACAACCTCAGAGAAGTATTATAATAGTTTTTTGTTTGAAAGAAGCAAAAAATTTGATTACTAAGAATTGATTAGATATTTTATGACGAAAGTAGGCGAACATATTACCCTTGATATAATTGGGACTACAAAAGAGTATGATCCATCTGTATTTGAAAAAGCAATTCATGAAATTGCAAAAGCTGCAAAAGTAACAATTCTAAATATATCTAAATATAAATTTGAACCTCAAGGTTTTACAATAATTGCTTTATTAGCTGAAAGCCATATTAGTTTTCATACATTTCCAGAAAAAGGAATTATTAGTTTTGATTTCTTTACTTGTGGCAAAGTAAGCCCCTCTATTGCTATTGATATTATAAAAAAAAAATTTGAGCATACAAGATTAGTTAAAAAAGAATTTAATAGAGACACTAAATCACTTTATCATGACATTTATAGTTCACCAGGATTAAAAAAATCTTATGTTGTAAACGATGTATTAGAGGATTTTAAATCAAAAGTTGGTCAACACATTGAAATTTTAGATTTAGAACAATTTGGAAAATCTCTATTTATTGATGGAGAAATTCAAGTAGCTACGACTGATGAACACTTATATAGTTCAACATTTGTAGGTGCAGGATTAAATCTAAATCAACAAATTGAAAGAGCTGCTATTATTGGAGGTGGAGACGGTGGTGTTGCAAGAGAATGTATATCAAAAAAATTTAGTTTTGTTGATTGGTATGAACTAGACCCTGAAGTCGTTGATGTTTGTAATAAACATCTTGGAGATATAGGAAAGAAAGCTACTGAAAAAAATTCTGTAAAATGTGTATGGGGTGATGCATTTGAAAGTATTAAAACAATAAAAGATGACACGTATGATCATATATTCGTCGATCTTAATGATGATCAATTTTGTATTGATCTTGCATCAAAAAATATGGAGTCAATGATTAGGATATTAAAACCAAAAGGAGTTATCACAGCTCAAGTCGGAAGTCAGGATAAAAAACCACATCAAGTTGATAATTGGTTAAATGTATTTAATCACCACTTTGGAAATACTAAATTATCTAGAGTTTATATTCCTAGTTTTGATTGTTCCTGGAATTTTTCATCTTCGATAAATCATTAATTTTCTTTTTAAATTATTAAATTTGTGAAATAATCTCTGTAAATTAAAGGAGAAAATAATGAATATATATAAAAAAACTATTTTAACGGTTCTTGCTTCTTTATTAGTCATTGGAAATGTTTACGCTGACAAAATAAAAATTGGAACTGAAGGCGCTTATCCTCCATGGAACTCTAAAGACGCTGCAGGTAATTTAATTGGCTTTGAAGTGGAGTTAGCTAATGAACTTTGTAAAATTATGAGACATGATTGTACAATAGTTGAACAAGATTGGGATGGAATGATCCCTGCATTAGTCTCAAGAAAATTTGATGCTATTATGGCAGGTATGTCTATAACTGATGAAAGAAAAAAAACTATTAACTTCTCTCAAGGATATGCAGATGAAGTCGCTTCTTTAGCAGTTATGAAGGGATCAAAAAATGCAGGACTTAAAACTCTTTCAGCAATTAACTTAACTAGTATTTCTGCTGAAGAACAAGAAACTTTAGACGTGTTAGTCAAAGCATTTAAAGGCAAAACTATTGGAGTTCAAACTGCAACTATTCATCAAAATTTTTTAGACTCAGGAATGATGGGTAAAATAAAAGTAAGAACATATAAAACTCAAGATGAGGTTAATCTTGACCTAGCAGCAGGAAGAATCGATGCAGCATTAGCTGCAGCAGTTGCTTTTACTGATTACGCTGAAAAATCTGGTAAAGAAGTTGTTTTAACTGGACCAACATTTGCTGGCGGTGCTTTTGGTAATGGTGTTGGTGTCGGAATAAGAAAAGGAGACTCTGAGCTTATTAATGATTTCAATGCAGCAATCGATAAAGCTAGAGATGATGGAATAATTAGTAGATTAGCCATTAAACATTTTGGCTTTGATGCTTCTATGTAAAAACACATATTAAATATAGAATAAATAGGTGGCCTAAACAGCCACCTATATTATGGAACTTTTATATTTTGGTGATAAGGGCTGGGGTGACGAATTAGTTACAGCTACTTTCATGACTATTGTTGTTTCTATAACAGCAATGTTCATAGGATTCTTTTTTGCTTTAATATTTACTCCATTAAAATTATCAAAAAATAAATTTTTAAATTTTTTTTCAAACTCATATACCACTGTAATCAGAGGTGTTCCTGAACTTTTAGTCATATATCTATTTTTTTTTGGAGGAAGTGGTGCAATAATGTATGTAGCTTCGATTTTTGGATATAAAGATTACATCGAAATTAACGCATTTTTAACTGGTTCTTTTTCAATAGGTATTATCTCTGGTGCTTATTCTACAGAGGTTTTTAGAGGAGCAATTCAATCAATAGACAAAGGTCAATTTGAAGCCGCAAAAGTTTTGGGTGTAAATAAATTTACACAATTTTATAAAATAATTTTACCACAAATGTTAAGATTGGCTATTCCAAATTTGAGTAATGTCTGGCAAATCACATTGAAAGATACCTCTTTAATATCAGTCACAGGTTTAGTTGAGATTATGAGACAGTCTTATATAGCAGCTGGTTCGACTAGAGATCCTCTTTTCTTTTACTCATTTGCAGCAGTTCTATATTTGATGCTTACATATATAAGTATGAAATTAATTAATAGATTAGAAGTAAAATATAGCAGAGGACATTAATGGATTTCGATTTAATGATAACTAGTTTACCAAAATTACTTAGTGCTTCACTAATAACATTAAAACTTTTATCTGCATCATTAATAGCAGGTATAGTTTTAGGATTATTATTTGCTATTTTAAGATTAAGTAAAAATATTGTTATTAATCAATTTGCATACGGTTATTCCTATGTCTTCAGGGGAACACCACTTTTAGTTCAAATTTTTATTATTTATTTTGGTTTAGGACAAATAGAATATTTAAGATCTACGTTTTTGTGGGTAATACTAAAAGAACCTTATTGGTGTGCTATTATTGCTTTTGCATTAAATACTGGCGCTTATACATCTGAGATTTTAAGGTCAGCATTTCAAACAATTAAACCAGGTATAATTGAAGCTGGAAAAAGTTTAGGAATTTCGAGTAAAATTATTTTTTATAAAATACAGATACCAATAGCAATCAGACAATCTTTACCTGCCTATGGTAATGAGATAATTTTAATGATGAAAGGAACATCTTTAGCAAGTACTGTAACATTAATGGATTTAACAGGTGTAGCTAAATATATAATTTCAACCACATTTAAACCAATTGAAGTTTTTATTGTTGCGGGTGGGATTTATTTATTTATGACTTTTTTAATTCACAATTTAATTAAATACTTAGAGAAGAAATATAGTTTTCAATAAAAGATTAATATGTACCTTTCAAAAGCACAAGTTGAAGATTACCAAAAATTTGGGGTCATTGTTATTAAAGATATTTTTAAAAATTGGATAGAACCATTAAGAAAAGGTTTTGAAAAAGTTTTAGAAAAACCAAGTAAACATGGAAGAGAAAATGTTAATGATAATAAAGGAAGATTCTTCGAAGATTATTGTAATTGGGAAAGAATAGAGGAATTTAAAGATTGTATATTTAATTCACCAGCTGGACAAATTTTTACCGAAGCTACATTATCAAATTCATCACGAATATTTCATGATCATATTTTTATTAAAGAACCAGGCACTATAAAAGAAACCCCATGGCATCAAGACATGCCATATTATTGTGTAGATGGAAATGATACAGGTAGCTTTTGGATACCTTTAGATAATGTAGATAGAAAAAATAATCTTAAATTAATTTTGGGATCACATAAATGGAAAAAATTAATTAGACCCACGAAATGGTCAAATAATCAATCTTGGTATAAGGAAAACAAAATATTTATGGAGTTACCAAATACAGAGGAATTTAGTGATGATATATTTATACCTGAATTAAATTTAGGAGACGCTGTATTATTTAATTTTAAAATCGTTCATGGTTCAACTGGAAACAAAAGCTTAAAATCTAGAAGAGCTTTTTCGATGAGATTTATTGGTGATGATGTAAGATTTATTGATAGAGGTGGGCCCACATCCCCACCATTTGATGGTATTAATTTAGAAACAGGTGATATGATGAGAGAGGATTGGTTCCCCAGAGTTTTTAATAACTAGTATATTCTTTTATCTCTTTAATCTTAGAGCCTGTGTGATTATTAATTTCTAATTTAATCTTAGCTCTATCATCATTTAAGAAATGAACATCTCTTGAAAGTCTAATAAAAGAGTCTGTAAAATCTTTTTCTTTTTCACATTGTCTCTTATCATCTTCAATTACCCACAATTTTGCATTTATTTTTTTTAAAGAATCAAAAAGTTCAATTAGCTTTTGATCAGATTCGACATTAATATTTAATTGATCTTTTAGAATCGAGTGTTCTTCGTTAATAAATTTTAATTTGGCCAGATCTTTGATTTTTTCTTGTTTAATTTCAAGAATGGAAATTTTGTCTAACAATTCTCCAACTGATACTTCAACTAGAATTTTATTCATTAAAAAATATACTATGTTAAGTTGTTAAAAATATGTCTAATATTTTAATCATTAAACATGGATCTTTAGGTGATATAGCTCAAGCATGTGGTGCAATTCAAGATATTTCTGAAAATCACAAAGACGATGAAGTCCATTTGCTAACAACTAAACCATATTTTGATCTATTTAAAAAAAATCCTCATATTTCTAATGTTATTTTAGATAAGAGATTACCAAGATTTAATTTGATTTATTTATATTCATTGATGAAAAATATAAAGAAATTCAAATTCTCAAAGGTTTATGATTTACAAAACTCAAGCAGAACATCATTTTATAAAAAAATATTATTTCCTAAAGCTACAAAAAATACATGGTCATCTACCGAAACTACATTACCTAAAGGAACTACAAAAGAGGATTTCGATAAAGATTCAGTCCTATCTAGATTTGACCATCAATTAAAAAGTTCTGGAATTAATACCAATCACACTTTAAACCCTGATTTCTCATGGAGCCCATCAGATATATCTCAAATAAAAAATTACCATCAATTGGATAAATATATTGTCCTTTTTCCTTTTTGTTCTCCTCATTTAACCTCTAAAAAATGGCCTTACTATAATGAATTAATAAATTTGATTAATGAAAAATATAAAAACATCTACAAGGTAGTCATTGCACCAGGCCCTAACGAGATTAAAGATGCAGTCAATATTAATGCTCTTTGTATATTAGATAATGGTAAAGCTTTAGACATATCACAGTTAGCAGCTTTGATTAAATATAGTTCATTTGTGGTTGCAAATGATACTGGACCTGCTCACATGACAGCTCATTTAGGGTCAAAAGGAATAGCTTTATTTGGATCACATACTAGTCCTTTTAAAGTTAGCATTGAAAGAGAAAATTTTAAAGCAATACAAGCTCCAGAATTATCAAAACTTTCAGCGGAAAAAGTCTTTGAGAGAATGTCTGAGATTATTTCTTAAGTTTTTCTAATATTTTTAAAAATATAGGAACAGTAAAAAGTATAAACAGTAATCTTATTATATGATGAAAGGCAACAAAGTCTGGATCTAGATCAAACGCTATTGCAATCACAGCAACTTCATAAATACCACCAGGACTAAATGATAAAATTAAAGTTAAAATATTTGTATCAACAAAGAATGAAGCCACATAAGCTGCAATCAAACCAAGTAAAACCAAAATAATTGTTGCGACCATACTATGTAATGAATTATTAGCAATTTCTCTGAAAGTTTTTTCAGCAAATTTGCAACCAACAGAGGCACCAAGAATTAATAAGCAAAAATTAATAGATGCATCTGGTAGTTTATAAGACGCAATATTGGTTACTTGTAATAAACCACTCGCAAAAAGCGTTCCAGACAATAAGGCAGCTGGAATTTTTATTTTATTAAAAATGAATATAAAAAAAAGAGAAGCAGCAATTAATAAAATTAAATTAAAATGATTTTGCGACATGTAATTAAATTCATTTTTTATTAAAATCTCTGAAGCAGGATTGTTAACTACAATAAATGGAATAATTGTAATAATTATTATTAATCTGATTAAATGTGAGGTAGCAACTTGTGATAAGTCTGTCTTTTCATTTTCAGCTAAAATTAACAAAGGACCTAAAGCGCCTGGGGCAGCTGAAAATATTGATGCTTTTTTACCATACCCAGAAAATCGTTGAAGATACTTTGCAACAATTAAAATACAAACAATAATATAAATAAGCATTATAATTGAGGTCCAAATCCAATTTATCATTTGATCGAAAAGGTTTTGATCAATGTAATTACCGATATGTAGCCCCAAAATAATCAAAATTGAACTTAATACTAATTTTGGCATTTTTATTTTTAAACCAGATAAAGCTACGATTGATGTAACAATCATGGGTCCTAACATCCAAGCAAGTGGTATTTTAAGATAATCTGCAATAACAGCGCTTGGAATAGATATAAAGACTACAGTAATAAAATTTTTAGAAAAAAGTTGTTTTATATTATTTAAATAAAAAGAGATATCATAGTTGATCATATACTTAGGTTTTATCATCAACTTTTTAAAAAATAACAAAAAAAAATGATTTATGTTTAATAAAAAAAAATAACTAACTTTGTTATTTTTCTATCCGTGATATCATTCTATAATGAAAAATATATTAATAAGTTTTTTTTGTATTTTTTTTTCAAATTCTGTATTAGCTGGAACCTCAGCATTATTTACTTTAGGACCATATTTTAAAGATGGTAAAATGGTTAGAATAAAGTCATATAATTCAGGACCATTTCCGAATGAATTTATGAGCTTAAAAGATGGATCCTATAAAAATTCACCAGTAAATATTGATGCATTAATCGTTTATCCAAAGAAAGGAGAAGGTCCATTCCCAATATTAGTATTTAATCACTCAAGTGGTGGAGCCATACTTTATAGTAATAAATGGTTCAAATTTAACAGACAGATGGCGAGACAATTATTAAAAAAAGGAATTGCAGTTATGTTTGTAGATAATTTTAATGGAAGGCATGTAGTTTCAGCTGGAACTGATCAATCACAAGTATCTACTTTTTCATTTTATATTGATGCATTCATGACACTTGAGTATTTATCAAAAGATCCAAAGATTGATATTAAGAAAGTCGGAATTACTGGTTGGTCTAGAGGAGGAATGAATTCACTTGCAATTGCTGAAAAAAGAATAAGAGATTTGTTGATTAGTAATGATTTATATTTCGCAGCCTCACTACCAAGATCTGTAGAATGTCGACAATCTGGATTTTTTAGAAATCCACAACCAATAAAAGAAACTAAAATTTGGATGGTGAACGGTAGCAAAGATGATGCATCTCATGCACATATATGCGAGGAATATGGAAAAAAAATGCTTACAAATGGCGCTGACATAAAAGTAACCACAAAAAAAAATTGGGGACATGGTTTTGAGGCTAATTATGAAGCCGAATATGAAGCAGATCAAGAGGCTTGGCACAATTGTCCTGATTATTATACAGAAGATGACGGGTCACCTAATAAAGATGCCAAAATAGATGCATCATGTATTACTTACGGCTATCACGTAGGCGGCTTTAAAGGAAGTTGGAATTCTTTTAAAAGACCATTCAAAAAATTTTTTATACAAAATTTACTTTAAAAATTAAGATTTAATATCTACTCTTTTTCTGATTATTTCTTTATCTAGTTTTATCTCTCTATAAGAAATTATAAGAACGCCTGTAAATATTATAAGAGCACCAATCCAGGTATAAAGATTTGGAATTTCACCAAACACAAAATACCCAATAATTGATGCAAAAACTAAATTTAAAAAAGAGTAGGGTTGAGTCATGCTAACATCTACTAATTTAAAAGCATGGTTAAGTGTTAAATGTAATACAGTTCCACAAATAGCTGCTAAAATTAGGTAAATAAATGTTTTTAAACTAGGCATTTCCCAAAAAAATAAAACAATTATGAAACTTAATAAGCTCATAAATATAGATTGATGTGCTAATATTGTAATTGCACTATCATCTTTTGAGATTTTTTTAGTTATGATTATATTAATTGACCATAGCAATGCAGAAAATAAAATCATATAGACTCCAATTGATATATCTACATAACCAGGTCTAATGATTACTAGCATTCCACCAAAACCAAGAATTAGGGCTAAAGTTCTATATATATAAATCTTCTCCCCTAAAAAAAATACCGCAAGTATTGTTACCATTAAAGGTACAACAAAAGATATTGCAGTAACTTTTTCAATAGGAAGCAATACTAATGAGGAAAAATATAAAAGCATTGCAGGCAAACCTAGCACTGCTCTCAGGAAATGTTTTTTTAGATGGTTTGTTTTTAATACAATAAAATTAGTTTTGATAATATAGGGCAAAATAATTACTAAACCTAAAAAAAACCTAAAAAAACCTGCAACGTAAACATTAACATCTTCTTGAGCTATTCTTAAAAAAGATAGCATTACGGTTCCAAAAAAAACAGAGATAATTATTAAAAAAATAGCTAGTTTATTATTGGACATTGATTAATTACTATAAGTGTTACTGAAGTATAAACAATCTTAGTTTAGAATATCTTTATATTTTTCAACAATATTTGACCAATAAAACTTTTTAACAAACTCTTTTGCATTTTTTCCATACTCTAAATATTTTTTGTTTTCTAAAATTGAATTCATTGAAAAATAAATTGCATCTAGATTATTTCCATCACAAATTAAACCTGTCTTTTCATGTTCTATGGCATCTGAGGCACCACCATCTTTTCCACCAATTGATGGAACGCCATATTGAGCAGCTTCTGTATAAGCTATTCCAAAACCTTCAACTGAGGACTTATGAATAACTGAAGGCATCACAAATAGATCTGATTTTGCTATTAAAGCATTTTTTAAATCATCAGTAATATCTTTAAAAAACATTACCTGAGTTTCTAAGTCTAATTCTTTTACAAGGTTTTTAATATTTTCCTCTTCATCACCATAACCAATACAAATATAAACTATATCAGGGTAAATCTGTTTTAGGTTTCTTAAAGCCATAATGACCTTTTCATGATTTTTTCTTTTATCAAATCTTGAAACAGTAATTAATCTAGGTGTTTTTACTTTTAGTAA
>QBYI01000008.1 GCA_003282895.1 Pelagibacteraceae bacterium AG-325-F15
CTTTCCAAAATGGTAAGATGCTACAAATAAAAATACAATTAATGAAATTGACGGCATGAATATCCATATAGCAATTATTAAAATTGATATTGAAATATAAGAAATATAAAAAATTGAAATTGAATTAATATTAAAAATTTTAAAAAGTTTTCTACCTTTTTCATGATCCAAAGATCCATGAGATACACCAATTATCAAGATTAAAATAAGACATATTAATGATGAAATATTAAAATTACTAAATTTAAAGATTATAAAAGAAAAAATATTACAAAATAAAAAAAAAATAAATGAATGATTTAAATTAATTTTTTGTATTTGATTATTCATATTTAAAATAGTTGTTTTAAAAACATCCATTTAGGCATCTTCATAATTATAGAAAAATCTTCAAGTATTTTACTTTTATTTGAAAGAAAGTTGATTACTGTATTTGAAGGGCAATTAAACATTTTGTAGAATATTTTTGGCATTTTCTTTGGATTTTTTTTTAAAACTTTTAAAAAAATGTTATCTAAAAATTGATATTTTTTGTTTATCGAAAATAACTCTATTTCCCTAATTTTATTAATATTTTGTCTGATATATTTGCTTTGATCTTGAATATTTAAGAATGTATAGCCAGTGCTTAATCTAGTCATTCCTCCTGCTGTACCAATTTCAATTTGGTTTAATTTTTTAATATACTTAGGATGAAACAAAGGAATAGCACCTGTTTCTTTGTAATTTATTTTATAGTTTTTAATTTTTAAATTATTTTCAATATAATCTTTTAATTGGTTATCATAATCTTTTAGAGTGGGATCATTAAGATCAGAAATCCAAGTAGTTTCTATCAATGCTTTAGTTTTTGAATAAGGTAAAGTATAAAAAAAATGCACACTATCTTTCTGATCACAATCAAAATCCATTAAATTAAATATCTCATCATCAAAAATCTCTTTTTTAGTCTCTATTTCAATTCCTGAAAAATGTTGCCATAAACTTTCTTTATTTTCTGAAACGTTACAAACACTATTAAAAATAAAAGAATTTTCAGTTTTTATTTCTTTAATATCCTTAAAAAAATGAATATTTTTATTTTGTTCTAAATTATTGATTATTTTTTTATAAAATAATCCACTATCAATTGTTTGATAAGGAGTACTTTTGCATTCAATATGTTTTGTATAATGAGGGATATTAATTGTAAAATTAGTCCAATTTTTTTTCACACAGTCTTCGAAGTTATGAGATGAAACTCTCCAAAAAGACCATGTTTTATCTCTTTTGTATTCATCACGATTTTCGATAATAGCCAAAGTTTTATTAGATAATTCTGAATGAATGTTTAATTCGTAGGCTAGTGATAAACCTGCGCACCCACCCCCATTTATTATATAGTCAAATTCTTTCATTAAGATTTAATTCCTCATTTATTAAAAAATGATCGTGTTCAATATGATTATCATTTTTATTGACTAACAATAATTTAATTAAATCAAATATTGCAAAAAAAGTCTCAATTATCTTTTCAAGATTTGAAACAAAAATTTTACCAGATGCTTTATAATTTTCTAAGTTTTTCTTATTAAGAATTTTATATCCTATTTTTCTGTAAACTCTTCTTGCAACCAAAATTGAAAAACGAAATCTTATTGGAATTTCATTTATTGAGTAAAATGAACTTTCATAAAATTTTTCAGCAAGTTTCAATGTCGATTTGATATCATCAAAGTTATCATTAATATATGATCTGCCATTATTTAGATCTTCAACTACATCTCTTGAAATATTTGTTAATTGCATTGCAATACCTAAATCTATTGCTGATTTTAAAGAACTTTTCTTATTTACCTTTAAAATTTTTGCCATCATTAATCCCACTGTTCCAGCAACCCTATAAGAATAAATTAATAATTCTTTTTTCGAATTCAATTTTACTGTCTGTTTAATATCAGATTTAATCCCATCAAATAAGTCATCCACAACTTTCAATGAAATACTAAACTCATCAATTATGTCCCACATATTTTCAATAACAGGATTGTTGTAATTTTTTTGTACAAAGTCATTTTTAAATTCATTGAATTCACTTTCTTTTAATTCAATAGAATTTTTATCGTCTGCTATATTGTCTACAACTCTACAAAAGTCATATAAAGAGGAACATTTTTTGTAAGTTTGCTTTGGTAAAAAAAAACCTGCCCAATTAAATGATTTGGCATAAATTGATAAATAGTTTTTATTTTGGATCATAAAATTTTGTCTAACACTTTTGCAGATGATAACACTCCTGGAACACCTGCCCCAGGGTGTGTTCCTGCACCCACAAAATATAGACCGTCATATATTTCAGATTTGTTATGAAATCTAAAGTAAGCTGATTGAGTAAATTTTGGTTGAATTGAGAAACCTGATCCATATTTGGTGTTAAGCTCCTTTTCAAAATAATCAGGAGTTAAATAAAAATCAGAAACGATATTATCTCTAAGATTTGGCATTAAATCTTGTTCCATTTTATCAATAACTAAATTTTTCATTTTTTTACCCTCTATATCCCAATTAATTTTTGATTGGTTATTTGGAACTGGTACAAGGACATAAAAACAATCATTTCCGTCTGGAGCCATGGATTGGTCAGTAGCTGAAGGTCTATGAAGATAATAACTTATGTCGTTATTTAATTTTTTTTTATCAAATATATCTACCAGATGCTCTTTATATTTATTGCCAAATTTAATTGTATGGTGTTCAACATTTTCATACTTTTTCTTTGTCCCAAAATAATAAACAAATAGTCCCATAGAATATTCCATTCTCTTTTTTTTCCATTTAAATAAATATGAGCTGTTTTTATTTTCATTTAATAATTTTTCATAAACTGCTGGAGGATCTGCATTACATATTACATTATTTGCGTTAATATTAGTTCGGTTATTTATCTGAACACCAGTAATTTTATTTTTTTCTAAAATAATCTTATTAACTTCACTATTTTTAATAATTTCTACACCAACTTCATTCATTAACTTTTCTAAACCTTTAATTATATTACCAGTTCCACCCATCGAATAATGTATCCCCCACTTTTTCTCCAAGTAAAGAATTAATCCATAAATTGATGTAGTAGTAAAAGGATTGCCACCAACCAAAAGAGGATGCATACTTAACATTCTTCTAAGTTTTTCGTTTTGTATATAAGAGGAAACTAGTGAATAAACTGATTTGTAACTTTTAAGTTTTAATAAAGCTGGGAGCTGTTGAAGCATGACAAATGGTTTATCAAATGGAACATCTGCCAACTCCGTAAAACCCTTATCAAAAATTTTTTTTGTAAATGCTACTAATTTTTCATAACCCTTAACATCTACTTTACTCAAATTTTCTATTTGATTTTTCATTTCTTCTTCATCGCCAGAATAATTAAATTTAGTCTTATCCTCAAAAATAAATTGATACCAAATTTTTAGTGATGAAAGTTCGATATAATCTTTTGGATCTTTTTTAAACAGTTCAAACAATTCATTAATTAAGTAAGGGGCAGTAATTACTGTTGGTCCACCATCAAATACAAAACCATCTTTTTTAAAAACTCTAGCTCTTCCCCCAAGATCAGGATGTTTTTCTATGATGGTAACTTTATGACCTTTTGCTCTAAGTCTTAGGGCGGTTGCTATTCCACCAAATCCTGCGCCAATAACTATAGAATTCATTTTAATAATTTATAGTTTTTTTGAAAAAATGTAAGAATTTTATGAGTTAATTTTTTTTAACTCTTCTTTAGTTTCGTCTAAATTTTTTTGAAATACTGCGTCTAGTTTTGATTTATCTACCGATGTTGTAATAATCTTCTTAACAGAGTCTACTGCAATTTTAATTGACGCATCTTTTATTTCTTTAATAGCAGCCTCTTTCATTTGGCTAATTTTGTTTTCAGCTAGATTTTTTTTGATTTCTGATGATTTATGAAATTTGTCATTTAATTCAATTATCAATTTATCAGAATCTTTTTTAGCTTCTTCTAAGATTTCACTACTAACTGATTGTGCTGTGTCTAATTTATTTTGAGCATTATCAAGTAATGTTTTTGCATCAGTTCTTAATTTTTCACTTTCATCAATTTCGCTTTTGATGTCTGAAATCATTTTATCCAATATTTCAGTAATTTTTTGTGGAATTTTTAGATAAATTAAAACGCCAAAAAAAATTATAAATGAAACAGCTACCCAAAAAGTTGCATCAATTGCCATAATATTTATCTCCATTTCGTTTAGATAAGTCATCCACTATTGCCGAAATACTACTATTATTCACTTCAGCACCAATAAGCTTTTGAATCAAGTCTGATGAGGTTTCAATTGCAATTGTGTTAATTTTTTCAGGAGCACTTTTACGCAAAGTATTTATCTCTTTCTCTGCCTTACTGATTTCTTCATCTATTTGTTTATCAAGCACTTCTCTTTTCGCATTAATATCTTTTAATGCCTTTTCTCTTGCTTGATTGAAGATATTTTTAGCCTCCAGTTTACTTTTAGATACAATTTCCTCGTATTCTTTTAGCTTTATTTCACTATCTTCTCTTTGTTTTTCTGCAGCCTCAATATTTTCTAATATTTGGGATTTTCGTGTCTCCAGATTGTTACTAATTTTTGGGAGTATAAGTTTAGATAAAACAATATATAAAATACCAAACGTTAGTATTAACCAAAAGATTTGCGAAACCCAAAATTCTGGATTTAATTGAGGCATACCTCCGCTTTCAGCTGCAAAAGCTTCCAAAGAAAAAAGGAAGCTAAAAAATATCGACTGAAAATATATTTTTTTAATCATTAAATTTAAAACGCAAAAAGAATGATTAATGCAACTACTAATCCAAATAACCCTGTTGCTTCTGCTAGTGCAAAACCTAAAAGCAAATTAGGAAATTGTTTCTGTGCTGCAGATGGATTTCTCATCGCTCCTGACAAATAGTTCCCGAAAATAATTCCGATACCAACACCGGCACCAGCTAAAGCAATTGCTGCTAAACCTGCTCCGATCATTTTTGCTGCTTCTAATTCCATTATATCCTCCTATGTTAATTAATGGTGTAAATTTAATGCATCATTTAAATAGATGCAGGTTAAGATTGCAAAAACATATGCTTGAAGAAAAGCAACTAGTATCTCCAAACCAGTTAATGCAACCGAAAAACTCAGTGGAAGCCATCCACCAACTATTCCAAGACTTATTACAAAGCCTCCGAAAACTTTCATCATTGTATGACCAGCCATCATGTTAGCAAATAATCTAACTGATAAACTTACTGGTCTACTTAAATAAGAAATAATTTCAATCACAACTATTAGTGGAAGTAGCACTGCGGGCACTCCACTAGGAACGAATAATTTTAAATATCCAAAACCATGTTTGATAAATCCAATAACTGTTACTCCAATAAAAATAAAAGCAGCCAATACAAATGTTACAATAATATGACTAGTTACTGTGAAAGTGTAAGGTATCATTCCAAACATGTTGCAAAAAAGCACAAACATAAAAAGCGAAAATATAAATGCAAAATAAGGCTTTGCTTTTAAACCTGCTGTATCACTAATCATTTTGGACACAAATGTATAACTAAGCTCAGCTAATAATTGAATTTTATTTGGCAAGAGTGAATTTTTTTTTGATCCAAGATTAAAAATTATTAAAATTGCTAATGTACTAATAATCATAAACAAACTCGCATTAGTGAATGATATATCAAATGCTCCTACTTTTATTTCTGGTCCAATTCTATAAACATTGAATTGGGTCATCGGATTTGCTGCCATAAAAATTATCTATTTTTGCATTTTTTTTGCAGATTTAATTACGTTGGAAATCCCAGCAACTACTCCCACAAAAAAAAATATTAATATAAACCAGGGTTTAGTACCAAAGGTCTTGTCAAAAATAAACCCAATAATTGTCCCCACTGCTACCGCTGAGACTAATTCAGTGCTTAATTTGAAAGCTGTGCCTATGGAAGATGAGCTATCCTTTCTGTTATATAAATTCTTCTTTGAAATCTTATTTTTTGCAATCTCTAAGCGAGTTTTAAACGGATCCTTTGGCATTTATATAGATTAGGCAACCATACTCTCTGCTTTTTGTAAATCAACAGCAACTAACTGACTAATCCCTTTTTCTGGCATTGTAACCCCATAAAGTCTATTCATTTTAGACATAGTTAACGCATGATGAGTAACGATGATAAATTTAGTGTTTGTAATTTTAATTAGTTCCTCAAGTAGGCTACAGAATCTCGTTACATTTGCATCATCTAGAGGAGCATCAACCTCATCTAATACACAAAGAGGAGATGGATTTGTCAAAAAAACTGCAAAGATTAAAGATAGAGCTGTCAAAGCTTGCTCACCACCTGATAATAAAGTTATAGATTGAAGTCTTTTACCTGGGGGACTTACAAGCATTTCTAAACCGGCTTCTAAAGGGTCATCTGAGTCTACTAGTTCTAGCTTAGCATTTCCGCCATTGAATAGTTTTGTATAAACTTCATTAAATTTTCTATTAACTTTTTCAAAAGCCTCAATAAGTCTTTCTCTCCCTTTTTGATTAAGTTCATTAATGCTATCTTTTAATTTAACTATTGCAGTAACCAGATCAGATCTGTCTTGTTCCATCTTCTTGATTTCTTCTTCATATTTACTTGTCTCTTCATCTGCTTTTAAGTTTACAGATCCTAATTTCTCTCTTTCTTGTTTTTTTATATCTAAGACGTCTTCTTGATCAACTGCATTAGGAAGTTCTTCGATACCATTTAAATTTGAGTTTTCTAAAATATTTTCCTCGTTTAAATTTAGTTCTGAACTAATTCTATCTAATAGATCATTTTTTCTTTTATTTAATCCTTCAATAGTTGCCCCAGAACTTGCTTTACGTTCTCTAATTTGAATTGATTTTTCTTGAATTTCATTTAATTGAGTTCTTAAAGATTCAATTCTTTGATCTGTTTCTTCAATGATTGAATCATTATCAATTTTTTCTTTATCTGAAATTCTTAAATTTTCTGATATTTGACCTTTTCTTTCAGCTTGTATTTTAGGCTGATTATCTAATTCAGTTAATTGATTAGTAAGTTTGTTTTTTCTTTCTGTTAATTCAGCAACCATCTTTTCAGAGTTAGATAATAAATTTTTCCAACTTTCTACTTCAGTTTCAATAGTTTTAATTCTTTCATTACGTTTAATAGACTCATTTTTGATTGATTGATTTTTACTGTATGCATCAGCATACTTTTCTTGAAGTTGTTTTATATTCTTTGATTTTTCATTTACACTTAACAATTCACCTCTACCTTTTTCATCTTTTAAATCACTTAAAAAATTATCTAATTCCATATTGCATCTATCTAGTAAAGTGACAGCTTGATTTATTTCATTACTATCGATTAATTCTTTCACTCTATTAATAGAGTTTTTAACATTTTTAATGGGGCCAATACTTATGTTTAAGGTTCCATCAGCAATGGTACTTACAACCTCATCCACCTCTTCTTGTTCTTTACTCAGCTTTCGTTTTGCTTCTTCTAACTCTTCATTGGATAGTTTTTCTGTTTCAAAATACTTAGAATCTATATCAATTAAATCTGCTTTTTCTTCCTTAAGCCTTCTTTCATTTGAATTAGCATCAATTATAATTCCTTTTTCTCTAGATATATCTTCATCAAGTGTTTGAATTGATTTCTTTATACTTTCAATTTCATCTTGAACCCTTGTGTTTTCCTCATCTAAGCTTTGAAGTTCAAGATTAAGTCTTTGTATTCTGGAGAGATTTTCAATATTTTTTTCTCTAAGAGGAGACACCTTGTCAGTTGCATCTTTGATTAATTTTTCAAGCTCTGATATTTTATTATTAAAGCTATCTACTTCACCTTCAGCCTCGTTATTAATTTCGTTTTCAATTTTTATTTCTTTATCAATTTCTAATAATTTTAAATAGTATAGCCCAGCTTCAATTTTTTTTATTTCTTCTGTAATTGATTTATATTTAGTCGCTTCTTCAGCTTGTTTTTGTAGATTAGCTAATTGCTTTTCTTGTTGTCTTCTAAGTTCGTCTGCTCTTTTAAGATTATTTTCTGCTGCACCAAGTCTAAGCTCTGCTTCATGCCTTCTAACATGTAAACCTGATATACCTGCCGCTTCCTCTAATATAGCTCTTCGGTCAGTTGGTTTCGCAGTTACTAAGGCACCAATACGACCTTGACTAATCATTGAAGGTGAATGAGCACCAGTTGACAAATCAGCGAAAAACATTTGAGCATCTCTTGCTCTAACTTCTTTATCATTAATATAGAATTTAGATCCTTTATCTTTTTCTATTTTTCTTCTTACATTAATTTGATCAACCTCACGGTACTGAACAGGTCCTTCGTTACTTTTATTATCAACATCGATTGAAACTTCTGCAATGTTTTTAGACGCTTTATTTGAAGTTCCAGAAAATATTACATCTTCCATCCCTGAACCACGCATGCTTTTTGCAGACGTTTCTCCCATAACCCATCTTAAAGACTCTACAATGTTTGATTTACCGCAACCATTAGGGCCCACAATTCCAGTTAGACCTTCTTCGATTAAGAAATTTGTTTTATCAGCAAATGATTTAAATCCATTAAGCTGGATTTTTTTAAACTCCATGCACTAGTTTATATCAGTTTTTCTAGAGCTTTTTTTAAATTTTTATAATTAAGAGTTTTTTCGAACTTTTTATCATTAATTATAATCGTAGGAGTAGAATCAACTTTGAATTTTTTAACACCATCGATTCGATCGTTTAATACAAAATCTTCAATTTTCTCATCATTTATACATGTTTCAAAATCGATATTAAATCCTTCACTTTCTAAAAATTTTTTAAGATTTTGATTTGCTTCATCAGCAGAGCTTCCTTTGACCCATTTCTGTTGATTTGCAAATAAACTGTTTAAAATTTTAGAATCACCATCATTATTACATTGCGCAACTTTAGAAGCATTGAATGCAGCGATATCCAAAGGAAAATGCCTAAATTCAATTTTAGCTAAACCAGTATCCAAATAATCCTTTTTTAAATCAGGAAATACATCCTTATGAAAATTTGCACAATGACTACAAGTCAAAGACTCAAAAGCAATTATAGATATTTTTGCATCGGCATTTCCTATGATAATTCTTTTAATACTCTCTGCACTTATATTTGAAATCGTACAAAAGAATATTATTACTAAAAATAAAGTTTTTTTCATTTTTCTTTGAACACTTTTGTTAATTCAATTAATGATTTTTTAATTTTTTCATTTTTAACATCATTAATTTTATTTTTGTATTTATCAATTGCGACATTTTCTTGGTTGTTGTTGGGTGTTACAAAAATTTGCTGCTCATCATCAAAACTTATAAATTTTAATTTTTCCACTACAGAATGACCAAAAAAACTATTCATTTTATCTAAAATATTCTTTTTTGAATATTCCAAGTCTACTTCATGGCCTCTTTTAACCATTATCAACAATGTGCTAACACCAAATTTGTTTGAATTTTTAAATGTTTTTGGATAACAAATTTTAAAAAGTTCATCTCCAACAATATATTTCCAGTTATTGAGAGTCTCAGAATATATGTGACCTTTCTTGTTAATAATTTTTTTAACACTTGTTGGTAAAGTATCTTTAAAAGATCTTAATCCTTGAAAGCTTGAATTTCTCTGCTTAATATTATTTTTAAAGGACATTTTGAATTGAAACAATGATAGCAAAAAAAATTCTTTATTGGTACGATAATAATAAAAGATCTCTTCCATGGAGAAGAAAATGTTCATCCAAGCAAAAAGAGTATTTTACTCTCGTAAGTGAATTTATGTTACAACAAACACAGGTAACAACAGTTATTCCATATTTTAATAATTTTATAAAAGATATTCCAAATTTTGAAGCTTTAGCAAAACTTAACGAAACTAAGCTTTTAAGATGTTGGCAAGGACTTGGCTATTATTCTAGAGCAAAAAATCTTAAAAAAAGTGCGAGATTGATAATTGATAAATACAATGGAAGACTTCCTGATAATTATGAAGAACTTATAAAACTACCTGGAGTAGGGGATTATACAGCTAGCGCAATTTCTGCAATTGCTTTTAATCAACAAATTATTCCTTTAGATGGAAATATAGAAAGATTATTAAAACGTATTTTAAATTTAAAAACTGAGAAAGAGATTAAGAAGGAAAATCTTCATAAAGAAAAAAAAGTTTTTGGAAAAACATCAAGATCTAATGATTATGTTCAGGCCTTAATGGAAATAGGAGCATTACTTTGTAAACCAAAAAAACCTAATTGTGATAAATGCCCAATTACCAAATATTGTCTTTCATTCAAAAGGCAAGACTTTGAAATTAAGAAAAAAAATAAAAAAATTATAGATAAATTTTATCTTGCAACTCTTTATAAGAACAACAATCAACTTCTACTCATTAAAAATGAAAAATTTAATTTTTTAAAAAATTTACTTATTTTTCCCATGAAAGAAATAACTCTTTCCGACTCTTTGTTAAAGTCTAACAAAAAATTAAGTGTTAAAATGTCTAATATGAATATGAATATTTCCATAGATTTTTTGAATACAAAAAACAAAAATAAAGAAGGTTTATGGATTGAAAAATCAAAATTAGAAAATTACATAATTCCGACATTTACAAAAAAAATATTTGAATCTGTTAAACACAATCTATGAAAAAAATAGCAATTATAGGAGCTGGGATTTCAGGTTTATTTGTTGCTAATTTATTCAAAGAAAATTCTGATTATTCATTATCAATTTACGAAAAAAATAGCTCAATTGATATGGAGGAAGGGTATGGAATACAATTATCTACAAATTCTATTAAAATTTTAAATGAAATTGGATTTAATGCTTTAGATCAAAATGAAATATTTAATCCTGGAAAAATTGATTTCTACGAAAGTATTAAAGAGAAAAAAATATGCGATCTAAATATATCAGAATTTAATTCTGAAAATTGTAAGTACACAACACTTAAAAGATCAAAATTAGTTGAATTTTTAAAAAATAGATTAGACATTAATATAATAAAATATGGTCATGAAATTGAAAAAATTGAAAAAGATAACAACCAAATTACTTTAACATTTAGTCAAAATAATAAAATAAACTGTGATCATTTAATTATTTCTGATGGTGTTTTTTCTAAAAGTAAATCACTAATCTCTAATGAGCAAATAAAACCTGTTTATGATAATTCTATTGCAATAAGAGGGAATATTTCAAGCAGTGATATCAGCAATATTAATAAAAAAAATATCTCATTATTTATGGGTCATGATTTTCACTATGTGATTTATCCATTAAGTAATGATAATGAAGCATTTAATTTTATTGGTATCCTTAAATATAAATTAACAGCAAATAAGCTTGATAATTATAATCTTTTTAAAGAAGAAACTTTCATTCAATCTATTAAAGACAAATTACAAGGTAAAATTTCAGCTACTATTTTAGATAATTTAACAAACATTAAATATTTCCCTGTTTTTGTTAGCAAAAGTTATCTCAAACCAGTTGATAATATTTTTTTAGTTGGAGATGCTTTTTTTGCTTTTCCACCTTCTTTTGCACAAGGAGCATCACAATCTATTGAAGGTGGATATGAGTTATTTGACAATATTATAAATAACAAAGATCATTTCTATGATAGCAGAGTATCAAAAGTAAAAATGGTTAATAATAGATCAAAAATAAATCAATTTGCTTTTCACTTGTCAAATCCAATAATTATTTTTTTTAGAAATATTTGTTTAAAGATTTTAACTAAAAATAAAAAATTTTTAGAAAATTATCTGGGGAAAATTTATAAAAATTAATTCTTTGAAATTAATCTCTGTCTTAAATAGTCAATTGGATAGGTTCTTCCGTTTATATCACAATGCCAATAAGTCCAACCATTACAACTTTCAGCTCCCAGAATAGTTGCAGCAACTTTATGAATAGAGCCTTCGGCTTGATTGTGCTTAATGCTTCCGTCAGCCATTATTCTTGCAGTAATTTTTTTCTTATTATCAAAAATATTAGTTCCTGGTTTAATTATCCCTAACTCGACCAATGAACCAAATGGAATTCTCGGTTTAGATCTGTTATTTTTAAGAGTATCTAAAAAATTATCCTCAATAGGTTTTGCATTTTTTATTCTTTGCTCAGCAGCTTTAAAATAAGTTTTTTCTTTTTCAATACCATAAAAATTTCTACCTAATTTTTTAGCCACAGTAGCTGTGGTACCTGACCCTAAAAAAGGATCTAAAATCATATCATCCTTATTTGATGAAGCTAATAAAATCCGGTGCAATAATGCTTCTGGTTTTTGTGTTGAATGAACCTTTTTCCCATTTTTTTTTAATCTTTCAGTTCCATTACAAATTGGTAAATTCCAATTAGATCTCATCTGCAAATCATCGTTTAAGCATTTAAGTGACTGATAATTAAAAGTATATTTTGATTTTTCACTTTTCGAAGCCCAAATTAAAGTTTCGTGAGCGTTTGTAAATCTTGTACCTCTAAAATTAGGCATAGGATTATTCTTATTCCAAATGACGTCATTTAAAATCCAAAACCCTAAATTTTGAATTGTAGCTCCTACTCTAAAAATATTATGATAACTACCTATTACCCAGATGGCTCCATTTTTTTTTAAAATTCTTTTACACTCAGTCAGCCATGCATATGTAAATTCATCATATTTTTTAAAATTTTCAAATTGATCCCACTTATCATCAACTGCACTTACTTTAGATCTATCTGGTCTAGTTAGTTTATTCTTTAGTTGCAAATTGTATGGTGGATCTGCAAAAACTAAATCAAAAGTCTCACTTGGAATTTTTTTTAATTCTTCAAGGCTGTCCCCATTAATAATTTTATTTTTAAAGTCAGGATTCATTTGTATAAAATAATTAGACTCCAAATGGATTCTTGGGTCAACCTGAGATTGAATTATTTGGATTCGATTTGTGCTTATCTAAATTAGCGTGACTAGATATTGTGTGTCTTGTAATTATTTATAGGTGAGAAGGTTTTTCTATGATGCTTACTGATACCGAGCCTTTTAATAGCTTTTAAATGTTGCTTAGTCCCATACCCAAAATTTTGATCCCAATGGTATCCTTTATTTGTTTTTGCCAATGATGTTATAAATTTATCTCTAGCAACCTTAGCAATAATTGATGCTGCAGAAATAGAAGGAATTTTTTGATCACCTTTAATTATTGCTTTTAAATGATAATTTTTTAAATCGGGAACTTTGTTTCCATCAATTAAAATTTGTGTAGGTTTTTTTTTAAGTTTTTTAATAGCTCTCTTCATTGCAAGTAAACTTGCTTGCAAGATATTAATTTTATCTATTTCCTTAACTGAAGCTTTACCAATTACCCAAATTGAATTCTTTTTGATATAATTTGATAACAATTCTCTTTTAATTTTAGAAATAGTCTTAGAGTCTTTTAGTAATTTCTTATCAATATTTTTATTTAAAATTACTGCTGCTGCGTAAACAGGTCCTATTAAACTTCCTCTTCCAACTTCGTCGACACCAGCTATGATTTTCATCTACAATATAATAAAGTGATAAATTAATAACCCAACAAAGATCCCCTTAACAAAGGAAATCCATAACAAACCATAATTAGAAGTGTTAAGTTTTTTTGCCCACCAAGAAATATATCTCTTATGTAATTCAATCATTTAACTTAAATAACAATTTTTAATTCAGCAATTTTCTTTTTAATTTTTTTTAAATCCTCCCAAGAATATTTTTTATTTTCTGGAAATCTAATTAGATAAGAAGGATTAAAAGATATCATTACTGGATAGGTTTTATTTTTTAGTATTGTTTCTTTCCATTTACCCCTTTCAGATGATATTTTGGTATTAATGCCAGTTACACCCTCCATTGCTGAGCTTCCCATTAAAATAATAATTTTTGGATTAATTATTGAAATATGTTCTTTAAGAAAAACTGAATATCTTTTAATTTCTAGTGCAGTAGGCTTACGATCTTCTGGTGGTCTAAAATTTATTGCATAACTGCAATAAATATTTTGTCTTTTTATTCCAATTGCTAGCAGCATTTTATTTAATAGTTCTCCAATTTCACCCTTAAATGTTGTGCCAGATTTATCTTCTTCTATTCCTGGTGCTTCACCAATTAACATGATCGGGCTATCAATATTTCCATCACCTAGAACAATATTTTTAGAATTGTCTTTTAAACTACAATTTTCAATTGAATTTATTTTACTTTGTAAATCTTTTAATAAATCAGCTTTATTTCCAGGATGAGCATCCTCATTGTTATTAATTATGTTAAATCTATTGATTGGTTTATCTGCAAATATAAAGTTTGGCTCTATTGTATTTATTAATACCTCGTCTAATTTGCCTTTTTGATTTATAAGTTTTTTAGTCATAGAATAATCAAATGTTTAATAAACTAGTAAAAGTATTAGCTCTTTTTTTATTATTCTATCAGACACAAGTATATTCTAAAAGTGCTAGTTTTAATGAATTTAATTCCAGGGATCTAACAAATTATTTTTCTGGAATAATTGCATTTGAAAATAAAGAAAATACTGATGCCTTAAAATTTTTTAATGCTTCAAAAGTTTTAATAAATAAACACAACTCTTATTTAAAGAGGTATGTAAACTCATTAGTCTTAGAAAACAAAGTTGCCCAAGCAATTAATATAATTAAAAATAAAAATAACAAAAATAATATAGATTTTTTTAATGCATATATTTTGTTAGTTATTGATAGCTTAAAAAAGAATGATTTTAAAAAAGCTGAGGAATATTTAATTCAGAGTTTAAAATTCAAAGATCAAAGAAGATTAAATTTAGTAATTTCAGAAACTTTAAGACAATATATCTACACATTTAAAAACAAAAAAATTTTGAAAAATAAACAGAATTTTGGAAATTTATCTTTAATATCTCAGACATTTCAAAGATGTTATTTAGATGAAAAAAATACTGGCTCTTTTTTTCTAAATTTAATTAATAATGAGCAAGTAGATTATTCTAGATATATATTTTTTTATATAAACTATTTAATTGATAACCAAGAAATAGATGAAGCCAGAGCCATTGGAGATCAGCTAGAATATATTAATTCCACTTTATTATTAACCCAAACAAAAAGCTGGCTAGACAAAAATAATATAAAAGAATTTAACAAAATTTTCTCATGCAAAAATCACAATGATGTAATAAGTGAATTTTTATTTTTAATTTCAAATCTTTATTCCTCACAAGATGATATTGAAAAATCTAATTTTTATTTAAATTTATCCAGTTATTTGAACCCAAAGTTTAAATTTAATTTAACTCTTGTGGCTGAGAATTTTTATCTCAATAAAGAATATGACAAAGTTAAAATAGTTTTAAAAAAATTTGATAAAAAAGATGAGTTTTACTATTGGTTTAAGGTAAAAAAAGAGGCGCAAATTATTATTAAAGAACAAGGTTATGAAGATGGAATAAATTTCATAAGTGCAAAATTTGATAATATTGATGATCAAAATTTAAAAATGGTTTTTGATATAGCTAACTTTTACAAGAATTCAAAAAAATATGAAAAAGCAATAGATTACTACACGCAGATTATCTCCACTCTAGATGAGAACTCAGATATTAAGTCAGATATACTTTATAGAAGGGGAGGAAGTTTCGAGCGACTAGGCAACTACAAAAAAGCAGATAAAGATTTGTTACATTCTTTGGAAATAAATCCTGATGATGCTTATGCACTTAATTATTTGGCATACTCATGGTTGGAGCGTGATTATAATATAGATGAAGCATTTCAAATGTTGGAAAAGGCTTACTCACTCAAAAATAATGATCCTTATATTATCGACTCAATTGGTTGGGCATATTATTTGATAGATAATTATATCGAAGCAGAAAAGTATCTTAAAAGAGCAGTTGAATTAATGCCAGAGGATCCAATAGTAAACGATCATTATGGAGATATATTATGGAAATTAAATCGAAAGATCCAAGCAAGATATTTTTGGAAAAATGTTTTGAGCTTTGAAGATACAGATGAAGATACTAGAAAAAATATCCAATTAAAAATGATAGATGGTGTTACAAATTCGTAAATGAGGAATTATCGAGTTAAATCATTTGCTAAAATTAATTTAGCATTAAATGTAACTGGTAAACTTGATTTGTTGCATAAAATAGAGAGTATTTTTTGTTTTATTAATTTACATGACACAATTACGATTAAACAAATTAATAGTCTAGATCATCGAATTTCTTATTTTGGAAAATTTTCTAAAAATATTAGCAGTAATAATACAATTACAAATTTATTTAAAATACTTGATCAAGAAAAGCTAATTAGAAATAAAAAATTTCAAATAAAGATAAATAAGAATATACCGCAGCAAGCAGGGCTTGGTGGAGGATCAATGAATGCAGCTAGAATTTTAGATTTTTTAATAAAAAGAAAATATATTAAAATAAATCCAAAAAAAATTACTAATATTTCTAGGTTAATCGGATCAGATGTAATTCTAGGAGTGGATCTTAAAAATGGAATTTTAAAATCTAATAATAATATTAAAAAATTTTCTAATTGTAGTAAATTTTATGTACTTTTGGTAAAGCCAAATTTTGGGTGTTCTACAAAGACGATTTATTCAGGGGTTAAAAATTTTACAAGATCAAAATATAATAGACCAAAAAAGAAAATGTTTAGTCCACAATATTTGTGCAAACAAAATAATGCTTTAGAGAATGTTGCTTTCTTAAAATATCCAAAGCTTAAAAAAATCAAATTATTTCTGGAAAATTTAAAAAAACCATTATTTGTGAGAATGACTGGTTCAGGTTCAGTATTAGTTGCATATTTTCATTCAAAAAAAGATTGTGAGATGGCAAAAGTTCAATTTAAGAGAAAATTTAGAAATTATTGGTGTAATACATCAAAAACTCTATAAATTTTATATTTTTGTGTTATACGAAATTAATATTGGGGCGTAGCCAAGCGGTAAGGCACTGGTTTTTGGTACCGGCATCCTAGGTTCGAATCCTAGCGCCCCAGCCATATATGAATAACTTTTTAGATAAAATTTTTTTTAGATCTCAAAACCTAGATTATGTAAGCAAAAATCTCAAAGATATAACTATTAACACACCTGCAAATAAAATTTTTGATGCAATTAATAGTTACTCTGAAAATAGTGAAGCGAGATATGTGGGAGGGTGTGTAAGAAAAGTTATAAAAAAAGAAGCCATTGATGATATAGACCTTGCTACAAATTTAAAACCAAAAGAAGTTTGTGAAGCTTTAAAAAAAAATCAAATTGATTACTATGAAACTGGAATTGAACATGGAACAATTACAGCATTAATTGATAAACAAAAATATGAAATTACATCTTTAAGAAAAGATGTCGTTACAGATGGAAGACATGCCAAGATAGCATTTTCATCAGATTGGAAAGAAGATGCAGAAAGAAGAGATTTCTCTATTAATTCAATTTATTCTGATAAAAATGGCAACTTATTTGATCCTAATAATGGAAAGAAAGATTTAGAGGGAGGTTTAATAAACTTCATAGGTGATACAGAAAATAGAATTAAAGAGGACTACTTAAGGATTTTAAGATACGTACGTTTTTTTACAAACTATTCAAATCACAAGCATAGGCCAGAAACAATTAAAATAATAAAAAGAAATATCGATGGAATATCAAAATTATCTAGTGAAAGATTATTAGATGAATTTAAAAAATTAACTAATTCGAAGAATTTTTTAAAATTATTTGAAGACGATCTAAGCTTAGAACTTATAAATCTTATATTTCCTCAATTTAAAAATTTAGAAAAATTTAAAAAACTTAACTCATATGCAAAAAATAATATATTTAATATTGATTTTATTTTTTTGTTATCCCTCATGGTAATCGATGGAACTGATAATACTGAATATTTTTTATATAAGTTTAATATTTCTAAAAAAGATCAAAAAAGACTTAGAATGATTAATTCTTTTTATAATGAAGGAATAGATATAAAAAAATTTACAGAAAAAAATCTTAATAAATATTTATATTATAATGGCAATGAAGCTGTAATTGACATTATAAATTTAAAGATTTTTACATCTAAGAAAGTTGAAAAAAAATTAATAAATTTAATCGAAAACTACAAAGATAAAGTAATTCCTATAATACCTATAACAGCAAAGACCCTAATGACTGATTTTAATATTCCTGAAGGTAAAACTTTAGGAAATAAATTTAAATCGATCGAAGAGATTTGGGTTAATAATGGATTTAAAATTTCAGATAAACAAGTTCAAAAAGTTATTAAGAGTTAGATGTATTGAACATCTTTGATCTCAAAGTTTTTAATTCCTGCCGGTGTAGTTATTTCAACTAAATCGTTTTTGTTTTTCCCAATTAATCCTCTACCTATAGGAGATTGAAAAAAAATTAGTTTTTGTTTTAAATCAGCTTCGTCTTTACCTACAATTTTATAACTAATGTTTTCCCCGTTATCTAAATTTTCTAAGAATACTGTTGAGCCAAAAATAACTTTTCCATCATTATTCAATTTAGTTATATCAATAACATTTGCTCTAGCAATAATATCATCAATTTCAGTTATTCTACCTTCATTGTGTGATTGTTCTTCTTTTGCCGCATGGTATTCAGCATTTTCTTTTAGATCACCATGCGATCTAGCTTCAGCAATAGCAGCAACTATTTCAGGTCTTTTTTTTTCTTTTAAAAAAATTAATTCTTCTTTCAATTTATTTAAACCGTTCAGTGTTATTGGTTCTTTATCCATTTTTTTATTTCCATTTTGCAATTGGTGGTAACGACATTAAAATTCCCTCAACATTACCGCCAGTTTGTAGACCAAATTTTGTTCCTCTATCATACAATAAATTAAACTCCGCGTATCGTCCTCTTTTTATATATTGCATCTCTTTATCTTTAAAAGTCCATTTTTTTTTTATCTTTTTTTTAATGATCGATTTAAACAACATTTGAAATGTAACACCAACATCTCTTACAAATTTAAAATCATTTTCAAAATCATTTTTTTTATAATCAAAAAAGATACCACCAATTCCTCTTGCTTCTTTTCTATGTGGTAAATAAAAATATTCATCACACCATTTTTTATATTTTTTATAATATTTTTTATTATGTCGATCGCACATTGTTTTTAAAGTTTTATGAAATTTACTTTTTTCCTGATTATCTTTGATTGCAGGGGTAACATCCATTCCTCCACCAAACCAATTTTGTGTTGTGCAAATATATCTAGTATTAAAATGCATAGATGGAATATATGGATTTTGCATGTGCATCACTATTGAAATTCCAGAAGCCCAGAACCGAGGATCCTTACTAGCTCCTAGAATATTTTTTTGAAATTTCTTTGGAAATTTCCCATTAACTTTTGAAAAGTTAACACCAACTTTTTCAAAAATTTTACCATCTTTTAAAATTTTATATTCACCTCCACCTTCATCTTTAATTTTACTTCTTTTCCATGTTGTTGATTGAAAATTGATTTTATTATTTTCTAATTTTATGATGTCATCACATATTGCATTTTGAAGTAATTTAAACCAATTACTAGCTAGATCTTTTTTAATTTCGTTATCCATTTTATATCAATTTAGTTTGTCTTAAACTTTCTGCTAAAATAATTGCTACAGAAGATGCAATATTAAGTGACCTGGTATCTTCACTCATTGGTATTTTGAGACGGTCATTTATTAATTGATGCACACTTTCAGGAACTCCAGCACTCTCTCTACCAAATAAAATTGTATCATTTTTTTCAAACTTAAATTTTGTATACGATACAGACGCTTTGGTTGTCATCAATATAATTCTTTGATTCTTTTTTGCTTCAAAGAATTTTTGAGAGCTTTGATATATGTCAATTTTATCCCAATCCATGTAATCCATCACTACTCTTTTGAAGCGTTTATCACTTAAAAGAAAACCACAAGGTTCAATTATTTCTAGTTTGACCCCTAAACAAGCACAAGTTCTAATTATTGCAGCTGTATTTTGAGGAATATCAGGCTCATATAATGCGATTTTAGGCCTTAGAATTGTCGAATTCTGTGTCATTCTTTCAGTAGTAAAAATATTATTTTATATTATATGAATTCGTATATTAAGTGTTTTAAATCAATAACAGATAATATTAATTATTATAAGCGATGTCAGACAAAAAACCAGAAAGACGAGATTTTTTATTTACAGCCTCATATGCAGTTGGTGCTGTAGGTGCTGCTGCAGTCGTTTGGCCTCTAATTGATCAAATGAATCCAGATGCATCTGTTAAAGCACTTGCTAGCACAGAAGTAGATGTTGGCTCAGTTAAGCGAGGAAATACAATTACAGTTCTATGGAGAGGTAAACCAGTTTTTATTAGAAGACGAACAGAAGAAGAAATTAAAGAAGCTAGATCTGTAAAGATGGAAGATTTAATTCATCCTGAAAAAGACGAAGATAGAGCAAAAAATCCTGAGTGGCTTGTTATGCTTGGTGTTTGTACTCACTTAGGGTGTGTTCCATTAAATGATAAAGGTGATTATGATGGATGGTTTTGTCCTTGTCATGGTTCTCATTATGATACTTCTGGAAGAATTAGAAAAGGTCCTGCACCATTAAATATGGAAGTTCCAAAATATGAATTTGTTAACGCCAATACAATTAAAATTGGATAATATTTATGAGTGATCACGATTATACACCTTCATCAAAAGTTGGAAAATGGTTTAACGACAGGTTACCACTTCTTACACTTGCAAACCATTTAACAGATTATCCAACTCCAAAAAATTTAAATTATTGGTGGACGTTTGGTGGAATTTTAACTTTTTGTTTAATTACTCAAATTGTAACTGGTTTAACTCTTGCAATGCACTACATTGCCCATGCTGATATGGCATTTGAAAGTGTTGAGCATATCATGAGAGATGTTAATTATGGTTGGTTAATAAGATACATTCATGCAAATGGTGCATCAATGTTTTTTCTTGCAGTTTACATTCATATTTTCAGATCTTTGTTTTATGGATCTTATAAATCACCAAGAGAAATAATTTGGATTATAGGTATAATCATTTATTTATTAATGATGGCTGCTGCTTTCATGGGATATGTATTGCCATGGGGACAAATGAGTTTTTGGGGAGCAACTGTTATAACAAATTTATTTAGTGCAATCCCATTAGTAGGTGAAGGAATTGTGACATGGCTTTGGGGTGGTTATTCGGTAGATAACCCGACTTTAACTAGATTTTTCACACTTCATTATTTAATACCTTTTTTAATTTTAGGACTTGTAGTTCTTCATATTTGGGCACTACACGTTCCAGGCAATAATAATCCAGTAGGGATTGATATTAAGAAACCCTCAAAAGACACAGTTCCATTCCATCCATACATTGTAATTAAGGATGGCTTTGCATTATTAATGTTTATGATTGTATTTGCATTTTTTGTTTTTTATTCGCCTAATATTTTAGGACATGCAGATAATTATATTGAAGCAAACCCAATGGTTACTCCAGCTCATATTGTTCCTGAGTGGTATCTGTTACCTTTCTATGCAATATTGAGATCTGTTCCTGATAAATTACTAGGTGTTGTTGCAATGCTATCAGCTATTTTAATTTTAGCAGTACTACCATGGTTAGATACATCAAAAATTAGATCCGCAGTATTTAGACCTTTGTATAAACAATTTTATTGGATACTTGTAGCCGACGTATTAATTTTGGGCTACATGGGTGCAATGCCTGCCGAAGGGCTTTATTTATTAATTGCAAGAGTTGCAACTGCATATTACTTCCTTCATTTTCTAGTCATTCTACCAGTTCTTGGTTTTAAAGAAAAAACCATACCTGTACCCTTAAGCATAACCGAGTCAGTGCTAGGTGGGACACCCAATTTGGCAGCTGCTAGAAATAGAGAAAGTTCAGAAAAGTTAAAGTGAAAAATTTAATAAAATTATTTTACATTATAAGCTTTATTTTTCTTGCAACAGTACATTCACAATCTGCCGAAAAAGTAGACTATTTAAAGACTGATTGGAGTTTTAAAGGTTTATTTGGAAAATTTGATAGAGGATCACTCCAAAGAGGATATCAAGTATATACTGAAGTTTGTGCTGCATGTCACTCAATGAAATATCTAAGTTATAGAAATCTTGCAGAAAAGGGTGGACCAGAATTTTCTATTATACAAGCTAAGGCTATAGCAGCATCTTTTGAGGTGGTAGATGGTCCTAATGCAGATGGAGAAATGTTTACTAGACCAGCAAAATTATCAGATAAATTTGTGATGCCATATGAAAATGAAAAAGCAGCTCAAGCAGCTAATGGAGGAGCATATCCACCCGACATGTCAGTTTTAGTTAAAGCTAGAGGTGGTGGAGTAGATTATATTTATTCTTTGCTTCAAGGTTATGAGGATGCCCCAAGTGGAGTAACTTTGGATGAGGGAGTTCATTATAATAAGTATATGTATGGAAATAAAATTAAAATGTCAGCTCCACTATCTGATGGAATAATAGAATATGGAGATGGTACAGTAGCTAGCGTAGAACAGATGTCAAAAGATGTTACCACATTTTTAATGTGGGCAGCCGAACCTCATTTAGAAGCAAGACACCGTATGGGCTTTAAAGCAATAGTATATTTAATAATTTTAACGGTGTTAGTTTATTTTAGTATGAAGAAAATTTGGTCACGTGTTGAATCTGAAGTTTAGAACATCTCCATCTTTTACAATATAATCTTTACCTTCAAGTCTCATTTTTCCGTTTGTTTTAGAATTTACCCATCCATCATTTTGTATAAAATCTTCATAAGATACTGTCTCTGCTCTAATAAATCCTTTTTCAAAATCAGTATGTATTTCTCCAGCAGCTTTTGGCGCAGTACAATTTTTTTGAATTGTCCACGCTCTAGTTTCTTCAGGTCCAGATGTAAAGTAGGTATCTAAATCTAATATTTTGTATCCTTTTTGGATTAACATGTTTAGTCCTGTCTCTTTTAAACCAATCATTTCCATGTAATTTTTTCTCTCCTCGGACTCTAATTCGTTTATTTGATTTTCTATATCTGCTGACACAATTAATGTGTTTTCTTCACCAAATTTATCTATAAAATTTTTTGTATACTTATTTCCATTTTGAACACTTTGTTCATCAACATTACATACAAAAATTTTTGGCTTAATTGATAGTAAACCGCTTTGATTTATTAATTTGCTATCAAATTGAGTATTTAAGATCGAAATATCTTTATCATTATTAATACAATCTAATGCTATTTCTAGTATTTTAAGTTGTTCTTCATCAACATTTTTTTTATTACTTTTTTCCAATCTTTTTTGAATAGACTCTAAATCTGCAAGCATCATTTCGGTTTCAATAATTTCAAGATCTCTGATTGGATCTACGCTAGGATTGACATTCTGAATATCGTCAGAATCAAAACATCTAATCATATGAATAATTGCATCTACTTCTCTTATATGTGAAAGAAATTTATTTCCTAGTCCTTCACCTTTAGAAGCCCCTTTTACAAGTCCAGCAATATCAACAAATGAAATTGTAGTGTTAATAATTTTTTTGGATTTTGAAACTTTAGATAGATTTTCCAACCTTATATCTGGAACAGCAACAATGCCTATATTTGGATCTATAGTGCAAAATGGAAAATTTGCAGCTTGAGCCTTACTTGAATTAGTTAAAGCATTAAACAGTGTAGATTTACCAACGTTGGGCAAACCAACAATTCCACATTTAAAACTCATTATTTATTATTTACTGTGCTTGAAAATAAGTCTAATTTTTTATCAACGAGTAATGCAATAGAGTCTGTAATATTATTAGAAATTTTTTCTATACCTAACATTTCATCTTCATCAAAGTTTTGAAGGACAAAATCACTAATTTCTATATTTTCTTTCGGTTTTCCTATCCCAATTCTCACTCTAGAATATTCTTTACCAATAAATTTATCAATTGATGCAATTCCATTATGACCTGCGCTAGATCCACCGTATTTTGTTTTAATTTTTCCAAACTCAACATCTAAATCATCATGAAATACAATTACGTCTTCAGCATCTATTTTAAAGTATTCAATGAGTTCTCTTATACAAATTCCAGAGTTATTCATAAATGTTAAAGGCTTAATAGCATAAACCTTTTGATCACCTACGTTTCCGGTTGTAAGCAGACCTTTAAATTTTGGTTTTTGTTTTGATAGTCCAAATTTTTTATTTATACAGTCTATAATTTTAAACCCTACATTATGTCTATTATTTTCACTGTCTGGAGTTGGATTACCTAAACCTACGAATAAAAGCATATATTTTGTTAAAAGGTAGTAAAATTCAATTTCGATTAATTATTTTTTTTCTTCACTAGCTTTATTATCGTCACCTTCTTTTTTATCACCTTCTGCTGCATCTGCTGGGGGCTGTTCACCCTCTGCTCCCTCTGTGCCTTCAGCTGCTTCTGCTTCTGCAGGTTTTTCAGGTTCTTTCATCACTGTAGGTGCAGCTAATGTCGCTATTACAAAATCTCTTCCCCTAATAGTTGGCTCAACATCTGTTTCTAATTTAATAGATGATATTTTGAAACTTTCACCTATTTCAATACCATCTAAATCGATTACTAGACTTTCTGGAATCTTTTCACTTGGACATCTTAATTCTACTTTTCTTCTTACTATATTCAAAACTCCACCTCTTTTTAACCCTGGTGATTTTTCATGGTTAATGAATTGGACAGGCACTTCAATTTTAATTTTTAAACCTGGAACAACTCTTAAAAAGTCAACATGAATTGGTTCATCAGAAATAATATGATATTTAATTTCTTTTGGTAAAACATTTTGTGATTTTCCATCTACATTAAGAGTTACTATATTTGATAAAAAGTTCTCTTTTTCAATTAAAGATTTCAAAAGCTTTTTTGAAATTGATATTTTTTCATTTTGAGCTTCACCACCATAAATAATTGCTGGTACATTTCCATTATTTCTTAGAGCACTTAATTCGCCCTTAGTTTTAGTATTTCTTATGTTTGCGTCTATAGAATTCATAAAGTGATCGGTTTTTAGCCCAAGTTTTTCAATAACTCAAGGTAATTATTTAAATAAATCCGATACAGATGTTGAGTTTGATATTCTTTTAATTGCCTCACCCATTAAGCTTGAAATAGACAGAACTTCTATGTTTTTGACACTTTTAATTTTATTATTGTTATCAATTGTATCCGTAATTACTAAATTTTTTATAACAGATCCTTTAATTTTTTTAACAGCTTCACCACTTAATACGCCGTGGGTAATATAAACGTAAACTTCTTTTGCACCTCTATTTTTAAGAGCTTTAGCAGCGTTAATTATTGTTCCACCTGAATCTATAATATCATCAACAATCACACAAGTTTTACCCTTAACATCTCCAATAACATTCATAACTTGTGACTGACCAGGTTTAGGTCTTCTCTTATCAACAATTGCAAGGCCTACATTTAGAAGTTTACCCAACGCTCTTGCTCTCTCTGTTCCTCCAACATCAGGTGCAACACAAATCATATTTTTATTTTTTATATTCTTTTTTATATGTCTGGCAAAAATAGGAGTTGCAAATAAGTTATCAACTGGGATATCAAAAAAGCCCTGTATCTGTCCAGCATGCAAATCTACTGTTACTACTCTATCTGCACCAGCCTTAGTAATAAGATTTGAAACAAGTTTAGCTGAAATTGAGGTTCTTGGTACAACTTTCCTATCTTGTCTAGCATAACCAAAATAAGGAATAACTGCAGTTATATTTTTTGCAGAAGATCTTTTTAATGCATCAATACAAAGTAATAATTCCATTAAATTATCATTAGCTGGAGAAGAAACAGATTGTATTATAAAAATACTATTTCCTCTGATATTTTCATTTATCTCAACATAAATTTCACCATCAGAAAAATTTCTAATACTTGAGTTAACTAATTTAGACTTTAAATATTTTGCAATATTTTTACTGAGGGGTTTATTGCTATTGCCTGATAATAATTTCATTAAAAAAGCCTAATTAAGCATAATTATCGATATATTTCTACCATAATCACGATGTTTTAATTTTAATGCTCTTCTTGCACTAAAAAATTTATTTTTAGCATCATAAGTATCAATTTTTAAAACATCTACATATTCAATTGAACTAGTTTTAAGGGATGAATAAATATATTTAGTTAAATCAAAATATAATTTTTTCTTACTAATCTTAAAATATTTGAGATTGTTCCTATCTTTTTTAATGAACTTTTTTTTAAAATCCTCTTTTACTTCATAATTTTTTTGTGAAATTGATGGACCAATTACAGCTGTCATATTTTCAACAGCACAACCTTTTCTTATCATAAATTTAATAACTTTTGTTACAATACCTTTAAATGCACCTTTCCATCCAGCATGGATTGCGGCTATCATTTTTAAATTATTATCATAAATTAAAACTGGAACACAATCAGCTGTCAGAACTGCAATTGGCAAATATTTTTGATTAGTAATAATTGCATCCGCTTTAGGTCTTTTTTTTAGTTTATATTTTTTATCAATATAAATAAATTTATTACTATGAAATTGGTTAAGTAAAAAAATATTTTTTGCTTTTTTGCTAATTTTTTTTCTTACTATTTCCAAATTTTTTTTAACATTTAATTTTTTATCTTTTGAACCAAAACCGCAGTTTAAACTTTTATAAATATTTTTTGATTTACCACCAACACTATTAAAAAAACCATGTTTTAAATCTTTTTTTCTTGAAAATATTTTTGATTTAATCAACTTGGAAACCTGTATTAAATTTATTTTCTATTTTTTTAATTAACATTACTTTAAATAAATTACCCATTTGTTTTTCATCTATTAAACGCCTAACTCTATAAAATAGGTCAGTTTTTTTAGAAAAAGGGATATTTTTACTTACAATTTCCGCCCTCTGAAGTATTCCCATACTTGTTAAAAATTTTTTTTGATTACTAATTATAGAATTTAGATCATCAAATTGATCAATAAATTGTTTAAATAAATTAAAATTTATATTGTAAGTAATATCAGAATTTCCAATATCTTTTAAAATATCAGAGTA
>QBYI01000009.1 GCA_003282895.1 Pelagibacteraceae bacterium AG-325-F15
TTAACTGCTGTTCTTGTTCCTGAGGGGCATGACGCAGATTCTTTAAGGAAAATTATTTTAGATGACTACAATATGTCTTTAGGAACAGGACTTGCAAAAGTAGCTGGTAAAGTTTTTAGGATTGGTCATTTAGGAGACTTTAACGAATTAATGTTAGCTGGAACATTATCTGGAGTTGAAATGGGTTTGATGAAATCAAAAATACCTTTCAATAAAGGAGGGATACTTAAGGCTCTTGAATATCTTTGTTAATTTAATTTAAGCTATATAAATCTTTATTTTTCATCGAATTTAGCTATTTTAAAAGAGTAATAGACCTTGACGTTGGTATTCTAAAAGATATAAATCACTATATTTTTGGTAACGGGCGGTTAGCTCAGTTGGTAGAGCATCTCGTTTACACCGAGGGGGTCAAAGGTTCGAGTCCTTTACCGCCCCCCAAAAAATATTTAAGTGGGGGTGTAGCTCAGTTGGTTAGAGCGATCGCCTGTCACGCGATAGGTCGAGGGTTCGAGTCCCTTCACTCCCGCCACTTTTTCAACCTTTCATTGAATAAAACATAAATCATTGAAATTGTTGACTTTTTGAAGTATATCATTGTAAATAACTGAAATTGTTATCTTTTTTTTTTATTAAAAATGTGACGTAACAACGCTTCAACATAGAAAAAAAACTGATATATAGAATTTCATGTTATCTGATTTCTTAAAAGATTACTTACCAATAATTATATTTTTAATCATAGCTCTAGGATTGAGTTGTGCATTTGTGGTAATTAATTTTATTCTTTCGCCAAAAAGACCTGATCCTGAAAAACTATCAGCATACGAATGTGGTTTCGAACCGTTTGAGGATTCAAGAATGGAATTTGATGTCAGATTTTATTTAGTTGCTATCCTGTTCATAATATTTGATTTGGAGATTGCATTTTTATTTCCATGGGCAATCACTCTTGGGAATATTGGGTTATTAGGTTTTTCATCAATGATGATTTTTCTATTCATATTAACAATTGGATTTATTTATGAATGGAAAAAAGGCGCTTTAGACTGGGAATAAAATTACAAATCAAAAATGAATAATAAAATAGATCAAGTACCTGATGAATTTAAACAGCTAGCAGATGATTTTAGCAAAAATGGCTTTATAACAACATCTCTAGATAATCTAATTAATTGGTCGAGATCAGGTTCACTACATTGGATGACGTTTGGACTTGCTTGTTGCGCAGTAGAGATGATGCAAACAGCGATGCCAAGATATGATTTGGAAAGATTTGGTGCAGCACCACGAGGTTCACCAAGACAGTCAGATGTAATGATTGTCGCTGGAACATTAACAAATAAAATGGCACCAGCATTAAGAAAAGTTTACGATCAAATGCCTGAACCAAGATATGTAATATCTATGGGGAGTTGTGCCAACGGAGGAGGCTATTACCATTATTCGTATTCAGTAGTCAGAGGTTGTGATAGGATTGTTCCAGTGGATGTTTATGTTCCTGGATGTCCACCATCTGCTGAAGCTTTATTATACGGTATACTTCAACTTCAAAAAAAAATTAGAAATAAAGGCTCATTCATCAGATAATTATGATTAATTTAGAAGATTTAGAAAAAAAAATAAATTCAGAATTAACAACTAAGATAAATAATACTGAGATTAAACACAATCAGTTATATATAGAGATAGATAAAGATGATTTAATTGATGTAACTCTTTTTATTAAAACTAATCAAGAAACTAAATTTAGACAACTTATTGATATAACGGTTGTAGATTACCCTGAGAACTCTCAAAGATTTAAAATGGTATATCTTTTTTTAAGTCATGAGTACAATCAAAGAATTATTTTAAGTTATTTTATTAATGAAAATGAAATAATTCCATCTCTAACAAGTATTTTCCCAGCATCGAATTGGATGGAAAGAGAGGTTTTTGACATGTACGGGGTATCATTTAAAGATCATCCTGATTTGAGAAGGATATTAACAGATTATGGATTTGAAGGTCATCCTTTAAGAAAAGATTTTCCATTAACCGGACATTCTGAAGTTAGATATAGTGAAGACCAAAAAAAAGTTATCAATGAACCAGTAAAGTTAGAGCAAAATTATAGAAACTTTGACTATGAAAGTCCTTGGGAAGGAACAAAATATATTCGTGAGGAAATAGAAAGTAATGACAAAAAAAATTAAAAACTTAAATCTTAATTTTGGTCCTCAGCATCCTGCCGCTCATGGTGTTCTAAGATTAATATTAGAATTAGATGGCGAAATTGTTGAAAAAGCTGACCCACATATTGGTTTATTACACAGAGGCACTGAAAAATTAATTGAGAATAAAACTTACATGCAAGCTGTGCCATACTTTGATCGATTAGATTATGTTGCACCTATGAACCAAGAACATGCATTTGCATTGGCTGTAGAAAAAATATTAGAAATTGATGTCCCAATTAGAGCTCAATACATTAGAGTTATTTTTTGTGAAATAGGGAGAATATTAAGTCATATTTTAAATGTTACTACTCAAGCACTTGATGTTGGAGCGTTAACACCATCTTTGTGGGGTTTTGAGGAAAGGGAAACTTTGATGACTTTTTATGAAAGAGCTTCTGGATCAAGATTGCATGCAAATTATTTCAGAGCAGGTGGTGTACACCAAGATTTACCTCATGGTTTAGAAAATGATATTGCAAATTTTTGTGAAACTTTCCCGAAAATTATTAATGATCTTGAGAGTTTGTTAACTGATAATAGAATTTTTAAACAAAGAAATGTTGATATAGGAATTGTAACAAAAGAGGATGCATTAGATTATTCTTTTTCAGGAGTAATGATAAGAGGATCAGGAGTTCCATGGGATCTTAGAAAATCACAACCTTATGATTGTTATGATCAATTAGATTTTAAAATTCCAGTTGGCAAAAATGGAGATTGTTACGATAGATATCTATGTAGAATTGAAGAAATGAAGGAGAGTGTTTCTATAATTAAGCAATGTTTGGCAAAAATGGAAAAAGGACCAATAAAATCACTAGATGGAAAAATTAGTCCCCCAGCAAAAAAAGATATCAAACAATCTATGGAAGCTTTAATTCATCATTTCAAACTTTTTACTGAGGGTTATAGAGTTCCTAAGGATGAAATCTATACTGCTGTGGAAGCTCCAAAAGGAGAATTTGGTGTTTATTTAATTTCTGATGGATCTAGTAAACCTTATAAATGTAAAATAAGAGCTCCAGGGTTTTCACATCTTCAATCTATGGACTATCTAATAAAAGGTCATATGTTGGCTGATGTTCCAGCGGTACTTGGTTCATTAGATATAGTTTTTGGTGAGGTTGATAGATGAGTTTAAGAAGACCAGCAAAAAATCAACCAGAAAATTTTGAATTTAATTCATCATCTTTAGAAGCGGCTAATACTATTGTTTCAAAATATCCAAAAGGTAAACAACAAAGTGCCGTAATGGCTCTACTTTACATAGCGCAAAGACAAAATAATAATTGGATACCTTTAGCAGCTATGAAGTATATCGCAAAATTTTTAAACATGCCGTATATAAAAGTTTATGAGGTAGCAACTTTTTATACTATGTATAATTTATCTCCTGTAGGAAAATATTTTATTCAAGTATGCACCACAACCCCATGCATGATCAGAGGTGCAAATCATCTAGTTGATGCGTGTAAAGAAAAAATTTCTGAAAACGAGTCAGAGTTATCTCAAGATAAGAGTTGTTCTTGGATGGAGGTTGAGTGCTTAGGTGCATGTGTTAACGCACCAATGATGCAAATAAATGATGATTATTATGAGGATTTAGATAAAGAAAAAACTTTAAAAATATTAGATAAAATTTTGAATGGTGAAACACCTAAACCAGGATCGTACAGAGGTCGAATAAATAATGAACCAGAAAATAATAGAAAAACACTTATGGAATTAAAAAATGCTTAAGGACTCAGATAGAATTTTTCAAAACTTATATAACGATTTAGGACCTGACTTAGTTGCGGCACAGAAAAGAGGAGATTGGTCAAATACTAAAGATTTAATAAATAAAGGCAGGGATTGGATTATTGATGAGGTAAAATCATCTGAATTAAGAGGAAGGGGTGGAGCAGGATTTCCGACTGGACTGAAGTGGTCATTTGCTCCTAAAGAAGTTGGGTCAAGACCTCATTATTTAGTAATTAATGGTGATGAGTCAGAACCAGGCACATGCAAAGATAGAGATATTTTAAGATTTGAACCTCACAAACTTATCGAAGGATGTTTGATTGCATCTTATGCAGTTCAAGCACATGTATGTTATATTTATATTAGAGGTGAGTATTTTATAGACGGACAAAAACTTCAAGCTGCAATAGATGAAGCTTATGAAAAAAAATTAATTGGAAAAAATGCAGCTGGGACTGGATGGGATCTTGATATTTATATTCACTACGGAGCCGGGGCTTATATATGTGGTGAAGAAACAGCTTTACTTGAGAGTATAGAAGGAAAAAAAGGTCAACCAAGATTAAAACCTCCCTTTCCAGCTTTAATCGGTTTGTATGGATGTCCAACTATTATAAATAATGTTGAGACAATTTCAGTTGTTCCAACAATTCTTCGAAGAGGAGGAAAATGGTTTGCTTCTCTTGGTAGAGCTAAAAATACTGGTACTAAAATTTTTTGTATTTCAGGTAATGTAAATAATCCTTGTAACGTTGAAGAGGAAATGAATATACCTCTAAAAGAACTAATTGAAGTTCATGCTGGAGGTGTTATTGGTGGATGGGATAATTTACAAGCTGTAATTCCTGGTGGATCTTCAATGCCGCTTATTCCTAAGAAAAAATGTGAAACATTAACAATGGATTTTGATTCCTTGATGGCTGAAAAAAGTGGGTTAGGTACTGCAGGCATAGTTGTAATAAATAAAGATCAGGACATTATTAAATGTATGGCAAGGATTGCAAGATTTTATAAACATGAAAGTTGTGGTCAGTGCACTCCTTGTAGAGAAGGATCTGGATGGATGTGGCGTATGCTCGAACGGATGGCAAAAGGTGAAGCCACTAAAGATGAAATTGAAATGCTAGGTGATGTAACAAATCAAATTGCTGGACATACGATTTGTGCATTTGGTGAAGGTTCATCATGGCCCGTTCAAGGTTTGCTAAGACACTTTAAAAAAGAGATAGAAGATAGAAATAATTTGGAACTTTTTGTAGAGAAAAAAAATACAATTCCATATTTAGTAGATCAACATTTATTGGATAAAAAAAATGCTTAAATTAAAAGTAAATGATATTGATGTAGAAGTTGAAGAGGGTCTAACAGTTCTTCAGGCATGTGAAAAAGCCGGGGTTGAAATTCCAAGATTTTGCTATCATGAAAAATTATCTATCGCTGGTAACTGTAGAATGTGTTTAGTTGAAATGGAAAAATCTCCTAAACCAGTAGCTTCGTGTGCAATGCCAGCTGCTGATGGAATGAATATTAAAACTAATACAGAGTTTGTTGAAAAAGCAAGAAAAGGAGTAATGGAGTTTTTGTTAGCTAATCATCCTCTAGATTGCCCTGTTTGTGATCAAGGTGGAGAGTGTGATCTACAGGATCAATCTATGTTTTATGGTGTTGATAAATCTAGATTTAAAGAAAACAAACGATCAGTTCCTGAAAAATATATGGGTCCTTTGATAAAAACTCAAATGACTAGATGTATTCATTGTACAAGATGCGTGAGATTTGCAACTGAAGTAGCTGGTGTACCAGAAATTGGTGCAATTGGTAGAGGTGAAGATATGCAAATTACTACTTATTTAGAACAATCTATGCAATCTGAGCTTTCTGCTAATGTAGTAGATTTATGTCCAGTGGGAGCCTTAACATCAAAACCATATGTTTTTGAGGCAAGACCTTGGGAACTTAAAAAAACAGAGTCTATAGATGTAATGGATGCAATTGGATCTAATATTAGAGTTGATACATATGACTGGGTAGTAAAAAGAATTTTACCAATAATTAATGAAGATATAAATGAAGAATGGATTTCTGACAAAACAAGATATGCTTGTGATGGTTTACTTCATCAAAGATTAGATACACCTTTTATCAAATATAATGGAAAATTTGAAAAAGCATCATGGAATGAAGTCTATAAAATTATTAAATCTAAATTTGAAAATACCTCAAAAGAGAAAATTTGTGGATTTATTGGAGATTTAACTAATATGGAAACTGGTTATATTTTAAAAGAGTTCTTTGATCGAACTTTAGATATAGACAATTATGAGAGCAGATCTGATCATCGTTTTTTAGATATAAGTAAAAGAGAAAATTATTTATTTAATTCATCAATAAACGGAATAGAAGATTCTGATTTTATTTTTTTAATTGGAACAAACCCAAGATATGAGGCAACAATATTAAATGCAAGAATAAGAAAAGCATATTTAAACAACAATACAAACATTGTTTCATTAAACGAATTAGGAGATTTAACTTATCCCTATGAATCTTTAAATGGACAAACTAAAACATTAAATGAGATTTTTGATAGAAATCATGAAATTTCAAATAAAATTATAAATGCAGATAAGCCCATGATAATTTTAGGTGAGTCATTACTGAAACTTAATTCATCAGAATATTTATTTGAAAAAATTAAAAGATTTTTGACAGAAAATAATAAAATAAATGACAATTGGAATTCTCTTAATATACTTTCATGTGATGCATCAACAGTTGGAAGTTACGATTTAGGAATTACAAATGACAATAACTTATTAAAGGATTTGAAAGAACACAAATTTGAAATTGTATATTTAGTTGGTCAAGATAATTTAGATTTTCAAAAAAAAGATGAATTTATAATTTACCAAGGTAGTCATGGTGATAAAGGAGCAGAAATAGCAGATATTATATTACCAGGCTCTGCGTACACAGAACAAGATGGTTATTTTACAAATCTAGAGGGGAAATTACAAAAAGCATTTAAAGCTTCATATCCTCCAGGAGAAGCCAAAGAAGACTGGTTAATCATTAATGAATTATCTGAAATTATGAATAATAAAAAATTATTTAGTGATAAAGATGAACTGGAAAGTAGTATGTTTAATTATCTTAATTTACAAAAAAAAAATAGATCTACAAATTCAAATAATAAAATTTTAAATAATAAAATAAATGAAAAATTTAGAGATGAGTTATTAAAAATTCAAATTAAGGATTATTTCTTTTCAAATGTTATAGCTAGATCATCAAAAACAATGATAGAGTGTAATAATTCTAGGCTAAATCTTAAATCTACAGGGACAGAAGGATAAATGGAATATTTAAATATAATATTTCAAGAGGTGTATAAGATTTTATTTTTATTAGTTCCAGTACTCGTATCTGTTGCTATGATAGTTTGGCTTGATCGAAGAGTATGGGCTTTTGTGCAAAAAAGACAAGGTCCAAATGTTGTTGGTCCATTCGGATTGCTCCAATCACTTGCTGATGCTTTAAAATATATATTTAAAGAAATTATTATTCCATCAAGTTCAAATAAAATAATCTTTATTTTAGCTCCAATTGTAACTATGACATTAGCCTTAATAGCTTGGGCTGTAATACCTTTTAGTGCCACACAAGTTTTAGCAGATATCAATGTCGGTATTTTATATTTATTTGCAGTTTCGTCATTGGGTGTTTACGGAATAATAATGGGTGGCTGGGCATCTAACTCAAAATATCCTTTTTTAGGTGCAATTAGATCTGCAGCCCAAATGGTATCTTACGAAGTATCGATAGGTGTAATTATTATTAATGTTTTACTTTGCGTAGGATCATTAAATTTAAATGATATTGTTGAAGCTCAGAAAAATTTGTGGTTTGTAATTCCATTATTCCCAATGTTTGTTATTTTCTTTATTTCAGCTTTAGCTGAAACAAATAGACCACCATTTGATTTACCAGAAGCTGAAGCAGAATTAGTCGCAGGATATCAAACTGAATATTCGGGAATGATGTATGCAATGTTTTGGCTAGGGGAATACGCAAATATTTTATTAATGTGTGCAATGGGTGCAATATTATTTTTAGGTGGATGGATGTCTCCTATAGACATTTATCCTTTTACATTAGTTCCAGGTGCACTTTGGTTAATATTAAAAATTTTATTCCTCTTTATTTTATTTGCTTTAGTGAAAGCTATAGTTCCAAGATATAGATATGATCAGTTAATGCGACTTGGCTGGAAAGTTTTTTTACCTCTATCTTTAATATGGGTCGTACTTACTGCAAGTTATTTATTTTTTTTCAATCTTTTACCAACAAATTAATTATGAAATTATCAAGACTCTTTAAAACAATATTTATGACTGACTTTCTTGGAGGTTTGTTCATTGCAACTAAAGAATTATTTAAATCAAAAAAAACTATTAATTATCCATTTGAAAAAGGAAAAATAAGTCCAAGATTTAGAGGTGAACATGCTCTTAGAAGATATCCAAATGGAGAAGAAAGATGTATAGCATGTAAATTATGTGAAGCCGTTTGTCCAGCTCAAGCAATAACAATTGAATCAGCGGCTAGAGAAGATGGTAGTCGAAAAACCACTAGATACGATATAGATATGATGAAATGTATTTATTGTGGTTTATGTGAAGAGTCTTGTCCTGTTGATGCTATTGTTCAAGGTCCAAATTTTGAATTTTCAACAGAAACGAGAGAAGAACTATATTACACAAAAGAGAGACTATTAGATAATGGTGACAGATGGGAGAATGTTTTAGCAGCAAATATTAAAGCTGACAATCCATACAGATAAGTAAATGATCGCCCACGCAATATTCTTTTATATATTTTCATTTATTGCAATCGTTTCTGCAGTAATGGTAACAGCATCAAAAAACACAGTTCATTCAGTTTTTTTTTTAATTTTAGATTTTATTAGTATTTCATGTTTGTTCATTATGATAGGTGCAGAATTTTTGGGCATGATAATGTTAATTGTTTATGTTGGTGCAGTTGCTGTTTTATTTTTATTTGTTGTAATGATGTTAAATGTTGCACAACAAAAAAACCAATGGTTTGCATCGAAAGAAAGCTCAAGACATATTCCTGTTGGATTAATTATAAGTACACTTATATTTTTTGAATTAATAATTGTCATTGGTGGTTGGAAATATAAACCAGATTTATTTGATTTAAATAATTCAATGACAAATTTTAATTTAAGTAATACTCACTCAATTGGCCAAATTTTATATACTGATTACATTCATATCTTCCAAATTAGTGGGATGATTTTATTAGTAGCGATGGTTGGTGCAATAGTTTTAACTTTTAGAAAAAGAGAAGGTGTTAAAACTCAAAGTTATCTAAAACAAATATCAAGAGAGAGATCTGAGGGAGTTCAGATTGTTGAGGTTGAAACCAATAAAGGAGTTAAAATTGATGACTGAAATTGGTTTGGGACATTATTTAACACTAGGGGCAATTATATTCTCAATTGGAATAATTGGAATTTTTCTTAATAGAAAAAATATTATTGTAATATTAATGAGTATCGAGCTAATATTACTTGCAGTTAATATAAATTTAGTTGCGTTTTCTATTTTTTTGGGTGACCTTGCTGGACAAGTTTTTACACTATTTATATTAACAGTTGCAGCAGCTGAAGCAGCTATTGGTCTAGCAATTATAGTGGTTTATTACAGAAACTCTGGGACTATACGTGTCGAAGAAATAGATAAATTAAAAGGGTAATATGGAAATTTCAATTTTATTTCTTCCTTTAATAGCATCAATAATTTCTGGTTTTTTTGGAAAAATGATTGGTGACAGAAATTCAGAAATTGTTACTAGTTTACTTGTATCGATATCAGCACTGTTATCTATTTTTGTTTTATATCAAGTAATTGTTAATCAATATGAAGAAAATATTATAATTGCTACTTGGATTAATTCAGGATCACTAGACGTAAATTGGTCAATGCTAATTGATCCATTATCAGCGGTTATGTTAGTTGTTGTAACATCAGTTTCCTCTTTGGTTCATATTTATTCTATTGGTTACATGTCTCACGATCCACATAAACCACGGTTTATGGCATATCTATCATTGTTTACATTTGCAATGTTGATGTTAGTGACATCAGATAATTTTATACAATTATTTTTTGGATGGGAAGGTGTTGGTTTATGTTCGTATTTCTTAATTGGATTTTGGTTTAAAAAAGAAAGTGCAAATGCAGCTGCAATTAAAGCATTTGTAGTGAATAGAGTAGGTGATTTTGGTTTTGCCTTAGGGATATTTTTAATTTTTTACTTATTTGGAACGGTTAATTACTCAGAAGTATTTCAACAAATTCCAACTGTAATAGATCAAAAATTATCATTCTTAGGTTTTGAAGTTAAAGCTATTGATTTGATTTGCTTATTTTTATTCATAGGTGCAATGGGTAAATCTGCTCAGATTTTACTTCATACTTGGTTACCAGATGCAATGGAAGGTCCAACTCCTGTATCAGCTTTAATTCATGCAGCTACAATGGTAACGGCTGGCGTTTTTTTAGTTGTAAGATGTTCACCTATTTATGAGTACTCTCCATTGATATTAAATTTAATTACAGTCGTAGGAATGACCACAGCTTTTTTTGCTGCAACAGTTGCATTAGTTCAAACAGATATAAAAAAAATTATTGCTTACTCAACTTGCAGTCAGCTTGGATATATGTTTTTTGCAGCAGGTGTAGGTGCTTACAATGTTGCAATGTTTCATTTATTTACTCATGCTTTTTTTAAGGCTTTATTATTTCTAGGCTCTGGTTCTGTAATACATGCTTTTAGAGATGAGCAAGATATAAATAATATGGGAGGTGTTTGGAAAAAATTACCTTACACCTATGCTTTAATGATAATAGGAACTCTTGCTCTCACAGGATTTCCATTTTTATCAGGATTTTATTCTAAAGATGCTATTATAGAATTTGCTTATCTTAGAGGAAATACAACAGGTTATTATGCAGCTGGTATTGGAATTTTTACTGCTTTTTTAACTTCAATTTATTCATGGCGATTAGTTTTCAAAACTTTTCATGGAGAATACAACAATAAAGAAGTTAAAATAGAAGAAACACACGAGTCACCATTAGTAATGTTAATACCTTTGGTAATATTATCTATTGGTGCAATTTTTGCTGGCTTCTTATTTAAAGACTTATTTATTGGACATGGTGGTGGTAATTACTTTTGGGCTGAATCTATCAAATTTTTAGAACCACTTAGTAAAGAACATCCACCTACTTGGTTTTTACTTTTAACACCTTGTTTAGTACTAATGTCTATACCAATAGCTTTTTATTTATTTGTAAAAAACAAAAAATTACCTGAAGAAATCGCAAACATGAATAGGCCTCTATATAAATTTCTAGTAAATAAGTGGTATTTTGATGAATTTTATGAGGTCACAATCATCAAACCTTCAAAAAAATTAGGATTATTTTTTTGGAAATTCTGTGATGGAAAGTTAATTGATGGATTTGGACCTGATGGAATTTCATCCTTTATTAAAAAATGTTCAATTAAAGCAAATAAATTTCAAAGTGGTTTTATCTATCAATATGCATTTGTAATGCTATTAGGATTTTCGGCTTTATTAACTTTTTTAATCGTTAGATAATGAATTTTCCAATTTTATCTTCTTTAATTTTATTACCAACTATTGGTGCTTTATTTTTATTCTTTACTAAAGACAAAGAAGGAAACAACTCAACAGCTAAATATGTTTCTCTTTTTACTACATCTGTTAATTTTCTAATTTCTATTTATTTATGGGTTTCTTTTGATCAATCCACATCTAACTTTCAATTTATTGAGGATAGAACTTGGATTGAAGGATTTATTAATTATAAAGTAGGCGTTGATGGTATTTCAATTTTATTCATCATATTAACTACGTTTATTACACCACTTTGTATTATTTCTGTAAACAACTCAGTTAAAAAAAGATTAAGAGATTTTCTTATAGCAATATTAATATTGGAAAGTTTCATGATAGGAGTTTTTTGTGCTCTTGATTTAGTAGTCTTTTACTTATTCTTCGAAGCAGGTTTAATTCCTATGTTTTTAATAATTGGTATTTGGGGTGGACCTAGAAGGGTTTATTCAGCATTTAAATTCTTTCTATATACTTTGTTAGGTTCAGTTTTAATGTTAGTTGCAATTATTTCAATTTACTGGATATCAGGTACTACAGACGTCATCAAACTATACGAATTAGGAATTGATGCCAAATATCAAAACTTATTATGGTTAGCTTTTTTTAGTTCATTTGCAGTTAAAACACCAATGTGGCCTGTCCATACTTGGTTACCCGATGCTCACGTTGAAGCCCCTACAGCGGGATCAGTTTTACTTGCAGCAATATTATTAAAAATGGCTGGCTATGGATTCATTAGATTTTCTTTAGGTCTTTTTCCAGTTGCATCAGAAGTTTTCACGCCTTTAATTTATGCCTTAAGTGTTATTGCAATTATCGTCACCTCATTAATTGCTTTAATGCAAGAAGATATGAAGAAACTTATAGCTTATTCTTCTGTATCTCATATGGGTTTTGTAACTTTAGGAGTTTTTACTATTCAACAACAGGGTATTGAAGGAAGTATTATTCAAATGATTAGTCATGGATTAGTTTCTGCAGCTTTATTCTTATGTGTTGGAGTTGTTTACGATAGAATGAATTCTAGATTAATTAGCTCATATGGTGGTATTGTTACAATTATTCCTAAATATTCAATATTATTTATGATTTTTACTCTTGCTGCTCTTGGATTGCCAGGTACAAGCGGATTTGTAGGAGAATTTTTAATTTTAATGGGCGTATTTAAAGATAATTTCCTTGTAGCTGTTTTGGCAAGTATAGGAGTAATCTTAGGTGCTGCATATATGCTTTGGCTTTATAAAAGAGTTGTATTTGGAAAATTAATTAATTCAGATTTAAAATCTATGACCGATCTAAATAGATCTGAGTATTTTATATTAACTTGTTTAGCTATACCTACTTTGTATTTTGGATTTTATCCTGATCCTTTAATTAACACAATTGAAGTCTCGGTCAATGATTTGATTGATATGTATAATAAAAATTTACTAATTAAATAATATGGAAAATTTTAATTTAATATTACCTGAAATATTTATTGCACTTTCAATTATGTTTCTATTAGTTTTAGGAGTTTTTAAAAAAGAAAGTTCTAAACTTGTTTTTAACATTTCTCAGTTAATACTTTTAATAACTACAGTAATAACAATTAATGAAACTTTTGCTATTGATCGTGTTACTTTATTTAAAGACAGTGTTGTAATAGACCATATGTCTTCATTGATGAAAATCATAACTCTACTCGGAGCTTTTTTAGTTTTAACTATTTCTACAAATTATCTTAAAACATTTAAATTATTTAAAATTGAATATCCTGTTTTAATACTGAGTTCTGTTTTAGGTATGATGGTTATGATTAGTTCAAATGATTTAATTGTTTTCTATATGGGTCTAGAATTGCAATCTTTGGCACTTTATGTGTTAGCTACTTTTAATCGAGATCAATTACAATCTTCTGAAGCAGGATTAAAATATTTTGTTTTAAGTGCACTATCGTCAGGATTACTTTTATATGGCTGTTCATTAATATATGGATTTTCAGGATCAACAAATTTTGACATAATTTCAAATCAACTTAATTCAGACGAATATGTTTTAACATTTGGAATAGTATTTATCCTTGTTGGATTAGCTTTCAAAATTTCTGCTGTTCCTTTTCATATGTGGGCACCAGATGTTTACCAAGGATCACCTACATCTGTTACTTTATTTTTTACAATGGTACCAAAAATTGCAGCCCTAACAGTATTCATTAGATTCCTCTACGTACCTTTTTTAAATTTAATAGATCAGTGGCAAATGATAATAGTTTTCTTATCAATTGCTTCAATGCTTTTTGGAGCTATAGCTGCTATCGGTCAAACTAATATAAAACGACTTATAGCTTATAGTTCTATTGGACATATTGGTTATACATTAGCTGGATTAGCAACTGGGACAAATGAAGGAATACAGAGTTCTATCGTTTATATATCTATTTATATAATTATGAATTTAGCTCTATTTTCATGCTTATTAATGTTAAAAAGAAATAATAAATATTATGAGAATATAGAAGATCTTTCAGGACTATCTAAAAATCATCCTTTATTATCTTTATCTTTGCTTGCAATTCTCTTTTCATTGGCTGGTATTCCACCATTAGCTGGTTTTTTTGCTAAATTTTATATTTTTAAAGCTGTAATAGAGCAATCTATGTTCTTCTTGGCTGTAGTAGGTTTACTATCAACTGTAGTCGCTGCATTTTATTATTTAAGAATAATAAAGATTATTTATTTTGATGAAGAAAAAGAAAAGTATGACGAAGATCATAGCATCTGGTTAAAATTTTCACTTACTTTTTCAACAATATTAATTCTACTTTACTTCATTTTTCCAAGTCAGTTAATTGACGTTGTATCAAGAATTAATATTATTTAATGAAATTTAAAAAATTTAATTTTAAAAAAGTTAAAAGTACAAACGACACAGCAATTCGAATTATTAAAAATACAAATTTACAATATGGTATGGTTATTTCTGATACTCAATTAAGTGGCAAGGGTCAGTATGGAAACAAATGGATTTCATATAAAGGGAATTTGTTTGTAAGCTTTTTTCACGAACTTAAAAATATTAATACGTCTTTATCAACCTTAACTAAAATTAATTGTTTATTAGTCAAAAGGATATTAAATAAATATTGTAAACAGAAAATTGTATTTAAAAAACCAAATGATTTATTAATAGATAAAAAAAAGATAAGTGGAATTCTGCAAGAAATTATATCAATATCGGACAAAAGTTTTCTTATTATTGGTATAGGTATTAATTTAATAAAAAGTCCTAAAATTGAAAATTATCCAACAACAAATTTATATGAATTAACAGATAAACTTATTAATAAAAAAAATTTTGAAAATGATTTAAAAGAAGCTTTTGAAAAAAACTTGTCTAAAATGTATAAAACAAATTATAAAATGAGTTGATTGTAAATGTATTTATTAGGTGATATCGGAAATAGTGAAACCAAACTTTGCTTGGTATCTGAAAAGAATAAAATTCTTAAAAAGATAATTTTTTCAACTAAGGATATAAATAAAAAAAAATTAGAAAAAAATTTTAAAAATTTAAAAATAAACTATAAGAAAATAAAAAAGATATTATTCTGCAGTGTTGTTCCAAAATCTTTTAATTTAATTAAGAAATATTTATTTAAAAAAACAAAAGTAAAATGTTATGAAGTTAAAAATTTAGATCTAAAATCTTTAATTAAAATTAAAGTTAATTATAAACAAGTTGGATCAGACAGAATTACTAATGCAATAAGTTTAATGAATAATAAAGATAATTTTATAATTCTTGATTTTGGTACTGCTACAACATTTGACGTACTTATAAAAAATACTTATACAGGTGGAATAATTGCTCCTGGCATTAGACTTTCTTTAAATACTTTGTCAGACAAAGCAACTTTAATCCCTAAAATTAATCTAAAATTAATAAAAAATGTTATCGGTAGAGATACAATCTCAGCTGTTAGATCGGGTTTTTTTTGGGGTTATGCTGGTTTAATTGACAATATCATTAATTTAATTAAGAAAGAGTCTAGAAAATCTTTTAAAGTAATTATTACTGGGGGATTTTCTGAATTATTTAAAAATTCAATAAAAACGAAAGTTAATCATAACAAAAATATTACTATCAACGGACTTGTAAAGATCACAAAATTAATCAAATAAAATGAAAGATGAATTATTATTTTGTCCACTAGGTGGATCAGGCGAAATAGGCATGAACATGAACTTGTTTGGTTATGGCCAACCCAGCGACCATAAATGGATTATGGTGGACATAGGCGTTACATTTGCTGATGACACAATTCCTGGGGTTGATTTAATTTATCCAGATCCAGGTTTTATTGTAGAAAGAAAGGATAATTTACTTGGAATAATTTTAACCCATGCACATGAGGATCACATTGGAGCAATAGCTCATTTGTGGCCTCAATTAAAGTGCAAAATTTTTGCAACACCATTTACAGCAGTTCTTATAAAAGAAAAATTTAGAGAAAAACAAATAGATATTACAAAAGATCTTAAAATTGTTGAGCTAAATGGGAAAGTAACTTTAGATCCTTTTGAAATTGAATATATAACTCTCACTCATTCAATTTTAGAACCAAATGGTTTAAAAATAAAAACACCTGTAGGATCTATTCTTCATACTGGTGATTGGAAGGTAGATCCTAATCCATTAGTTGGAGATAAAATTAATCAAGAAAGATTGAAGCAAATAGGTGAAGAAGGTGTACTTGCAATGATTTGTGACTCAACTAATGTTTTTAGCGCAGGAAGATCTGGTTCTGAATTAGACGTTAGAAAAAATTTACTTAACGTAATGACACGTTTAAAAAAAAGAATTATCATCACCTCATTTGCATCTAATGTTGCGAGAATGGAAACAGCTTTTTATTGTGCAGAACAAACAGGAAGACAAATTTCTTTGGTTGGAAGGTCTATGCACCGTATTTATAAAGCGGCTAAGCAATGTGGTTATTTAAAAAATACTATTGAACCAATAGACGCAAGAGAAGCCAAAAACTTTTCTAGAGAAAAAATTGTTTATTTGTGTACTGGTAGTCAAGGTGAGCCAATGGGTGCTATGATGAGAATTTCAAGCTACGTGCATCCAGATGTATTTATAGAAGAGGGTGATGCAGTTATTTTTTCTTCAAAAATTATTCCTGGTAATGAAAAAAAGTTATATAAACTTCATAATCAATTAGTTAAAGATGGTATAGAGGTAATTTCAGAAGAAACAGATTTTATTCATGTTTCAGGACATCCAAATCGAGAAGACCTTAAAGATATGTATAATTGGGTAAAACCCAATTGTGTAATACCTGTTCATGGTGAACATAGACATATGATTGAACACATAAATTTTGCAAAAGAAATGCAAGTTCCGCATCCTGTTCAGGTTGAAAATGGCGATATAGTTAAATTATTTCCTGGAGAAAGGCCGGAAGTATACGATAAGGCACCAAGTGGAAGATTATACCTTGATGGAAGTATAAGTGTTGATGGTGACTCACAATCGATTAAAGATAGAAAAAATCTTAGTGCAAATGGTTATATGGAAATAACTATTATGATTACTCCAAAAGGAAATATTCATAATAATCCTGTTCTTTCTTACAGAGGTTTGCCTGTATATGATAAAGACGAATTTGACTATGGACTTGAATATGAGATAGAAAAGATAACGAGATCTTTTAAAATGGGAAGCAGACAACAAGAGCACAATTTAATCGATGCTCTAAAAATAGCATGTAGAAAGTTTTCTAAAGAAAAAACTGGAAAAAAACCATTTACAAATATTAATTTAGTTCGAATTTAATGAGTATTACTGGTTTAGCCATCATTTATATAATTATATGGTGGATTGTATTTTTCGCTATCTTACCAATAGATGTAAATAGAACAAAAACAGTTAAAATTGAAGGAGAAGATCCAGGATCACCAGAAAATCCAAAAATGTTAAAAAAGTTTATTTATTGTACTGGTATAACAAGCATTATTTTCGTAATAATTTATGTATTGATGAAATATGATTACTTAAATTTAAGAAATATTATTAACTAAAATGCTTTTATCAAAATCATTTATCCCAATTTTAAAAAATAACTCTTCAGAGGCTAAAATAAAATCTCATCAATTAATGTTAAGGGTTGGAATGATTAAACAAGCTTCAGCTGGTATTTACTCATGGTTGCCACTTGGCTTTAAAGTAATGAAAAAGATTGAAAAAATTGTTAGAGAGGAACAAGATAAAATTGGTGCTCAAGAAATTTTAATGCCAACAATCCAATCAAGTGAAATTTGGAAAGAAAGTGGCCGGTATGATGATTATGGTGAGGAAATGCTTAGGATTAAAGATCGTCAAAATAGAGAGATGCTTTATGGACCAACTAATGAAGAACAAGTAACTGAAATATTTAGATCATCTTTTAAATCTTATAAATCATTACCACAACTACTTTACCATATACAATGGAAATTCAGAGATGAGATTAGACCTAGATTTGGAATTATGCGAGGAAGAGAATTTTATATGAAAGACGCATATTCATTTGATGTTACAGATGAAGATGCTTTTTTCTCATATAATAAATTTTTCTTATCTTATTTAAGAACATTTAAAAGATTATCTTTAACAGCTATTCCAATGGCAGCTGATACTGGACCAATAGGTGGAAATTTATCACATGAATTTATAATTTTAGCTGATACAGGAGAAAGTAAAATTTTTACTGATAAAAGAATATTTGATTTAACTAATGATGATACAGAATTAGAAAAATTATCCCTTGAAAATATGAGAAAAAAATATGAGCAATTTTATTCTGTAACTGATGAAAAATTTAATAAAGATGAATTTGAAAAAATGGTTACTGAAGAAAACAGATTAATTACTAAAGGTATAGAGGTAGGGCATATATTTTATTTTGGTGATAAATACTCAAAAGCAATGGATACTGCTGTAGACCTTCCAGGTGGAAAAAAAGATTTTGTTAAAATGGGTTCTTATGGAATTGGAGTTTCAAGATTAGTTGGAGCTATTATTGAGGCTAAATATGATGATAAAAATGAAATCATGAAATGGCCATTGTCTGTTGCTCCATATGATATAGCCTTAATTCCAATGATAAATAAAAATGACAACTCAACTCTCGAAAAAGCAAATAAAATCAATTCTGAATTAATTAAAAATAATATTGAAGCAATTATAGATGATACAGAAGAAAACTATTCGTCAAAAATAAAAAAAATGAACTTAATTGGTGCTCCATACCAAATAATTATTGGAAAAAAATCAGACGGTGATCTTTTAGAATTTAAAGAACCTGGTGGTGAAACTCAAAATTTATCATTAGAGGAAATAATTGAAATTATAACAAAACAAAAAGCTTCAAATTGATTTCTACGTTAGAAAAAGAAATTACTTTTAGATTTTTAAAAGCTAGAAAAAAAGATGGCTTTCTAAATATTATTTCAATTTTTTCATTCATAGGTATTAGTTTAGGTGTTGCTGTTTTAATTATAGTTATGTCGGTTATGAATGGTTTTAGAACAGAACTAATTAACAAGATTGTTGGATTTAACTCGCATATAACTGTTAAGTCTTATGAAGAAAACGGTATTAATCAAAACAAACTAAAGAACAATAATCTCAAACTCATTAGTGATAATATTATTTTTAGCAATTCGGGTGAAGCGATTATTTTGAAAAATAATACATCAAAAGGAATTGTTTTAAGAGGATATAAAAGTGACGATTTCTCAAAATTAACAATTATAAAAAATAAAAAATTTAAAGGGATAAGATCTCATTTAGACGAAAATTCTATATCGATAGGTAATGAATTGAGTTTTAGTTTAGATCTTAAAATTGGGGATAAGATTACACTGATGTCCCCATCTGGAGTTGAGACTATTATAGGTAGCATGCCTAAACAAAAAACTTTTAAAGTCCATTCAATTTTTAACAGTGGGTTAGCTGATTTTGATAATAACATAGCTTTAATTAACTTAGACACTCTTGATGATTTTTTTGGCTTTGAAAAAAAAGATAGAAACTTAGAAATCTATTTAAAAAATCCAAATAATATTGAAACTCAAAAACAAATTGTGCAAGAAATTTTTGATCAAGAATTTATTTACACTTGGGCTGATATCAATAAGTCATTATTTTCAGCTTTAAAAGTTGAACGCAATGTAATGTTTATAATATTATCACTAATAATTATTGTTGCAGCCTTTAATATAATCTCTGGTTTGACAATTTTAGTTAAAAATAAGACACGTGATATTGCTATTTTAAAATCAATTGGTGTTTTAAATAAATCAATTATTAAAATCTTTTTTCTAATTGGAGTATTAATTGGTACATCAGCTACTATATTTGGAATTTTTTTAGGTGTAATTTTTTCACTATATATAGAGAATTTAAGACAATTTCTAAGTTCAACTTTTAATATCAGTTTATTTCCTGAGGAAATTTATTTCCTTAGTAAAATGCCTTCAGAAATTAATCCTACATCAATATTATTGATATCAATTTGTTCAATACTAATAACAATAATTGTGTCAATTTTTCCAGCATTTAAAGCTGCTAGACTAGATCCAATTAAAGCGTTGAAATATGAATAATTATCTTCAATTAAAAAATATTTCTAAAAATTTTAATATTGATAGAAAAATTAAAGTATTAAAAAATTTATCATATGATTTCCATAAAGGAAAAGTTTATGCTTTAATGGGTCCTTCTGGATCTGGTAAATCTACATTACTTAATATAATTTCTTTGATTGATAGACCTTCTCTTGGATCTGTTAAATTCAGTAATTATCAGATTAATTTTAACAACAAAAATATGAATGATATCTTTAGAGCTAAAAATATTGGTATTGTTTATCAACAAAATAATTTGCTGCCTGATTTTACAGCTCTAGAAAATGTTTATTTAGCTAATCTATCTATGAACAATAATAAAGACTTGGCAATGTCAAAAGCAGAAAATTTATTAAAAAAGATTGGTTTATCAAACAGATTAAATCATTTTCCTTCCCAATTATCCGGTGGTGAGTCACAACGAGTTGCGATTGCAAGAGCTATTATCAATGACCCAGAAATTATTCTTGCAGACGAACCAACTGGCAGTCTAGATTTAAATACAGCAAAAGAAATTTTTCAACTTTTAAAAGGTCAAAAAAATCCAAATAGGCTTATAATATTTGCAACTCACAATAGATTTTTTGCTAATAAAGCAGATTTACTATTGGAGATGAGTGATGGTAATATAAAACCTTCACATGGCTGAGTCTTCAATTCAAAACTTTAATCATCTTAAAATTCATACTCAATATTCTATATGTGAAGGTGCTGTTAAAATTGATGATTTACAAGATTTTTCTAAATCAAATAAAATTAAATCTTTGGCCCTTTGTGACACCTCAAATCTTTGTGGTGCACTAGAATTTGCTGAAAAAATTTCTAAAGTTGGAACACAACCAATTATAGGAACTCAAATTAATTTTAAATTTGGTGATAGTGTTGGCTTACTTCCTTTATTTTCTTTAAATGAGAAAGGCTATAAAAAAATAATTAAACTTTCGTCTCTATCATTTCTTGAAAACGATGAGCTTTCTGATCCGCATGTCGATTTTGATAATTTGTTGGAAAATACTGAAGGTGTAGCAATTTTTTCAGGTACAACATTTGGATTATTTGGTGAATTGTTTAATAAAGGTAAATTTAGTGAAATACATGATTTATATAAGAAACTTAATTCAATATTTGGTGACAGATTTTATATTGAGATACAACGTCATAATGATCAAAATGAATTAGGATTTGAAAAATTTAATTTAAAAAAATCATTGGAATTAAAAATCCCTATTATTGCTACAAATGAAGTGTTTTATATTAATCAAGATATGCACGAAGCTCACGACGCATTAATTTGCATTGGAAACAAAACTTACATTAACGAAAAAAATAGAAAGCGCTTTAGCAATCAACATTATTTTAAAAGTAATTCTGAAATGTCGGAATTATTTTCAGATTTACCAGAAGCTTTGGAAAATAATTATAATTTTCCTTTAAGATGTAATTTTAGACCTCAATTTTCAAACCCTATTTTACCAAATATAAGTTCTGAAAAAGGTGGAAATGCTGATGATCTTTTAAAAAAAGATTCATTAAACGGTTTAAAAATTAAATTTAATAAAATTTTTGGAATAAAAGATAATGAATTAGATAATGACAAAAATTATCTATACTACAAAGATAGATTAGATCATGAATTATCAATCATAATTGAAATGAAATACTCTAGTTATTTTCTTATTGTTTCTGACTATATTAAATGGGCAAAAAATAATGATATTCCAGTTGGACCTGGTAGAGGATCTGGTGCTGGTTCATTAGTTGCATGGTGCCTTTCAATTACGGATGTTGATCCAATTAAATTTAATTTAATTTTTGAAAGATTTTTAAATCCTGATCGTATTTCGATGCCTGATTTTGATATAGATTTTTGTGAGGAAAAAAGGGATTTAGTTTTTGAATATTTAACAAAAAAATATCAAGATAGTGTCGCTCATATAATTACATTTGGAAAATTAAAAGCTAGAATGGTTATTAGAGATGTTGGAAGAGTGCTAGGTTTACCATATGGATTTGTAGATAGTATTTCTAAAATGATACCTTTTGATCCTTCTAGACCTCAAACATTAACCCAATGTATTTCAGGTGAACCAAGATTACAAAAATTAATAAATGAAGATCCAAGAGTTAAAAAATTAACAGATCTTTCTCTAAAATTGGAAGGTTTAAATCGAAATGTTGCAACCCATGCAGCAGGAGTGGTTATAGCAGATAAAAAGCTTACCGAAGTTGTGCCTCTATATAAGGATGCCTCATCAGATTTATTATTACCTTCTACACAATTTGACATGTATTCAGCAGAAAATGCTGGATTGGTAAAATTTGATTTCTTAGGTCTTAAAACACTAACTGTAATTAATAATACTCAAAAATTAGTAAGAAAAACCGATAAAAATTTTGACATTGAAAATATTAGTTATGAAGATCAAAAAGTTTTTGATCTCTTATCTAGTGGAAATACTGTTGGGTTATTTCAGGTTGAAAGTGCTGGTATGAGAGAGGCATTAGTACAAATGAAACCTAACCATATTGAGGACATTATTGCTTTAGTAGCTCTTTATAGGCCTGGACCAATGAGTAATATTCCAACTTATAACGATTGTAAGCATGGAAGACAAACACCAGATTACTTACATCCACTTTTAGAAGATATTTTAAAACCAACGTATGGTGTAATTATTTATCAAGAACAAGTAATGCAAATTGCACAAAAATTATCAGGTTTTACTGCAGGCCAAGCTGATCTTTTAAGAAGAGCTATGGGTAAAAAGAAAAGAGCTGAATTAGAAAAACAAAAACAAGGTTTTATTGCTGGAGCCGTAGATAATGGGATAGCTAAAGATGTTGCTGCTGGAATTTTTTTAAAGATAGAACCTTTTGCAGAATATGGCTTTAATAAAAGTCATGCAGCTGCTTACGCAATTATTTCTTATCAAACAGCATTTTTAAAAACTTATTATCCTAAAGAATTTATTGCTGCTTCAATGACAATGGATATTTCTAATCAAAATAAATTAAGTGAATTTTATGAAGAATTAAAAAGATTAAATATTAAAGTTACAAGACCTAATATTAATGAATGCTATGCAGACTTCAGGACAGAAGGGGATAAATTTTATTATGCACTTGGTGCCATTAAAGCAGTTGGTTATGAAGCTATATCTAATGTTGTAAAAGAAAGATTAGAAAATGGTAAATTTGATTCTATCAATGATTTCTTGAAAAGAGTTAACCCAAAAGATATGAATAAATTACAATTAGAGGGATTAGTAAAAGCAGGAGCTTTTGATAATTTAAATGATAATCGTCATTCACTTTTTAATTCAATTCCAAATTTTATTATTAAAACAAAAAATATATTTGATAATAAAATAGCAAATCAAATCGATTTATTTTCAGAAGATGAAACCTCACAAAATGATATTATTAATGATATTGAAGATTGGAAGTTTGAGGAAAGACTATCAAAAGAGTTTGAAGCTGTTGGATTTTTTATTTCAGATCACCCTTTAAATCAGTTTACTGAAATTTTTGATGACTATAAAATAGAAGATTATTCTAATTTTAATTCTAATGATGAAATTAAAGATGCAAATATTGCTGCAACTTTATTAAAAGTTCAAGAAAGAAAAACTGCAAAAGGAAACGCATATGCTGTTTTAAAATTAACAGATTTAAATAGTGTTTTTGAGCTGTTTATATTTTCTGACATATTAGAATTAAATCGTGAAATTTTAAAAGAAGGCAATTCTCTTATATTAACTGTTATTAAAAATATTTCTAATGATGAAAATAGATTTAAACGTATTAATGTACAAAAAATTGGATCTTTAAAAGAACTCTTTAGTAGTCCAATTAATGAGGTGTCTTTTGATGTAAAATCTCAAATAGAAGTAGATGAAATTTCAAAAATATTACAAGAAGATGGCAAAACGATTGTGAGCATTAATATGACTATTGCCGAAAAAACATTAAAATTTAGGCTTAAAAACTCAAGAAATTTAGATAGGAAATCGCTAAATCGTCTTAGAAAAATGGAAATTTCAAGCACTATTAATTAAAAAAAGCCTTGTTAAATTATCATATTCTTAGTAAATACTTCATCAATTAAATTAACACGCACACAGTTGTTGGTTTTATACCTCCGGTCCTTAATTGGAAATTACTGTGGTGGCTTAACCGGGAATAAATATGAAAATACCAGAAATAACAATACAACAATTATTAGAAGCAGGCGTTCATCTTGGACATAAAACCTTAAGATGGAACCCAAAAATGAAAAAATACATTTTTGGAAAAAGAGATTCAATTCATATTATTGATTTAACACAAACTTTGGAGCTAACAAAAGTAGCGCTCGAAAAAGTTTATAATACAATAGCAAATAACGGAAAAATATTATTTGTATCAACAAAAAAACAAGCATCTGAAGCTATTGCTGAAGTTGCTAAAGAGACAGATCAATACTTTGTAAACTATAGATGGCTAGGCGGTATGCTTACTAACTGGGGAACAATTTCTGGTTCTATTAAAAAAATGAAGAAATATGAAACTGCTTTGGCATCTGAAAATAGAGGTTTCACCAAAAAAGAACTTTTAAAAATGAGTGTTAAAAAAGATAAACTTGAAAGATCTTTGGGTGGTATCGCTGAAATGAAAAAAACTCCAGATTTAGTTTTTATTATTGATACAAATTATGAGTCTTTAGCTATTGCAGAGTCTGTAAAACTAGGAATTCCAATAATTGCAATTTTGGATAGTAATTCAAATCCTGATAACATCGATTATCCAATTCCAGGTAATGATGATGCTAGACGAGCAATTGATCTATATTGTAATTTAATAAAAGAAACTATTAATAATGCAAAAAGTTCAATTCCATCAGTCGAAACAAAAAATGAAAAATCTGATAAAGATAATGGGAATGATCAGGACAAAACAATTCAAGAATTAGATAGAGAAAAGTTAGAAAAAAAATTTTCTAATAAAGACAAGGAGAAATTAAACTAAAATGAGTGATATAGAAAAAGTAAAAAAACTTAGAGAAGCTACTGGCGCTGGTTTTAAAGATTGTAACCTTGCAATCAAAGAATCAGGTGGTGATATAGATAAAGCAATAGAAATATTAAGAGTAAAAGGTATTTCTAAAGCTTCGAAAAAAATGTCTAGAGATGCAAAAGAAGGTGTTGTAGCAGTCAGCGGAGATGAAAACAAAACATCTGTTGTAGAGGTAAATTGTGAAACAGATTTTGTTGCAAAAAACGAGGATTTTACAAACTTTGTGAGAGAATTAAGCGAATTAAATAACTTAAAAAATTCAAACATTGATGATTTAAAAAGTTCGAAAATGTCAAATGGTGAAACAGTTGAAGATAATATTGTTGCTTTAATTGCAAAGATTGGTGAAAAAATTACAATAGGAAAAACTAAAACTATTGAAAATTCTGGATCATTAAATAATCATTATTTACATACAGTTGTAAAAGATAATATTGCAAAATTAGCAGTTGTTGTATCTTTAGAAACTCAAGATAAATCAGAAACAGTTAAAACTTTTGCAAAACAATTGTCTATGCATATTGCTGCTTCAAATCCTTTAGCATTAGAATCAAGCTTAATTGACCAATCAATAATTGATAAAGAGCAAGAGCTTGTTACTGAAGAATTAAAAAATTCTGGAAAACCAGAGGATATTGCAAAAAAAATTAGCATGGGTAAAATGAACAAATTTAAGGAAGAAAATGCACTATTGTCTCAAGCTTGGGTAATGGAGCCAAAAAAGAAAGTTCAAGATGTTTTGAAAGAACTTTCAATTAATGACTTAAAAGTAAAAGAGTTTTATAGAATAAAGATTGGAGAATAAATGTTTGATGAAAAATCATACAGCCTTAAAATGGATAAAGCCATTGAGGTCTTCTCAAAAGAACTTACTTCCTTAAGGACCGGTAGAGCTAACGCTGCAATGTTAGATTTAGTTAAAGTAGATGTTTATGGGCAACAGATGCCAATTAATCAGGTGGGAAGTATAACAACACCTGAAGCAAGAATGATTAATATTCAAGTTTGGGATGCTAACAATGTGTCACTTGTTGATGCCGCAATACAAAAATCAGATTTAGGATTAAATCCACAAATAGACGGTCAATTAATCAGGCTACCTGTGCCTGAGCTCAACGAGGAAAGAAGAACAGAACTAAAAAAACTCATTAAATCAATTGGTGAGAAATGCAAAGTTTCAATTAGAAATATTAGAAGAGAAGCAAATGAAGAATTAAAAAAACTTTTAAAATCAAAAGAAATTGGAGAAGATGATGAAAAATCATCAGAGAAGAATGTTCAAACAATAACAGATGAACACATTAAAACTGTCGATGAAAAGGTTTCTTTAAAAGAAAAAGAAATAATGACAATATAAAATGAACCCTGTTAATCACGTGGCCATTATTATGGATGGTAATGGAAGATGGGGTATTAAACATAAAAAATCTAGAAATGCAGGCCATAAAGCTGGTTTAAAATCAGTTGAAAGAATTATTAAAAGATCAATAGAATATAATATAAAGATTTTAACATTATTTGCATTTTCTACTGAAAATTGGAAAAGACCAAAAAAAGAAATTAACTATTTATTTAATTTATTAGAAAGTTTTTTAATAAGTAAAATTGATGAATTTCATAAACAAAATATCAAATTTAAAGTTAT